>NZ_JAGWCZ010000007.1:0-206449 GCF_020657855.1 Clostridioides sp. ZZV14-6153 | reverse complement strand
TGGAACAAAGAAGATTATCAAAGATGAAGAAGTTCAGTAATAATTGGAATAAGCAAAGAATTAAAGTAGCTAAGATACATGAAAGAATAACTAATCAAAGAAGAGATTACCTACATCAAATATCAACTAAGCTAATTAGAGAAAACCAAATAATTTGTTTAGAAGATTTGAAAGTGAGTAATATGATTAAGAATCATAAATTAGCAGGTGCAATAAGTGAAGTTAGTTGGTATGAATTTAGAAGGTTACTTGAGTATAAAGCTACTTGGTATGGGAGATTAATTTCTGTAATAGGAAATACATATCCATCAAGTCAGTTATGTAGTGTATGTGCTCATAGAAATAAAGATGTAAAAAACTTATCACTTAGAAAGTGGGTTTGTTCAGAGTGCCATACACAGCATGACAGAGATATAAATGCCAGCATAAATATACTAAAAGAAGGATTAAGATTAGTGGGGATGGAACAGCCCTTAGAGCCTATGAATGCTTAGTGCAAAAGTGCTATCGAATAGGAATATCCACCTTCAAACATTACCGAAGGTAATTAAGGTGGAGTAGTTCAAGCTGAAGATTCTGATAGAAAACTAATATATGATATGGCATTTGAGGAAGATGAGATATGGAAGTCAATGTTTGATAATAAAGAGGATTTTGACTGGTCTGACATTCATGATGAAGAATCTTACTTTTTTAGTAGTACTCCTGGTCTTAATAAATACTTGCTTATAGAATATGATAATCAAATTGTGGGGACCATTTCTCATGCATACAATGATGGGAAGATACCTAATATGGAGCTAGATATGTGGTTGCGTTCAATGAAATATACTGGTAAGGGGATTGGTTCAAAAGCTATGAAGTTGTTAATTGACAGCTTGACTAGAGACTATGAGATAGGCACATTTATTATTCGACCATGGATTAAAAATCCTCGTGCTATAAAGGCCTATGAAAAATGTGGTTTTGTGGTAAGTGATTGTTTTAATCCTAAAGATTATTATGGGAAACATTTCGGTAAATGGGGTCAAGGTAATTATCCAGAAGGTGAGAATGTGAATATGGTACTTTCAATAGAGTAGTTAACAATGCTATGAAAAAATACACTTTTGCTATTAGTAGTTCGATGTTTGGAAAATAAGATATTAGAATAAAAATAAATATTATTCGCTAGTTTGTAAGTTTAACAAAGGATATTTATACTCAGTGAAGAAATAAAATGTGAGGTCTAACAAGTTCCTATTAGTTAGGAAGCTTGTCAGACATTCTAGCAAAGTTTGAAAAAACGAAAGAATCTAAAGCCGATTGTAATTGATGGTTATAGCAATTTCTTAGTCATTAATTGGGATGTTTATTCAAAAGTAGTACTTAAAGTATGAATCTATGTTTAAAAGACTTATAAAGAAGTACAACAAGAGCTAGAATACAAATATTACATAAATAAAACATCATTGAAACTTATTTTTTTCTAACTGGAAAGCATACTTCTGTTACCCAATTATCAGAATTACTGTCTTGACCAGGTCCTATATGATAAATATTAAACATAGGGCCATCTACATCATAGTTATTGTCAGATATCCAATTACCAATAGCCTCACAAGCATCTGTAAGTTGATTGAAGTTTCCTTTTACAATAGCAGTTGCAGCAGTTACACTTGGAACAGTTCTAAACTTAACATTTTCAGTATCTTTATAATTTCCAGATACAGCAAGTTGTATCTCAACATCAACATAATTTTCTTTATACCCAACATCATAAAAGACTGCTTTAGAATAGTTAGGAACATCAACTTGTACATTATGCCCTTTTGTTTCTGAGCATAATTGATGCCATAGCATTCCTTCATCTTGATAAGTAGGTATAGTTCTTCTTAAAGTCATCATATATTTTGGAGCAAAGTCTTTTATAGTTACATCATAATTTTTCATAATATCAATCCTTTCAATTCTCTCAATAGTAGTTTCTATTTTTAATAGTTTTTTTTGCGTGTCTTCTAGATGTTCTCTTACTTGAGAATGGTGGATATTTAAATACCTTATCAAGCTTTCTCTATCATTGTATTCCGTCAAAATTTCTTTGATAGAAGATAAGCTAAATCCCATATCTTTTAAGGCATGGATTCTATTTGTAGTGGAAAGTTGATTTGCACTGTAGTATCTATAACCATTAATTTTATTTATATGAGTTGGTATTAAAAGTCCAATTTCATCATAGTGACGTAGCATGCGAATACTAATTTTACTAAGTTTTGAAAAATCGCCTATCTTAAACATATTTATATCTCCTTTATAAAGGTATTATTTTTGAGCTCAATCTCAATATAAACCATATCATAGTGGTAGAGTCAACTAAAAATTATATATTGACATATAATAAAAAAACCATTATACTGAACGTGTTCAGAACAAAAAATGTAAATGTTTTGGAGGTATGTTATGATAAATAAAGAAAAAGATAAAGATGCGAGAGAGCGTATAATTGAAATTACATTAAGGATTTTAGAAGAAGTAGAGGATGTTGATAAGATTACAGTTCGTCAAATTGCTGAACGTGCAGGGGTTGGAGTTGGATTAATAAATTATCATTTTAAGACTAAAGATAATTTATTGAGTATAGCAATAGGAGATACAATGTCAAATATAATAACAGAGTTATCGTATGATAGTGTATATACTCTAGATTCTGTTGAGAACTTAAAGGATTTATTGAAGAGACTGTGTGATATTGGTATACATTATGATAAGGTACTACCTTTTATATTGAATCAATGTATAATCAATGGAAATATGCAGGCACAACTTGCTATCATTCCTATACTTCGTAATATATTTGGGGACGAAAAAGACGAAATGAGTTTAAGAACTATTGCCTTACAAATTATTTTACCTATACAAATGGTGGCTTTATCACCAGAATCATTTCAATTATATAGTGGTACAAATATAAAAGTTAAACATCAGAGAGATAATTTTATTGATATTTTAATAGAAAATATTATCAAAGGGGATGATGTAAAATGAAACTTATAACTATTGGTGCAAGTATTATTACTGCTTTATTTTTTATTTCAACTATGATTTGTGGTTTTTGGATTAGAAATAACAAGGTAACAGATACAAGTTCTATTAAATTTCACATGAATAGTGCTATTTTTACAGGTGTGTTTTTATTGATTACTATAATTCTTTTAATTATGTACATAAAAAAATATTAATCTAACGGGGCAAATATACAAAACGTCAGAAGTAATAAAAGCAAAGGCTTATAAAATTTCTGACGTTTTTATTATTAAATGTTAAGAAGCATTTTCTAATTCAAGAGGGTTCTCTAGACCAAAATAATCGTATAAAGCTGAGCTTATTTCCTCCAAGTTTCCGCTTTCAAAAGGAGATTGTAGATTAACTTTTTCTACTACATCTTTAAATCCTGCATCTGTATTTTGATTTAAAAAATCCATGTATACATCAACAGCTTTTCTATAGTCATCCTGTGATAACTCCCATATTTGAAGAGATACATCAGATGCAAGGCCATAACTTAAATAGTAAAAAGGAACTTGGAAGTTATGAGATACAAGTATCCAAAATGGAGCATTTTTGTCTTTAAGTATCTTATTAGATACTCCATATTCTTCTTCTAAGTCAAAAAATAGTTTATTGATATCATTTAAGCTCATATATGGGTTTTTATATATAATTTCTTGAAACTCATCGTAAAGACAAGCATCAATAATAGTATTTAAAACAATCGATAAGTGTTCCTTTTTTATGGCTTCAGATTGTTTCCCAAAGAATTCATCAAAATACTTGTAAAATAAAATTTCTAAAGATGTAGAATGAACTTCGCATATATCAATACTTGGCTGTATCGTATTATTTAAGTTAATACTGTTGTAGTAATTATAAAAATGACCAAACTCATGGGCAAAGCTAGTAACACCTAAAAAAGAATTGTCCCATGTATTAAATAAAAAGGGTGCTTTGTACTTGTTTATATAAGTAGTATAACCTCCAGGTGATTTGTTCTTTCCAGAAGAATAATCGTATAAGTCATATTTTTTCATGTAATTAAAACACTCTTTTAATTTTGGAGATATATCTTCAAGTACTTTATCAAATTTTCTAAATGAACGATTCTTATATGCCTTAATATAAATAGAAGAGTCAGAAGGTTGTGATGTAACTTTCATATATAATGGAACTATATACTCTTTTACCTCACTTCTAAATTTTCTTGCATCCTCTTGGGAGTAATCTTTATTTAAATTTAAATAAGCATAATCGGTATAATTCTTAAAACCTAGTTTAGTTGCTATCTCAGTTCTCGTCTGCACAAGCTCTAAAAAAATATTACCAAATATAGGGTTGTATTTTTTTAAGTAATCTGAATAAATTTTTACATATTCTTCATAACTAAGATTGGGTTTTGACATAGCTTCTTCAAAATCTATTTCCATTCCATCTACTGATACAGTAGACTTAGATAATAAGTCTTCATATCTAACAACTAAGTCTTGCTCTTTTTTAAGTAGGTTTTCGACTTCTTCTGAATTAAGCTTTCCAATGTTTTTTAAATAATTAAATCCATCTTTTCCAATTTCTTTTTTTAGTTCTTTAGAAAACTTAGAATTTACAAATGTATCCTGAAAATCTTTGTATGCCATGTCAACATCCACAGATTTACTCATAAGGTACTTGTATTCCTTAGAGTAAAATTCATCTGATGAATCTATATTGTTTCTAAGTTTTGCTATAGTAAGTGTACTATAGAAGTCTTGGTAAATCTTATCGACATTATTAAATACGTTCAATTGCTCTTTGGCATTTTTACATGTTAAAAGTTTGTCGTTATATGTGTTAATATTTTCGCATACTGACTTTATATCAGGACGCTTATATTCCATTTTTTCAAAAGGAATAGTTCCTCTAACTGAATCTTTTTTTGAATCATTAGTATAATTTTTTATGTATAATGCAAATATAATAAAAATTACAATTAAAATTAGAGAAATAAATAATCTTTTCTTGGATTTAATCATAGAAATCCTCCAATCATGGATATAGTTATTAGTTATTTTACTATATTAAATATAAAAAATGCATATTAAGAAAATTTAATACAAAAATATGGACAAGATTATAAATAATATAAAAACTTAACTTCAAAAAAGTATATGAAAATTGTATTGGTAAAATGATAAATAAATTTTAAGTACAAAATGCGAAAAACTATTCTAATATTATACTTATTATATGCAAAAAATATAGGAATTTTTGATGTAATTGAAATTAAAAGACATATATAAAAATTTGCAATATTCCAAACAAAAATTATAAAAATTCATATCATTGTCTTTATACAATATTTATACTATAATAGAATAATAATTTAGAGGAAAGCTCTAAAAATAAACAAATTAAAGGTCTTAACAGTAATGATTTTATGTTAAGGAGGTATAAAGAAAGTTGAAAACAATAGTTAGAAGACTTATTCTCTACGCAGATGGAATGCGACCTACTCAAATAATGGTATCTGGGTTTGCAGCAATTATTTTAATTGGAGCCATATTGTTAACACTCCCGATATCGTCACAGAGTAGAGAGAGTATAGGCTTATTAAATGCTCTATTTACAGCTACTTCAGCGGTTTGTGTTACTGGTCTCGTTATGGTAGATACAGCAACTTATTGGAGTTTATTTGGACAGATAGTAATAATAACATTGATACAAATTGGTGGTCTTGGATTTATGACCGTAGCTACAATGTTTTCACTTATGGCACGAAAAAAAATACAACTAAGAGAAAGATTATTGATACAAGAATCATTAAACCAAGCAGATTTATCAGGGCTAGTAAGACTTACAAGATTTGTATTAATAATAACTATAACAATAGAGGGAATAGGTGCACTAGTTTTATCAACTGTCTTTATTCCACAATTTGGTTTATCTAGAGGAATATGGTATAGCATATTTCATGCAATATCAGCGTTTTGTAATGCCGGATTTGACTTAATGGGTAGTGTAAGTGGGCCATTTACATCGCTAAATTCTTATGTAAACAATGTTACAGTATCAATGACTATTTGCGCACTTATAGTGTTAGGTGGATTAGGATTTCCAGTTGTCCTTGATATTGTAAGAAAAAAAAGATTTTCAAAATTAAATGTGCATTCTAAAGTTGTTTTATTTTCAACTGTAATACTTATTTTAGTAGGTGCAATATTTATTTTTCTTATAGAGTTTAACCAAAAGGCCACTATGGCAGAATTACCTGTAAAAGGGAAAATATTATCAGCGATATTTCAATCAGTAACAGCAAGAACGGCTGGTTTTAATACACTTGATTTAGCTACTTTACGAGAAAGTAGTATATTTATAATGATAATTTTGATGTTTATTGGAGCATCACCTGCATCTACTGGTGGAGGTATCAAAACAACAACATTAGCAGTATTAATAATTACAGTTAGAAGTTTTTTATCAGGAAAATCTGATATAGAAGCTTTTGAGAGAAGACTAGCTCCAGCAACTATAAAAAAATCTCTAGGGATATTTGTAATTAGTATATCCGCAGTTATTTTTGGAACTTTGATTATTTCAATAACTCAACCTAAGTTTACGCTAGTTCAATCAGCATTTGAGGTTACTTCAGCACTAGCTACAGTTGGTTCAAGTTTAGCTGGAAGTTCAAACCTAAATGCTTTAGGTAAGGTTATAATAATAATCTTTATGTTTATGGGGAGAGTTGGTTCTCTTACTTTATTTATGGCTATACTTTCTGGAGGGAAAAGAAAGAGTCAGCCAGTTAGATACGCAGAAGGGAAGATTATGGTTGGATAGAGTACCATTTATGAGATAAATTGATTAATAATGATATATAATATAGGAAAATAAACTTAGATGTGATTAATTAAATAAATTAACTAATGATAGTAATAATCTAGGAAATAAATTTAGATATGATTAATCAAATAAAACAAAAATATTAAATATAAAAATTAAATTAATTTATCTATATAAAAGTTAATTTAATAGATATTATACAAATTGTGTGTTAGGGAGGAAGTTTCGAGATGAAGCAATATATAGTCATTGGGTGTGGGAGATTTGGAAGTTCAGTTGCATCTACTATGCATCTTTTAGGACATCAAGTAATGGCAATAGATAAAAATGAAGATTCAGTTCAAAGTATATCTGATAAAGTAACGCATTCACTTATAGTGGATGTTACTGAGGAACAAGCATTAAGATCATTGGGTCTAGGTAACTTTGATGTAGCAGTAGTTGCAATAGGTTCTGATATAAGAGCATCTATAATGGCGACTCTTATAGCCAAAGAAATGGGCGTAGAGTTGATAATATGTAAGGCAAAAGATGAATTACAAGCCAAAGTTCTTTATAAGATTGGTGCAGATAGAGTTGTATTCCCAGAAAGAGATATGGGAGTAAGAGTTGCACATAATTTAGTTTCTGACAATATATTAGACCATATTGAACTTGACCCAGAATATTCAATTGTTGAAATCGTAACTCCAAATGATTGGGTTGGTAAAACACTTGTAGAACTTGAGCTTAGAGCTAGATATGAGATAACTGTGCTTGCCATCAAGACTGGTAAAAATATAAATGTGACACCTTCTCCTGATGAGGAACTTACAGCTGGAAGTATATTGGTTATAATTGGTCAAAATACTAGTATAACAGCTATTACATCTGGAAATAAGGGTATAATTAGAAGAAGATAGTTTATTATTTAAGATATATTTGATTGCAATGAAAGTAGATAGTATCATATAATTATGAATAGTTATATGATACTATTTTTATTTTAATTGAGAATAGAGTTTCAATCGAGAATAGAGTTTTAATCGAAATCAAGATTTTAAAAGTAGGATAAAGAATGATAAGGAGGTTGTGCTAATATTAAGTTAGCATTTAGATAAAATGATTACAACTATAAGCAGTAAGGATAATGAAAAATTAAAATATACTAAAGCACTGTTAAAGTCAAAAAATAGAATAAAAGAGTCAAAGTTCATGATAGAAGGGTACAGAATAGTAGTGCTTGCACTTGAATGTAATGCAAATCTTGATTATGTATTTATCAATGAGGATTTTGAAAATAAAAAGGAACACGTGGAACTATTAGAAAACTTAGATAAAAAAAACACAAATGTATATAAGACTACTAATAAAAATTTTAAAGAACTTGTAGACACAGAAAATACTCAAGGTATAATAGGTGTAGTTTCATTTAAGGAAAAAAATTTAAATGAAAGTATAAATGAAAAAGATAAGTTTGTATTGATTTTAGACAGAATACAAGACCCAGGAAATATGGGGACCATAATAAGGACTGCTGACTCTGCTGGAGTAGATGCAATAATAGCACTAAAGGGATGTGTCGATATATACAATCCAAAGGTAATTAGGTCAACTATGGGTTCTATTTTTGATATGAATATAATTAATGCCCTACAAGATGAGACTGCAGATGTACTTAAATCACAAGGGTTTAATATAGTTTCAAGTTATTTAAATACAGATAATTTTTATGACAAAATAGACTATGGCTCAAAAGTAGCTTTGGTGATAGGAAACGAAGCAAATGGAATAAATGAAGAGCTTGTATCAAAATCTGATATTTTGGTTAAAATACCTATATATGGCAAAGCTGAGTCGTTAAATGCCGCAATAAGCTCTGCTATACTGATGTATGAAATAAAAAAATACTTAATTTAATGTATTGTAATAAATATAATGTCGTGTTATAATTTTGAATTAAATAGTAGAGTGTCAAAAATAGTCAATATATTTTAAAAATGATTGATAAAAATATTATGTGATTGTACTTTAAAATAGTCACAATAAGATAATCACAAAATGTAGATATAAATGATATAATACTAAAATAAACAATATAATATTGTAAATGCAATGAAAGAGGAAAGTATTTTGATTAAACTTAGTAAAGAGATAAACACCGAGGCTGGGAGTGTTTTCTAAGAGGTCAGGAGAAGTTCCCTCTGGAGTAACAAAGCTGAAATTTGATAGTAGGCTTTGACGTGAAAAACGCGTTAAGTTTGTTAGAGGTGGTTTGATGATTTTTAGATTGTTAAACTACTAGGGTGGTACCGCGAAACTATAGCCTTTCGTCCCTAGACAGGGATTGAGGGGCTTTTTTTTATACAAAAAAACGAAAGGGTGATATGTGTGCAAGAAAAATTACTTGCTTTACGTGAAGCAGCTTTAGCTGAAATAAAAGAGGCACAAAGCATAGAAAGTGTAGAAAGTTTAAGAGTTAAGTATTTAGGAAAAAAAGGTGAGATAACTGCCATACTTAAAGAGATGGGTAAATTATCTGCTGAAGAAAGACCAGTAGTTGGAAAAGTTGCCAATGATGTAAGAGAGAATATTGAACTTAGCATAAATTCTAAAAAAGAAGAAATAAATGCTATTGAAAAAGAAAGAAAATTAAGAGAAGAAGTAATAGATGTTACTCAACCTGGAAAAGTATTGAAAGTTGGAAAGAAACATCCAATAACTCAAATTATAGATGAAGTAACAGATATATTTATCGGAATGGGATTCTCTATAGCAGAAGGTCCAGAAGTTGAAACAGTAGAAAATAACTTTGATGCATTAAACGCTCCTAAAGACCATCCATCAAGAGATATGAGTGATACATTCTATATCAATGATGGTGTATTACTTAGAACTCAAACGTCTCCAGTTCAAGTAAGATCTATGAGAAGTCAAGAGTTACCAATTAAAGTAATAGCACCAGGTAGATGCTTTAGATTTGATTCACCAGATGCGACACATTCACCAATGTTCCATCAAATAGAAGGGCTTGTTGTTGGAAAAGATGTTACTATGGCAGAATTTAAAGGAACTATGGATATCTTCGTTGAAAAATTGTTTGGTTCTGATATCAAAACTAAGTTTAGACCTCATAACTTCCCATTTACAGAACCAAGTGCAGAGGTTGATGTTACTTGTTTCAAATGTGGTGGTAAAGGTTGTCCAATGTGTAAGTACGAAGGTTGGATAGAAATATTAGGTTCAGGTATGGTTCATCCAAATGTACTTAGAAATTGTGGAATAGACCCAGAAGTTTACAGTGGATTTGCATTTGGAGTTGGGGTTGAAAGACTTGCAATGCTTAAATATGAAATAGATGATATTAGATTATTATTCGAAAATGATATGAGATTCTTAAATCAATTTTAATTAGGAGGGTGTGTAGATGTTAGTATCTTTAAAATGGCTTAGAGACTATGTTGATATAGACATGGATGTAAAAGAGTTCGCTGATAAAATGACAATGACAGGAACTAAAGTTGAAACAATAGATTATTATGGTGAAGAAGTAGAAAATATATTAGTTGGAAAGATTTTAGAAATAAAACAACATCCAAATGCTGATAAGTTAGTTGTAACTAAAGTAGATGTTGGAGATAAAGTTGTTCAAATAGTTACAGGAGCTACAAATATATCAGAAGGAGATTATATTCCAGTAGCTGTAAATGGTTCTAAATTACCTGGAGGAGTTGAAATTACACAAACTGACTTCAGAGGGGAATTATCAGATGGTATGATGTGTTCAGCAGCTGAATTAGGTATAGATGAACATTATATTGAAGAATACAAAAGAGGTGGTATATATATTTTAGACCACGAAGACTCTTATGAATTAGGAAAAGATGTAAAAGATGTTTTAGGATTAAATGATGCTTTAATAGATTTTGAATTAACTTCAAACAGACCTGACTGCAAATGTATGATGGGTATAGCTAGAGAAGCAGCTGCAACTATAGGAACAAAAGTAAAATATCCTGAAATAGAAGTAAAAGAAAGTGATGAAGAAATAGACTTCAAAGTTGAGATAGATAATCCAGATTTATGTAGAAGATATGTTGCCAGAATGGTGACTGATGTAAAAATAGAACCTTCTCCATACTGGATGCAAAGAAGACTTACAGAAGCAGGTGTAAGACCTATAAGCAACATAGTTGATATAACGAACTTTGTAATGTTAGAGCTTGGTCAACCACTTCATGCTTTTGATATAAACCAAGTAGAAACAGGAAGAATAGTAGTAAGAACTGCTAAAGACGGAGAAAAGCTTGTAACACTAGATGATGTTGAAAGAACATTAGACAAAGATATGTTAGTTATAACAAATGGAGAAAAGTCACTTGGTCTAGCTGGTGTAATGGGTGGTGCAAACTCAGAAATAACTGATAAGACAAAGACTGTACTTTTCGAAAGTGCCAATTTCAAACCAGAAAACATAAGAATGACAGCTAAAAAAGTGGGAATTAGGTCAGAAGCATCTTCAAGAAATGAAAAAGCCTTAGACCCTAATCTTGCAGAAATAGCAGCAAATAGAGCTGTACAACTTGTTGAGATGTTAGGAGCAGGAAAAGTATTAAAAGGAACTGTTGATGTATATCCAAATAAACCAGAACCTAAAAAATTGGTGGTAAATCCTCAAAGAATCAACCATCTTTTAGGTGTAGATGTTTCAATGGAACAGTTTGTAGGAATTTTAGAATCATTAGAATTTAAATGTAATTTAATTGCTGATGATAAGCTAGAAGTAGATGTACCAAGTTTTAGAACAGATATGGAACAAGAAGCTGATGTATGGGAAGAAGTAGCTAGAATTTATGGATTTGAAAATATACCTTCTGTACAATTAGAAGGAAATACAACAGCAGGAGTTAAAACTTCAAAACAAAAATTCATGGAAGCACTAAAAAATAATTCAACTGCTGTAGGATTAAACGAAATATTAACATATTCATTTGTAAGCCCTAAGGGAGTTGACAAGATAAGAGTACCAGAAGGTAATATAAAGAGAAATTTTGTTAAGTTGATGAACCCATTAGGAGAAGAAACTTCTGTAATGAGAACTACTTTAATACCAAATATGTTAGATGTTTTATCAACTAATGTATCTCATAAAATAGAAGAAGTATCAGCATTTGAGTGTGGACATATATTCATACCACAAGATTCAGAACTTCCTATGGAAGCAAATAGAATGTGTGTAGGTATGTATGGTAAAGACGTAGATTTCTTTGCATTAAAAGGAACTATAGAAACTGTACTTATTAATGTAGGATTCAAAGATTATGAAATTGAACCTCAAGATAATAATACTACCTTCCACCCTGGTAGATGTGCTAAAATAGTGTATAATAATAAATATGTAGGTACATTAGGTGAATTGCATCCAGATGTTATAGAAAACTACAATCTAGGTCAAAGAGTTTATGTTGCTGAAATAGATATTGATTTTGTATTTGATAATTCTGATAGAACAAAGAATTATGTGCCATTACCAAAATATCCATCTACATCAAGAGATATAGCTCTTATTGTTAAGGATGATGTATTTGTAAAGCAAATAGAAGATATAATAAAGGAAAATGGTCAAGGATTAGTAGAAAGCTACAAATTATTTGATGTTTACAAAGGTTCTCAAATAGAAGCTGGATATAAATCAATTGCATATTCAATAACTTATAGAAGCAAAGATAAGACTCTAACAGATGAAGAAGTAGCTAAGGTGCATGATAAGATATTAAGTGAATTAAGCGAAAAATTGAATGCTAACTTAAGAT
Organism: Clostridioides sp. ZZV14-6153; assembly: GCF_020657855.1. Taxonomy (NCBI): domain Bacteria; kingdom Bacillati; phylum Bacillota; class Clostridia; order Peptostreptococcales; family Peptostreptococcaceae; genus Clostridioides; species Clostridioides sp. ZZV14-6153. The sequence goes on along the minus strand of NZ_JAGWCZ010000007.1, from coordinate 193,808 downwards.
CAAATTAACAACTAATGTCGTGGGAGGTTAGGATGAACAAAGTAATGGTGAAAATCCATGGCGTTGAGTATCCAATGGTTGGAGACAAGTCAGAGAAGTTTATGATTAGTATTGCTGATTTTGTTGATAAAGAAATGGATAAGATAACACGTCAAAACCCGAAACTAAGCTTATCAGTTGCTGCAATATTAACTGCATTAAATATATCAGACCTTTTATTTGAATGTTCAGATGAAAATGAGAGGTTGATTAAAGCTAATGAAGAATTGAGCAAGAAGGTTGGTTCATCTAACGAAGAGCTTCAATTAGAAATCAAATCTTTAAAACTTACAATAGCAGAGAAAGAAGCAGAAAATCGTGAAACTGAAGCTAAAATGAAAGAGTTAATTGAGATTATAGAGAATAAAAAGCAAGAAATATTTGAACTTAGTAATACAACAGAAGGCTCTAAAGCCGAGTTAGATGCTTATAAAAACAAGATAGAAGAGTTAACTGCTCAGCTTGAAGAATCAAATGAAAGAGCTACTATAGCTGAAAATTTAGCTTCTGAGTTTCAAAACAAGGCTTATGATTTACAGCTAAAATGTACAGGGTTAAATAATGATGTAAAAAACGTGGAATAAATTAAAAGATTTGCTGTCTCTTGTTTTTTGAGACAGCTTCTTTTAATTTATAAATAATAAATATAAATAACATATAATGTATATATAACTAGTGTATACATTGTATGCAAATATAAAATTTTATTTTAATATTAAAATAAAAAATGATATCTAAAAGAATTTTGATTTGGTATCTATCAGTAGAAAGTGAGATGTTTATATATGACAAAACAGAGCCAGATGTCTGAATCATTCTTCTTATGTGCCTTATTGGCGATAATAGGAGGATTTTTAGATATTTATACTTATGTAGTAAGAGGAAAAGTATTTGCTAATGCACAGACTGGAAACATAGTCTTACTAGGACTTAATATAGCAGAAGGTAATATAAAAAAATCTTTTTATTACTTGATTCCTATTTTGGCATTTATGTTAGGTGTATTTATAGCAGAGAAAATAAGAAAGTACTTTAAAAAGAATTCTAAGATTCATTGGCGTCAAGTTATCGTTATAATTGAAATGATTACAATACTTGTGGTTTCTTTTGTACCTAGAGGGCAATTTAATATGTTTGTAAATATTGCTATTTCTTTTATTTCTTCAATGCAAGTAGAGAGTTTTAGAAAGGTAAATGGAAATAGTTTTGCAACTACAATGTGTACTGGAAATTTAAGAAGTGCGACAGAAACATTATTTCATTATATACAGACTAAGAATATTTTTATGATAAAAAAGAGTTTGCAGTATTATTCTATTATTATATTCTTTATATTTGGAGCTATTTTAGGTACTTTTTTTACAAGAATTTTTGTAGAAAAATCAATCCTAATATGTTTCTTTATTTTGGCAGTAGTCTTTGGAATTATGTTTATCAATAAAGATGATTCATTTAATGAAAATTAACTTAATGTAAATTGATAAAAAAATGGAGTCATTATTTGATATACTTTATATAGTAAATAGTGTATAAATTTAATGTAAATATTTATGTTATAGATATAATTATATTAACCTAATAAGTATAAATAGAGGAGAAAAATATGAAAAAAATAGAATTACTTGCACCAGTTGGCTCTTTTGATTCACTGAAAGCAGCAGTACAAAATGGAGCAAATGCTGTGTACTTAGGTGGAAAAGACTTTAGTGCTAGAGCATCTGCAAATAACTTTGATAGAAATGAACTGATTGAAGCTGTTAAATATTGTCATATAAGAGGAGTACAAGTATTTGTCACTGTAAATACATTGATAAAACAGTATGAGATAGATGATTTTGTCGAGTATGTAAAATTTTTATATGATATAGATATTGATGCATTAATAGTTCAAGATATAGGTATGGCAAGGCTTATAAAAAAATTACTACCTGATTTTGAATTACATGCAAGTACTCAGATGGTAGCTCATTCATTAGAGGATGTAAAATACCTTCAAAGTGTAGGATTTGATAGAGTGGTCTTGGCAAGAGAATTAAATGTTGATGAGATAAAATGGATTTGTGAAAATACAACTGTAGATATAGAAGTATTTGTGCATGGGGCTTTATGTGTATGTTATTCAGGTCAATGTCTTATGAGTAGTATGATAGGAAACAGGTCTGGAAACAGAGGTAGATGTGCACAACCATGTAGACAAAAATATGAGTTAATAGATATAAATACAGGTGAAGTAGTAAATAGTAATGGAGAGTATTTATTAAGTCCTAGAGATTTAAGTACTATAGAAGATTTAGATAAAATAATCGAAGCAGGAGTATTATCTCTAAAAATTGAAGGAAGAATGAAAAAGCCAGAATATGTAGCTACTGTAGTTTCAGGGTATAGAGAAGCGATTAATGAGTTTATAAGTAAGAATAAAATAAATGTTTCTGAGGAAATAATAAATAATTTGTATACTATCTTCAATAGAAAGTTTACTAAAGGATATATATTAGGTGAAGTTGGTAAGGATATAATGAATTCTGATAGACCTAACAATCAAGGTCTATATGTTGGAAAAGTTTTAGACCATAATAGAAAAACAAAGAGACTTAGAGTGATACTAGAGAATACCCTTAAAAAAGGCGATGGAATCAACTTAGGTGGAGGGACTATTGGAAGAGTTATAAAAGATGGAGAGATAACTACAATAGCACACAAAGGAGATTTAATCGAATTAGATTTTATTGGGGAAGCAAAGAGAAATCAACTTATATTCAAGACTTCAGACAGTGAATTAATGGACAAAGTACAGTCTACATTCCAGCAAGATAAAGAACTTATAAAAACTAACATAAGTGCAAAAGTAAGTATTAAATTGGGTGAAAAACCAGTACTTTCTATAAGTGATTTTTGTGGTAATAAAGCAGTTGTAGAGGGTGAAAAGGTAGCTGAAAAAGCTATAAAGGTTGCTTTAAGTGAAGAAAAAATCGAAACACAGATTCAAAAACTTGGAAATACGCCTTATAAATTAAAAAATATAGAAATTGATTTAGATGAAGGTGTAAGTATGCCTATAAGTATATTAAATCAAATGAGAAGAGATTGTATTGAGCTTTTGGATGAAGAAAGAATAAAGATAAAAGATAGAAAATTTAAGGAAAGCAAATTAAAATACAGACCAATTAAAATAAATCGACATAAAGAATTTAATACAACTCCTAAACTTAGAGTTAAAGTTAAGAATTTAGAGCAATTAGAAGCAGTACTAAAATATAATGTAGATTTAATTTATTATGAAGATATAAACACGTTATCTGAAGCTTTGGAAATGGCTTCAAGTGAAGAAACACCTAGTCTTGAAGATAGATTAATCTATTCAGCACCAAGAATTATTAGAAATAGAGAATACAAACAGTTTGAAGTATTAGATAACATAAAAGGGCTTAATAAAATTCAAGTTGGCAATTGGGGTTCTATGGATTATTTTAAAGATAAAAATCTAAATATAGATTGCTATTTGAATACTTTTAATAGTGAAAGTATAAATCACTTTAGGGATGTAGGAGCAAGTACGGTTTGTTTATCACAAGAGTTAAATTTAAGTGAGATTGAACAAACGTTAAAATATACAGATGCAGAAATTGAAGCAGTGATATATGGATATACGCCTATGATGGTCACAGAATACTGTCCTATGGGGGTTGTTGTTAGAGATTGTAAAAAAGATAAGAGAGTAGCTAAATGTAAGGAGAGCAGTTATGCTCTAAGAGATTTTACAGATGCAAGTTATAGGATAACACAAGATATATTCTGTAGAAGCACTATTTACAATTCAAAGGTCACTTGTATGTTGGACAATCTTTATGAATTAGATGAAATTGGAGTAGATATATTTAGAATAGATTTTACAGTGGAAAATAGTGAAATGGTAAAAAAAGTTATTGAAGCCCATATTGAGGTTTTAAACAATAATTATAAACTTGGAGAAAAAGCTACTAATTTATATAAGCAATTGGACGAAATTGGAACAGTTGCAGGACACTACTATAAAGGTGTAGAATAGATATAACATGAAAAATATACATAAATATATAAAAAAACTTGAATTTATGTATATTAATATAAAAAAATATCATATATATGAAAAAACAGGGGGATTTCTGAAAATGAGAGAAGAAGCTTTAGAGATTTTATTTAAGTATTTAGAAACTGATAGAATGAGAAAACATTGCTATGCAGTTGAAGCAGTTATGAAAGATTTAGCCAAAAGACTAGAGCCAGAAAAAGAAGAAAAATGGGCAGTTGCAGGTCTTTTACATGATTTGGATTCAGATATAGTTGGAAGAAAGCCAGGAGAAATCTGTGAAGGTCATGCAACAACGACTGTAGAACTTCTTAAAAAAGAAAATTTTGGTGATGAAGAAATGTATAGAGCAATACTTGGTCATCATGATGGTATGGGAGTTACAAGAACTAGCCTAATGGAAAAAGCTATATATGCAGCAGACCCTATAACTGGATTTATAACTGCAATAGCTTTAGTTTATCCAGATAAAAAACTTACAAGTGTAAAGACAAAATCTGTAATTAAAAGAATGAAAGAAACAAGATTTGCTTCAAATGTAAATAGAGATGCAATGAGAAGTATAGAAGATATAGGTATCCCATTTGATGAATTTGCTGAGCTTTCTCTTAATGCAATGAAGAATATTAGTGATGTACTTGAAAACAATGAAAATGAGTAAATAAAAAATAGAAAAGAGAAAGTAAGGCGAATTATATGAAACTTACGACTATTTGTTATATAGAAAAAGATGGTAAGACTTTAATGTTGTATAGAAATAAGAAGAAAGATGATGTACATGAAGGTAAATATGTAGGTGTTGGTGGAAAGTTTGAGCAGGGAGAAACACCTGAAGAATGTATAATCAGAGAAGTTAAAGAAGAAACAGGTCTTACTATTAAGTCATTAACATATAAAGGATTGATAACTTTTCCAAAATTTAAAGATGAAGAAGATTGGTATATGTTTTTGTATTTTTCAGATGAATTTGAAGGAACTTTATCTAGCAAAGATTTAGATGATTGTAAAGAAGGTAAATTACTTTGGGTTGATAATGATAAAATATTTGACTTAAATATGTGGGAAGGTGACAGGTTATTTTTAGATTGGGCTAAAACAGGCAAAATTTTTAGTGCAAAGATAACATATGATAATGGCAAATTGAAAGATTACAGTGTAAATTTCTTAGATTAATTAAAAAATTAAAGCTTGTATATTGTTAAAAAAATAAAAATTGACTTAGACAACTATTTGATTTATACTAGAGTGAAAATTTTAAAATGGAGGAATAAGCTGGAATGATAGACATAAATTTAGACAAATGTGTAGGATGTGGCATGTGTGAGTCAGACTGCCTTGTAAATGCAATAAGAGTTAAAGAAGATAAAGCAAAGGTGAAAAATATTCTCTGTATTAACTGTGGTCACTGTATGGCGATATGTCCAACAGATGCAATAGAAATGCAGGGATTTGATAAAAATGAAGTATTAGAATTCAATCATGAAAAATTTGATTTAGAGCCTGAAAAATTACTAAACTTCATCAAATTTAGAAGAAGTATAAGAAGCTATAAAGACATAGAGGTAGAAGAAGAAAAAATAAAAAATATAGTAGAAGCAGGAAGATACACACCAACAGGTGGAAATAGACAACCTATAAGATACATATTAGTAAAAGAAAAACTAAAAGAAGTAAAAGAATTAGCAATAGAAGGGCTTTATAACTTGGCATTAAACACTGATGATGAAGACCCTGTACGTTCTATGTATAAAAATACATTTAAGAGAATGTACAAAAGATATAAAGAAGAAGGATATGATTCTCTATTTTATGATGCACCATTACTTATGGTAGTTGTTGGTGACACTTCTTTAGGAGGAAGTGTATATGTAGATGGTGGATTAGCTGCATCTAATATGGAGCTTATGGCTTATTCTCAAGGATTAGGAATGTGTTACAATGGATTTTTCGTTATGGCATCAAATGTAGAGCCAAAGTTAAAGGAATTATTGGGAATGAATGATAATGAAGCAGTTATAACTTCATTTATATTGGGATACCCAAGTGTAAAATATAAGAGAACTGTAAATAGAAATAGTGCTAAATTTGAAATAAGATAGAACTTAAAATGTATTATATACTAGCGATTAATACGAGAGAATGTATATATTTAATATAGCAAATTTATTGTAATAATCAAATAAATCAGTTATAATTTAGATATATTGTATATAAAAGGATATTTAAATTTTTAAGTAAATTTTTATATCCTTTTATATGCTAATCTATTTTTTCATATCTAAAAATTTATATAGTAATTTGCACTGTAAATCTTAATTATATGGAGGAGTGTATAGTGAATTCAAAAAAATTACTTTTATTAATTATTGTAATTGCGTCTATATTCACTTCTGGCATATTTCCTTTTAATGTTAATGCTTTAGGTAGTGATAGTCGTACTATTCGGGTTGCTTATCCTATTCAAAAAGGTCTAACTGAACTAGATAAGCAAGGTAAATACTCTGGATATACATATGAATATTTGTTGGAAATTGCGCAATATACTGGATGGAATTATGAATTTGTTCAAGTATCTGGAGATGAAAATGAAATTCTTACAAAACTAATGAAAATGCTAGAAAAAGGTGAGATTGATATAATGGGAGGCATGTTATACAATGAGCAGATGGAAAAATTGTATAATTATGCAGGTAATAGTTATGGAGTAGTAAATACAGTATTGCAAGTATTATATGAAAATACAGCTATTGATAGTATAAGTTTAGAATCTATGAAAGAAATTCGTATTGCTGTAATAGAGAATTCTAATACTAGGCTTAAAGAATTAAATGAATATTGCAAGATGAATTTAATATCACCTAAATTAGTATATTGTAAGTCACAAGAAGAACAGTTACAAGCACTAAAGAATGGTAAGGCAGATGCACTGCTTAATGTGAGTATGAGTCCAATAGAAGGTGTGCGTACTATAGCTAAATTCTCACCAAAACCATTCTATTTTATTACACCTAAAGGTAATACAGACCTAACTCAAAGGCTCAACTCAGCAATTAACAATATTGAACAGACAGACCCATATTTTTCAACTACTCTATATGAAAAATATTTTACACCAGAAAATAATAAGATGCTTTTGTCTGATGATGAAACTACATATATTAAAGATATAGATACATTAAAAGTTGGGGTACTTTTAAATAAGCCACCATTTCAAAACATAGATGAAAAAACAGGCGAATTAAAAGGGATATCAATAGATTTATTGAATCATATATCTGACAAAACTGGACTGAAATTTGAACTGGTACCTGCAAAGTCCCAAAAAGATTTGGACAAAATGACTGAAAATCATGAAATTGATATTGTAGCAGGAATGATTTATGATTATGAAAATTCTCGTAAACACAATGTAACTATGTCTCGGTCATTCGTTTCTACTCAATACATTATGATGATTAACAATAAATTAAATGAGAATAGTTTGGATGGAAAGCGTCTAGCTCTACCTAAAGGTATCATTTATGATAATTATTTTAAGGGAGATGTTGTATGGTATGATACTTTGGAAGAGTGTATAGAAGCCGTCAACAAGGGAGATGTAGATTATACTTATGGAGAAGGCTATTCTATACAGTACTATATGAATCAACCTAAGTACAAAAATGTACGTTTAGTTCCACAGACTTATGAGCCACAGAGTATTTGCTTTGGTATAGTTAAACCAAGTAAGCAGGAATTATTGGGTATATTTAATAAAGCTATTATAAGTATTCCATCAGAAAAGATGCAATCAATTATTTATCAAAATACTACATATAGACAAGATTTTTCACTGCTTTATATTATGCAACAAAATCCAATTGAAACTGTTTTAATAGTTGCTAGTTTATTACTTTGTATTATTGGAGGTATGGCATGGAGCTTGCATACACGTAAAAGTATGAATCAGAAAATCTCTTTGGAACTTAAAAAGCACTCTGAAGTGTATGAAATGGCAAGTGAATACTTTTTTGAATATGATTATAGACAAGATAAATTGATAGTTTCTATGAAAGGGAAAGGAATTAGTACTTATTATGGTATAAGTAAGAGTGATAATAGTACTATGAGTGAAATTGAAATAGAATATAATAAAAAGTTTTCTGATGTAATCAAATCACAGGAAAATGGGACTACTGAAATGTATTCTCTCTGCTCTGATGGTAATTGTCACTGGATTAGGATTACTTCAAAAATAATTTATAATGAAAAAAATGTACCAGTGTATGTAATTGGAAAAATATCTAATATTGATTCTGAAAAAGAGGAAAAGGATAGGTTACTGGATAAGGCTCAAAAAGATGGTTTAACAAATATTTTTAATGCAGCATATATTAGAAAGTTAACAGCAGAAAGTTTATCGACTTTATCTCCTAACAAAAACGGAGCTTTGCTAATTTTAGATATCGATTATTTTAAGTCTATTAATGACAATTATGGACATTTAGTTGGAGATGAAGTATTAATTGATGTTGCAAAAATGCTTGAAAGAAGTTTTGAAAAAGATGATATTGTAGGTCGCTTGGGTGGAGACGAATTTAGTATCTACATTAGAGATATAATAAATAAGGAAGAACTTGTCGCTAAATGTAATTATGTATATGAACAGATTCACCTTATAAAGTTACCAAATGGAAAAAGTGTATCTATAAGTATGGGTGTAGCGATAACAAAATATGGACAGAAATATGATGAATTATACAAAATGGCAGACGATGCTCTTTATGATTCTAAGAAGCAAGGAAGAAATAAATTTAAAATAGTAGAAGTATAATTTTTAGAAAGATTTACTATAGAAATTAGAAATAAGATATAATTGAACGAGTTTTGTATAATTGTAAATAAAATAGAAATGTTAATTTATATAAGATGAAGTATAAAAATATAATAAATTTCTAAATAGAAAGTATATAATAAATCTTTTTAAAGTGAAAATAATAAAGCCTAATGATGTATGTTATTATCATCATTAGGCTTTATTTCTATAAATTAATGCTAAAATTAAACTTGATGCTAACATTAGTCTTAATTTACAGGGTTAATTTTATATAGATTTACTTAGAATTAAAATCTCTTAAAACTTAGTCTTAATATTGGTTCATAGATTTTAATATTTCAATAACATAATCCCAAACATTAGCAATAGAAGGTATACTAACGTGTTCTTTTGGAGTATGAACATCAAACATATCTGGTCCTATAGAGATAGCTTCAGCATGAGGAAGTTTATCAAGTAATAATCCACACTCAAGACCAGCATGTAGAGCCATAACAGTAGGAACTTTACCAGTTAATTTCTCGTAAGTTTCACTACATATTTTTTCTAATTTAGAACCTTTTTTAAATTCCCAAGCTGGATATTGAGATGTAAGACCATAGTTAGCACCTAAAGCTTGAGCTAAAAGTCTTATTCTATCAGCTATCTCATCTCTAATAGACATAACAGAACTTCTAACAGAAGTTAAGAATTCAATAGTAGATTCTTTAGTTTCAATTATAGCGAAGTTAGTAGAACTTTCAACTAGCCCTTCTATATCAAGACTTACAGATTGAACACCGTGAGGAGTTAAGCTTGACATTTGAATAACTTTTTCTTTGCAGTCTTTAGTAAGAGCTTTAGTTGCAGAAGTTTCAACTACTGAATAAGCCATATCAGGGTCAGAAGTAGTAAACTCATGTTTAAATGCAGTTAAAATATCATTTATTTGTTTTTTAGCAGATTCAACATCAGCTTTATCAACGGCTATTACACACTTAGCTTCACGAGGTATAGCATTATGCTTAGTACCACCATCAACTGAAACCAATTCGTAATCAACATCTAGTACGCTTAATACTCTAGCTATTGCTTTGTTAGCATTTGCTCTTTGTAAAACAATTTCCATACCAGAATGTCCACCTAATAATCCAGTAACTTCAACTAATAAAGCTTGTTTGTCAGCTCCAACTTCTTTGTACTCAACAGGTAGACTAACAACACAAGTTTTACCACCAGCACAACTAACTAACAGGTATCCTTCTTCCTCGGAGTCCATGTTTAAGATATATTGACCTTTGATTAAGCTTGGGTCTAATGCATCAGCACCGTTCATACCATCTTCTTCATTAACAGTAACTAAAACTTCTAATGCTGGATGCTCTAAAGTATTATCTTCTAATATAGCCATACCCATAGCAACAGCGATACCATTGTCAGCTCCAAGAGTAGTTCCAGTAGCGTATATCATATCACCATTAATTCTTAATTTTATAGGGTCTTTAAGAAAATCATGTTCAACATTCTTTTCTTTTTCACAAACCATATCCATATGTCCTTGAAGAACTACTCCTGGACAATTTTCATATCCTTTTGTAGCAGGCTTTCTTATTATTATGTTTAAACTTTCATCTTGGATAGTTTCAAGCCCTAAATTTTTACCAAAGCTAAGTAAATAATCACTTATGCCTTTCTCGTTTCCAGAACCTCTAGGAATTTGAGATATTTTCTCAAAGTTTTTAAAAACATTTTCTGGCTTTAATCCTTCTAATACGTTTCCCATGACTTGTGTTCCTCCTTAATTTATCTATATAAGTAGCTATTTTTATAAAATAAGCTAAAATAAACTCCTTTAAAAAATATTAAAGAAGATTTTTTAACAGATTATATTACAAATAAAGCATGTTTATGTATAATATATAGATAGCTACATACATAGTATAATACAAAATATGTTTAAAATATATCTAAAAGAGAAAAAATATAATAAATTTAGAAATAAAAAAGAAATAAAACTTGCAGTTTTTATTGAAAATGCTTGGAAAGCATACATTTTAGATATTAAAGAAAAAAGTTAAAATATTGAGGATGGTGAATATAGAAAAATGAATGAGAAATCGTTAAGAGTTCTAGAATACAATAAAATAATAGATTTATTAAAGAAGAAAGCCTCATCTTCTTTAGGTCTAAAATATATAGAAAGTTTAGTTCCAAATACTGATTTTGTAGAAGTAAAGTCCATGCTAGAAGAAACTAGTGAAGCTCAATCAATTATTATAAAGAGAGGTTCAGTAGGTTTGGATGGTATTCATGATATAGAAGATAAGGTTAAAAGAGCCTATATAGGTGCATCTCTTGACCCAGGAAGTTTAATTATGATAGCGGATACTTTAAGAGTAGCTAGAAGATTAAAAAATAGTCTGTCTAGCAGTGATGAAGAAGATTTTAATTATCCAATAATACAATCTCTATCAAATTCTCTATATGTATATAAAGATATAGAAGACCAGATATACAATGCGATAATAAGTGAAGTAGAAATATCTGACAATGCTTCAAGTACACTTAGAGATATCAGAAGAAGAATAGCTCAAAAAAATCAATCCATTAGGTCTAAATTAAATTCAATAATAAGTTCAACTACTTATCAAAAATACTTACAAGATGCCATAATTTCTCTAAGAGGTGATAGATTTGTAGTACCTGTAAAATCTGAATATAGGTCGCAAGTAGCTGGTATAGTACATGACCAGTCATCTTCTGGTGCGACACTTTTTATAGAGCCAATGACTATAGTAGAGATGAACAATGAGTTAAGACAGCTAAAATTAGGAGAGCAAGAAGAGATAGAGAGAATTTTATCAGAACTTTCTGCAATGGTTGGAGAAGTAAGTGAAGATTTGATTTCCAATCAAGAGATACTCGGAAGATTAGACTTTGCATTTTCAAAAGGAAAACTTTCTATACAAATGAGAGGTATAGAACCTACATTAAATGAGGATAAATATTTAAATATAAAAAATGGAAGACATCCACTATTAGATAAGAAAAAAGTAGTGGCAAATACTATTTATTTAGGAAGAGACTTCCACACATTGGTAATAACAGGTCCAAATACAGGTGGTAAAACAGTTACAATAAAAACTGTAGGCTTATTTGCGCTTATGACACAAAGTGGACTTCACATACCTGCTGATTATGGAAGTAGTATGTGTGTGTATGATAATGTATTTGCAGATATAGGAGATGAACAAAGTATTGAGCAAAGTTTATCTACATTTTCATCTCACATGACAAATATAGTATCAATACTAAAAAACGTAACAGCAGACTCTTTAGTTATATTTGACGAATTAGGAGCAGGAACAGACCCTGTTGAGGGAGCTGCACTTGCAATAGCAGTATTAGAAGATATAAACTCTGTAGGAGCGAAATGTATAGCAACTACTCACTATAGTGAGCTTAAAAATTATGCTCTTACTAAATCTGGTGTAGAAAACGCAGCAGTTGAATTTGATATAGAAACTTTAAGTCCAACATATAAGTTACTTATAGGTGTTCCTGGAAAATCAAATGCGTTTGAGATTTCCAGAAAGCTTGGACTTAGTGACTATGTAATTTCACGTGCCAAAGAATATATAAATACAGATAACATAGCTTTAGAAGATGTATTACAAAATGTTGAAAAGAATAGAATCAAAGCTATTGAAGATAGAGAAGAAGCTGAAAGACTGAAGGAAGAGATAGAAAGACTAAAAGTAGAATACGACGAAAAACTTGAAAAATTAGTTACTCAAAGAGATAAGATGATTGAAAAGGCTAAATCAGAAGCATTTTCAATAACAAGACAAGCTAAGGAAGAAGTAGACCTTATAATAAAGGAACTTAGAAGTTTAGAACAAGAAAGAGCTTCTAAAGAAAAAAATCGTAAAATAGAAGAACTTAGAAAAGAATTGACTAGTTCTATGGGAAGTCTTCAACCAACAGTAAAAAGTATGATAGTTCCAAAGGTTTCAAGTAAAGAAATAAAAGACCTAAAACCAGGAGAAGAAGTTAAAGTAATAACTTTAAATCAAAAGGGTAGTGTGGTTTCTGTAGACAAAAAGAGAAAAGAAGCAGTAGTGCAAATTGGTATAATGAAGATGACTCTACCTTTTAAATCGTTACAAAAATCTCACAAGGATGTTTCAAAAAATGTTACTAAATCAACAAGAAATATCATAAGGGCAAAATCTGGAAATATAAAAAGTGAAGTTGACCTTAGAGGTTTAAATTTAGAAGAAGCTATAATGGAAGTTGAAAAATATCTAGATGATGCATATGTAGCAGGGCTAGAATCTGTAACAGTAATACATGGAATTGGTACAGGAGTGCTAAAAGCAGGACTACAAGATATTTTAAGAAAAAATAGACATGTAAAATCACAAAGAGGTGGCCAGTATGGAGAAGGTGGAGCAGGAGTAACAATTGTTAAACTAAAATAATTTGTATAGGAGCACATTTTTATGATATTAGTATCTGCATGTTTAATAGGAATAAATTGTAAATATAGTGGCGATAATAATGAAAATAAAGAAGTAAAAGAATACCTAAAAGGTAAAGACTTTATCCTTGTATGTCCAGAACAGTTAGGTGGTCTATCTACACCAAGACCACCTGCTGAGATAGTTGATGGGAAAGTAATCACAAAAGAAGATTATAAAGATGTAACAGAAAACTTTGTAAGAGGTGCTGAAGAAACTCTAAAAATAGCAAAGTTATATGTATGTAGCGAAGCAATACTAAAAGAGGGTAGCCCCTCTTGTGGATGTAATCTAGTGTATGATGGTAGTTTTTCAGGTAAAAAAATACCAGGGAAAGGTATTACAGCAAAGTTACTAGAAGAAGAAGGAATAAAAGTTAAGAGTGAAAAAGACTTATAGAAAGTCAATAATGGTATGGATAAAAACTGTAATTATAGTATTTTTAATAGATACAGAAAACATAATTATTAAAGTGTTTTGCCATGTAATGAAATACTTGAAAAAACACGGAATTTGATTTAACATAAAGAGATAAGCACAATATAAACCAGGAACAATGTAGAGAGGAGCAACAAGATGCAAGATTTCAAGGTAGCAATATCAAATTGCCTTAAAGAGAAAATAGAAGAATTGTCGATAGAAGAGATAGAGGCACTTATAGAAGTTCCACCAAACAAGGACATGGGTGACTATGCTTTTCCATGCTTTAAACTAGCTAAAGTATTTAGAAAAGCTCCAAACATGATAGCAAGTGAATTAGCAGAAAGTATAGAAGCTAGTGGAGAGATAACAAAAGTAATACAACTAGGCGGATATGTGAATTTTTTTGTAAACAAATCTCAATTAGCAGAAACTGTAATCAAAAAAGTATTAGATGAAAAAGAAAATTATGGTTGTAGCGATTTTGGAAAAGATAAAACTGTAATAGTTGAATACTCTTCTCCAAATATAGCAAAACCTTTCCATATAGGGCATATAAGAACTACAGTAATAGGTAATGCTCTATATAAGATATATGAATCACAAGGATACAAAACTATAAGAATAAATCATTTAGGTGACTATGGAACTCAATTTGGTAAGTTAATAGTGGCCTTTAAAAAGTGGGGAGAAAAGGAAGTAGTAGAATCTAATCCAATCCCAGAATTATTGAAATTATATGTAAGATTCCACGAGGAAGCTGAACAACATCCAGAAATGGAAGATGAAGCAAGAGCATGGTTTACTAAATTAGAAAATGGTGATGAAGAAGCAAAAGAATTATGGCAGTGGTTTAGAGATGAAAGTCTAAAAGAATTTAGTAGAGTATATAAACTTTTAGATATAGAATTTGATTCTCTAGCAGGTGAAAGTTTCTATTCTGATAAGATGGACAGAGTGATAGAATTATTAGAAGAAAAAAATCTTTTACAAGAGTCTAAAGGTGCAAGAATCGTTGATTTAGAAGAATATAAGATGCCACCAGCACTTATTACTAAGAATGATGGTTCAACATTATATATGACAAGAGATTTAGCTGCTGCAATATATAGAAAAGAAACTTATGATTTTGATAAGTGTATATATGTAGTTGGTTCTCAACAAAACCTACACTTCCAACAATGGTTTAAAGTAATTGAGCTTATGGGATATGAATGGGCAAAAGACTTGGTGCATGTTGGATTTGGTATGGTAGCTCTTGAAGAAGGGACTATGTCAACTAGAAAAGGAAGAGTTGTATTTTTAGAAGATGCATTAAATCAAGCTATAGATAAAACTAAGGATATTATACTAGCTAAAAATCCAAATGCTAAAAATGTAGATGAAATATCTAAACAAGTAGGTGTTGGGGCTGTAGTATTCCAAGAACTATCTAATAGTAGAATAAAAGACTATACTTTCTCATGGGAAAGAACATTGAGCTTTGATGGAGAGACTGGACCATATGTTCAATATACACATGCTAGATGCTGTGCAGTTTTAAGAAAAGCAGAAGAAAAAATCACTTCTGATATAGATTATAGTCTATTGGCTGACGAAGATAGTGCAGAAGTTCTTAGAGTTATAGAATCATTTAATAAAAATATTTTACTTGCTCTAAAGAAGAATGAGCCACACATAGTTACAAGATTTATGCTAGATTTAGCTCAAGCGTTCAATAAATTTTATCATGACAATCCAATTTTAGTGGAAAATTTAGAGATTAGAAAATCGAGACTTGCCTTGGTGCTAGCTACAAAGCAAACTTTAGAAAATTCTCTGAAACTGTTGGGAATGCACGCTCCAGAAAGAATGTAACACAATAAAATGTTGAAATAAAAAGAATAAAATTGAACTTAGTACGCAATTTGTATAACTGTAGAATATAGGGATGTCGAAAACTGATGCTTTACATATAAAAAAGTAGTATCGTATAATAATATATAGATAGTAGATTACAATGATTTTTGTACACTACTATCCCCCTATATATGACAGCTTCTTAACGGGCTGTCTCTTTTTTTTTAATAGCAGGATATTTAAATTAAGTTTTTGAGAAAGGATATATTTATGAATGACGTATTAATAAAAAAAGTCTACACATCTTCTTTTAATAATGGAAGTAAGGCTCTTAAAGATTTAATTATAATAAATACAAAATCCTTAATAGATGATAAAACTCAAAGATGTGTATATATAGACGAAAAGAGATTGAAAGATGAACTTATTTACTTTAGATTTTATGGAGAAAAAATAGGTAATGTCAATTTTTTAAATATTTTATTACCATTAATTTTATCAAATACTAATATTCAAAAAAGTGAAGATGAGGTTGTTAAACTAATAAAAAAATATGTGAGTTACTTTAAAAAAGAAGAATCTTTATTTGATTATTTATTAAGTTCTGTAGCGTATAATTCTATCATGCACAATCTTATAAATAACAGTAAAATTGAATATGTCGAATTACTACAAAATATTAAAGACAAGATAATAGGTTTTTCTATACAATTAGACAAGTCTGATATTGTAAAGTTTCAGATGGCAAGGATAAGCACAATACAATTAATTGATAAATATATTGATTTAAAATATGAAGATTATGATGAAGAAAGTATTCTACCAAGTGTTTTAAATATTTTATATGATATTTATATAGAAGACAGAAATGTAGAAAATCAAGGAATTAAAAGCATGAAAAAATCTATATTATCTATTTTAGGTGAAGAGACTGAATTAAACGAAGATAATATAGATTTTATTTTTTCTATGTCAGAATATGTTGTTAAGTTGAGAAAATATAAAATTGGGGTTAAAATGTATAATAAAAAAATAGACCCAAGTGGTCTTATAAGCCTTGAAGAAGGCGATACTACAATAGACCCCATATTTAATCAAATAACAGTTATGTCGAAAACCTTTAGTGATAATATATTAAGCATAAAGATAAATTCTAAATCAGGTATTTATATATTAAAGTTTAAAAAGGTTTAGGTTACTAGAGATTACTGTTTTTTTCTAAGTAATCCAAAAAATCTTTTTCTTTAGTGTCAGTTAAGAAACATAATTCTTTTACTATATTATTTCTAAGGTCGATAAAATCACTAATTTGGGTATTTTCATTAGTGTATTCAAGAGACTTTATAATAAGCAGTAAATCTCTTTTTGATAAAGAGTTGATAGATACTTTTTCAATTAATTCCATAAAAAACTTCCTTTCCTCATATTACTTGAAATTAATAATCTAATTATATAAATGTTATATAGACTTTACATATACTATTTTAACCTATAAGGGGTACAAAAAGCAGTATAATATTAAAAAGAGGTGAGAAATATTTGAAAATTTTATTAACAACGTTGAATTCTAAGTTTATTCATACAAATTTAGCTATAAGATACCTAAAAGAATTTGTAAGGGATTTAATAGAAGTTGACATGAAAGAATATACGATAAACAATGACTTAGATTATATTTTAAAAGATATATACAAAAATGAATATGATATAATTTTATTCTCAACATATATCTGGAATATAGGAGATATAGTTAAACTTTGTGACAATCTAAAAAAAATTAGACCAAATACTAAAATAGCTTTGGGCGGTCCAGAAGTGAGTTATGATAGCTATGAGGCAATGAAAAAATACGATTTTGTAGATTATATACTTTATGGAGAAGGAGAATTAATTTTTAGAGATTTAGTGCTTCATCTTAAAGGAAAGAAAGAAATAAAAAATGTAGACGGATTGGTATATAGACAAGGAAGCGAGATAATAGCAAATAAACCTATGGAACTTCTTCAAAATTTGGACGAGATTCCTAGTCCTTATGAAAATTTAAATCCAAAGGAATATGAAAATAGAATAGTATATTATGAGTCGTCAAGAGGTTGTCCGTTTAATTGTCAATACTGCTTATCTTCTACCATTCCTGGTCTGAGATATTTCAGCTTAGATAGAATAAAAAGGGATTTAAAAGCTTTAATAGATGCAAGAGTCTCACAAATTAAATTTATTGATAGAACTTTTAATGCAAATAAAAAAGTGGCTATGGAAATTATGGATTTTCTTATGAAAAATGATAATGGATATACAACCTATCATTTTGAAGTTACAGCATATTTGATAGATGACAAGATGATTGAGTTTTTGGCTGACTGTAAAGAAGGGCTTTTCCAGTTTGAAATAGGAGTACAGTCAACAAATGAAAAAACACTTGATGCAGTAGGAAGAAGAGATGATTTTAAAAAGTTATCTCATGTTGTGCAGACAGTAGCATCTTATAGAAATATACATCAGCACTTAGACTTAATTGCAGGACTTCCTTATGAGGATTATGAAAGCTTTGAGAACTCATTTAATGATGTATTTAATCTAGGGATAGAACACTTACAATTAGGCTTCTTAAAGATGATTAAGGGTACAGGTATGAGAAAGGTAGCAGATGAGCATGGATTTAAATATAAGGATTATGCTCCATATGAGTTTTTATACAATAATTATATAAGCTATGAAGAAACATTGAAATTAAAGGATATAGAAGATATACTTGAGAGATACTACAATTCTAAAAACTTTGTGTTGTCCATGAGATATATTATAGGCAGATTTTACAAACAAAGTCCTTTTAAATTTTTTGAAACTTTTGCTAAGTACTTTGATGAAAATGGGTATTTTGACTTGGCACAGGGGAAAAATCAATTATACAAAATATTACTGGATTTCTATAATGAAAAAATAAATATAGACAATGATGTATTTAATGA
The DNA here is from genome assembly GCF_020657855.1 of Clostridioides sp. ZZV14-6153. Lineage (NCBI taxonomy): Bacteria > Bacillati > Bacillota > Clostridia > Peptostreptococcales > Peptostreptococcaceae > Clostridioides > Clostridioides sp. ZZV14-6153. Next base: position 175,157 of record NZ_JAGWCZ010000007.1, on the reverse strand, counting down.
TATATTAAAATATGACTATATTTCGCTAGGTAAGACATCAAATATACCACAGTTTTTTAATAAGTTAGATGTGGATGACTTTAAGAATAGATGTCATGTATTTTTACAAGATAATGATAACTTATCAACATATCTACCTAATTTTGTTGATAAACCAGCAAAACATATAATAAAATATGTTCATTTTGAACCGTTTAAATTTAATATTGTGGATTTAAAAAATAATATAAATACAGAAATAAGAGAAGAAGAAAACATAGTCTTATTTGAATACGATGATAAAAAAATATTTGAGAAATCTAAAACTCATAAAGTAGAAATTTAAGTATTTAGGAGGAAAAAATGGATTTTAAAATAGAAAAATATTTGCTAAAGAAGGCAGAAGAACTAGCTTTTATAACTATAAAGCATGGTGGAGAATTTAAATTAAAGAGTTATGATGTGCCAAAAGGTGGACTAGATGTACCTATAAAAAATGAGGTGCTAGTAAAAGGAATAAAAGAAAAAACTGCTCAAGATAAGTTAAACTCAATGTCTATAGCAGATGCAATGATATATATAATTGGTATAGATAGTAAATTTAAAAACAATGGAGAATATGAAAAGTTTTTAGATGCTTTGGCTAAGGATATTAACTTAGATTTAAAAGCATATATGGGATACATGTCTAGAAAGTACTTTGAGATTGGTGAACATACAGATTCTTTAATATATATAAAAGCATTTATAACTATGTATCCAGATGATTTAGATGCAATGTATAATTATGCAATTGTGTGCCAAGAGATAGCAAAACAATATCAAAAAGACCTAGATGATAAGGCTATGAATGCATTTTTACTTGAAGCGATGGCCAAACTTGAAAAGATAATAGATATTGATAGTGATTTTGCAGTAGGTTATTATCATTTAGGTTATCATTATTATAATCAAGGTCAATATTTAAAGACTAAACTGACATGGGAAGATGCATTAAGATTAGGTCTAGATGCTGACTTAGTGGCTGAAATACAAGAAAATTTAGGAAAGATGGATTTTAAAGTACAGTATGAAGAAGGATATACACTTATATTCCATGGTAAGTTCAAAGAAGGATTAGAAAAACTACTGCCATTAGAAGAAGAACATATGGATTGGTGGAATTTACTGTTTATGATAGGACTAGGATATAAGGGTATGGGCGAAATAGAGCAGGCTAAAATGTATTTTGAGAAGATATTAGTAATAAAACCTAAGCAAGTAGATGCTATAGTTGAATTAGGGCTTTGTGAAGCTTCTAAAAATAATTTAGATAAAGCCATAGAGTATTTTGAGCAAGCTGCCAAGATAAAAGAAGACCCAGAAATTCTTTGTAATTTAGGTATGGCTTACTTAAACAATGGTGATATTGATGATGCAACTTACTATATAGAAAGAGCTTATGAATTAAATCCACAGGATGAGATTACGATTGCTTGTTTAAGAGAGCTTGGTATAAACAAGTAAGAATGTTGTTAAACTGTATTAGATTCTATTAGGTTTTATTTTATTAGGTTGGATTTGATGTTAGTGAGTTTTATTTGATGTTATTAAATTTTATTAATTAAGAGTGGTAGAACATTTATTATGTTGTACCACTTTTTTATTTACTTCGTTTGGGAGCTTTTTACCTTTATTTACTCTTTGTAATATTATATTTCATAAATATCTTGAACTTGTAATAATTAAATATTAAAGCAGATTTTAGTTATACAAATTTTTTAGAACATAAAAAATAAATTGAGAAAAGATATATCAAATATGGTATTATTTAGTTAAATATATATAAGGGAGGGGTTACTTTTGATAAAGAAATTAGATGATATTTTAGAGCAGCTTAAAGGAGGAGAAAAAATAGTACTTTCTGTAGCAGCAGCTCACGACAAAGAAGTTTTAATGGCGATAAAGGATGCTGTAGAAAGAAATATAATTACTCCTATATTAGTTGGAAATGAAGGAAAGATAAGAGAAATATCAAAAGAAATAGAATTTGATTTGGGTGGAATTAAAATTATTGACAAGGATGATATTAAAGACTGTGCTGAAATAGCAGTTAAATTAGTATCAAGTAAAGAAGCTGATTTTGTAATGAAAGGCTTATTAGATACATCTGTTATATTAAAAGAAGTGTTAAATAAAGATTATGGTCTTAGAACTGATAGTTTATTAAGCCATGTTATGGTATATGAGTTAGAAAAATACCATAAGCTGTTGATAACTACAGATGGAGGAATGAATATAGCTCCTGACTATGAACAAAAGGCAAAAATATTAAAAAATTCTATAAAAGCAGCAAAATCTTTAGGTATGGAAACTGTAAAAGTTGCATGCTTAGCAGCTAAGGAAAAAGTAAATCCTAAAATGCAAGCTACTGTAGATGCAGATATGTTAGCAAAAGCTTGTCAAGCAGGAGAATTTGGAGATAATGTAATTGTAGAAGGTCCTTTAGCTTTTGACTTAGCAGTTTCAAAAGAAGCTAGCGAGATAAAAGGATTTAAGAGTGAAGTATCTGGAGATGTAGATATTATATTGGTTCCAACAATAGAAGTTGGTAATGGAATAGGAAAAGCCTTTACATATATGGCAGATTCTAAATCAGCAGGTATAATTATGGGTGCAAAAGCTCCTATAGTTTTAGTATCAAGAGCTGATTCACATGAATCTAAATTATACTCTATTGCATATGGAGCTATTGTAGCGAAAAGTATGAAATAAAAACATTAAGTGTGTAAAATAGATGCATTAAAAGATAAAAAGTAGTCATAATATCTGAATTAATGCAATATTAAAAAAATTTTATATAAAAAATAATTATAGCTTCAAATGAATATATACAAATGTTCAATTTGAAGCTATAATTAATATTAAAGTAGGAAAAATAAAAAAATTCAAAAAATTAGTCCAAAAAATGCTATTCTAAGAAGTTTTTACTAATTATGGTATAGGGAGTAAAAATCTGTAACAAGTCCAAAAAAGTAGTGAGAAATAACAAACACACAAATAAGATGTAATATCAAAAAATTGACTAGAAATAATTCAAAATTGATTTTAAAAAATCAAAACATAATTTAATTAAACTAAAGTATCAAAAAAGTAGGCTTAAGTATTAAAAAATAGCCAAAAATAAGCAGTTAAATTAACTTAAATTAGGCATTAAAAATAAAATTTTTATGTATTATCTAATTTTGTTAAAAAAATATTTAAATCTAAAGCAAAGTGCTGAAAATTAGTATATAATCAACTTAGAAAGCATTTATTTTATTATTTTATGACATGAAGTCAGTCACCTGGGGGATTTTAAAAATCAAAAAAAGGGGATAGGAATATGGATGAAAAAATGTTAACAATTGATTTAAACAGCCAGAAGATGATAGCAAAAGCTAGAGAAGAAGGCGTAGAAACAATGTATGATAGAAAAGCAGGCTTTAAAGCACAATGTGGTTTTGGTCTTCAAGGGGTTTGCTGTAGAATATGTGGAATGGGACCATGTAGAATAAGTCCTAAAACTCCAAGAGGGTTATGTGGAGCAGATGAGCATACTATAGTAGGTAGAAACTTTGCAAGAATGGTTGCTGGTGGGACAGCTGCCCATTCAGACCATGCTAGAGATATAGCACATACATTAGCATTAGCTGATCCAAATGGAAACTATAAAATAAGAGACGAAGCTAAGTTAATTAATTTAGCTAAAGAATGGGATGTAGAAACAGAAGGTAGAGATATCTATGATGTAGCACATGAAGTGGCAGAAATTGCATTAATGGAATTTGGTAAACCTTTTGGGACATTAAGATTTATAAAAAATGCACCAGAACCAAGACAAAAAATATGGAAAGAATATGCTATAGAACCAAGAGCTATAGATAGAGAAATTGCAACAATAATGCACTCTACTCATATAGGATGTACTGGTGATATAGATAGTTTAATACACATGAGTCTAAGAACTTCTATGGCTGATGGTTGGGGTGGTTCTATGATAGGTACTCGTCTAAGCGATATCTTATTTGGAACTCCAGTACCAAGAAGAACAGAAGCTAACTTAGCAGTATTAGAAGAAAATAAAGTTAATATAATATTACATGGACATGAGCCAGCATTATCAGAAATGATAGTTTTAGCTTCAGAAGAACCAGACTTAGTAGCTTTAGCTAAAGAAGTTGGAGCAGATGGAATAAACTTAGCTGGTATGTGTTGTACAGGTAATGAAATTACAATGAGACATGGTGTAAGAATAGCAGGAGACTTCCATCAACAAGAACTTGCAATAGTAACTGGAGCAGTTGAAGCTGTAATAGTTGACGTTCAATGTATATTCCCTGCACTAGCTAGAGTAGCAGATTGTTACCATACTAAGTTTGTAACAACTTCTCCAAAAGCTAAAATAACAGGTTCAACTTATATTGAATTTAGAGAAGAACAAGCTCTTGATGATGCTAAATCAATAGTTAAAGAAGCTATCTTAAACTTTAAAAATAGAGATAAATCAAAAGTACTTATACCTGAATTAAAATCAGGGGCAACAGTTGGGTATAGTGTAGAAGCAGTAGTAAATCAATTAGACAGAGTTGTAAACTCTCATATAGACCCAGCAGGAACAGTTAAGCCATTAACAGACTGTTTAAAATCTGGAGTATTAAGAGGAGCAGCTGGTGTAGTTGGATGTAACAACGCTAAAGGAGTTTCAAATGAAGCTCATGTAACAATAATGAAAGAGTTAATTAAAAACGACATAATAGTAGTTACTACAGGATGTGGTGCTTCAGCAGCAGCAAAATTTGGTTTAATGGAAACTGATGCAGCAGAAAAATATGCAGGTAAAGGTCTTGCAACTGTCTGTAAATTAGTAGGAATCCCACCAGTACTACATATGGGTTCTTGCGTTGATATAAGCCGTATATTAGATTTAGTTGGAGCAGCAGCTAAATACTTAGATATGGATATGTGTGACCTTCCAGTTGTAGGTATAGCTCCAGAGTGGATGTCAGAAAAAGCAGTTGCTATAGGATGTTATGTTGTAGCTTCTGGTATAGACACTTATCTAGGAATAATGCCTCCAATAGCTGGTTCTTCAAGAGCAGTAGATATATTAACTAGCGAATTAAAAGATAAAGTTGGTGCAACATTTACTGTAAATACAAATCCAAAAGAGTTAGCAGCTACAATAATAGAAGATATAGAAAAGAAACGTGTTCACTTCGAAGCATTAGTTGAAGAAAAAATGGGCGTTGAAGCAGAAGCTTAGAAAATGCCTAAAGTCTTAGAAAAAACGATTTTATATCTAAATAAAGATTTTATGGTTGAATAAAGTCAAATATTAAAGAAAAAAATATCGAAATACAATGAATATACTGAATAAATAAAATATAAACAATATAATGAAGAATACTAAAACTATACATGCTGCTTTGAAAAGCTAGTAGGGTAAATGTAATTGGTTCCTGTAAGGACTAGCTGTAGTTTATTTTTAGTGTTTAAAAAATAGATAACTACACTAAAAAATAAATAAATAAAATAAAAAGCAAATAGTAATAAAGGTGGTAGGGATTATGAAGATAGCAATAACAGGTAAAGGTGGAGTAGGTAAAACGACTTTTTCTTCAATGCTCTCTAGAATGTTTGCTGAAGACGGATACAGAGTTGTTGCTGTTGATGCCGACCCTGATGCTAATTTAGCTTTAGCACTAGGTTTTCCAAAAGAAGTATATGAATCAATAGTACCTATATCAGAAATGAAAAAATTAGTTTCAGATAGAACAGCAGCTTCTGTAGGTTCATTTGGAAAAATGTTTAAGATGAATCCTAAAGTAGACGATATACCTGAAAATTTCTGTAAAGAATACAATGGAGTGAGATTACTTACATTAGGGACAGTAGATTCTGGTGGTACTGGATGTGTATGTCCAGAGCATGTTCTTTTAAAAAGACTCTGTTCTCATTTAATACTACAAAATAAAGATGTAGTTGTTATGGATATGGAAGCTGGAATTGAACACTTAGGAAGAGGAACAGCTCAAGGTGTAGATGCTTTTATAGTAGTTGTAGAGCCAGGTGAAAGAAGTCTACAAACCTATAGAAAAGTTAAAAAACTTGGTCATGATATAGGCGTAAATAAGGTATTTGTTGTAGGTAACAAAATCAGAAATAAAGAAGATGAAGAATTTATAATACAAAACTTAGAAGATGGCGAATCTTTAGGATTTATCTATTACAATCAAGATGTTATAGATTCTGATAGAGCTAATCAATCTCCATATGATTCTAGTGAAACAACAAAAGCACAAATTAAAGAAATAAAAGAGAAATTAATGTCACTTAAAGATAAATAGAAATTTTGATTTATAATTGGTTTGTTGGTTAAAGGTAATAAATAGGTATTAGATAGGTAATGAATGATTAATTAGATAAATGACTAGCTATTAAGTAAAGATATTTTAATAGCTTAGTAGCTAGTTTTTAAGCAATTTTACATGTATAATTATCTTATAAAATATAATTTTTACATATTAATACAATTTATACAAAAATTATATTTTAAATCTATTTAGGTTGTGGGAGGAGATTCAGTTATGGGATTTAAATCTGACATTGAAATAGCTCAAGAAGCTAAGCCTCAAGATATTAGAGAGGTTGCAAAAAAATTAGGACTAGGTGAAGAAGATGTAGAACTATATGGTAAATACAAAGCTAAAGTTGACTACAATCTTCTAAAAAGAGAAACTGGGAAAAAAGCTAAGTTAATATTAACTACAGCTATAAACCCAACTCCAGCAGGTGAAGGAAAAACTACTACTACTATCGGTGTTGCTGATGCATTTGCAAAATTAGATAAAAATGTATTAGTTGCTTTAAGAGAACCATCTCTAGGACCAGTATTTGGTGTTAAAGGTGGGGCAGCTGGTGGAGGATATGCACAAGTTGTTCCTATGGAAGATATAAACTTACACTTCACTGGAGATTTTCATGCTATAGGAGCTGCTAATAACCTTTTAGCTGCTATGCTTGACAATCATATTCACCAAGGAAATGAACTTAGAATAGACCCTAAGAAAATAACTTGGAGAAGATGTGTAGACATGAACGATAGACAACTTAGAAATATCGTTGATGGTATGGGTAAAAAAGGTGATGGAGCAGTTAGACAAGATGGATTTGATATAACTGTTGCTTCTGAAATAATGGCAGCTTTCTGTTTGGCAAGTGATATAGCTGACTTAAAAGAAAGATTAGGAAACATAATAGTTGGATATAGCTACGAAGGTGCACCTGTAACAGCTAGACAATTAAAAGCTAACGGTGCTATGGCTGCATTATTAAAAGATGCTTTAAAACCAAACCTAGTTCAAACTCTTGAAGGAACACCATCATTTGTACATGGTGGACCATTTGCAAATATAGCTCATGGATGTAACTCTGTTATAGCTACAAGAATGGCTATGCACTTTGCAGATTATGTAATAACTGAGGCTGGTTTCGGTGCTGACCTTGGAGCAGAAAAATTCTTAGATATAAAATGTAGAATGGCAAACTTAAAACCAGATGCTGTTATAATAGTTGCTACTGTAAGAGCATTAAAATACAATGGCGGAGTTGCTAAAACAGATTTAAATGAAGAAAATCTAGAAGCTCTTGAAAAAGGACTTCCAAACTTATTAAAACATGTTGAAAACATAACTCAAGTATATGGATTACCAGCAGTTGTTGCAATAAACAGATTCCCACTTGATACTGAAGCTGAACTTAAACTTGTTGAAGACAAGTGTAAAGAATTAGGCGTTAATGTTGCTCTTTCTGAAGTATGGGCAAAAGGTGGAGAAGGTGGAATCGCAGTAGCTAAAGAAGTTTTAAGATTATTAGACGAAGAAGAAAATAATTTTAGATTCTGCTATGAAGATGATTTATCTATAAAAGATAAGATAAATGCTATAGCTACTAAGATTTATGGAGCAGATGGTGTAGATTATACTCCAGAAGCTGATAAAGAAATAGCTAACTTAGAAAAACTTGGATTTACTAAAGTTCCAGTATGTATGGCTAAAACTCAATATTCTTTAACTGATGACCAAACTAAATTAGGTAGACCAACAGGATTTAGAATAACTGTAAGACAAGCATCAATTTCAGCAGGGGCTGGATTTATAGTTGCACTTACTGGAGAAATAATGAAAATGCCAGGATTACCAAAAGTTCCAGCAGCAGAAAAAATAGATGTTGATGAAAATGGAGTAATAGCTGGATTATTCTAAGTGTATTAATTTATAAATAAAGAGTAGGAAATATCTCTAAGATAATTTGAGATATTTTCCTACATCCTTTTAAGGAGGATTATCATGAAAATAGCAGATAAAACTTGTGTTGATTTTGTAGAAGTACTATCTTCTAAAGAAGCAGTACCAGGTGGCGGGGGGGCTGCCGCACTAGTTGGTGCAATTGGTATGGCTTTAGGGAGTATGGTATGTAATCTTACAATAGGAAAGAAAAAGTATGCTGAGTATGAAGAAAGTGTAAAAGATATATTAAGTAAAGCAGGAAAATTAGAAAAAGATTTATTAAAAATGATAGATGATGATGCAGAATGTTTCTTACCATTATCAAAAGCTTATGGGCTTCCTAAAGAAACAGAAGAAGAAAAAAGAATAAAAGCAGAAACAATGGAAAAAGCATTAAAAGTTGCTTGTGAAGTGCCATTAAATATAGTAAGAGTTTGTTATGAAGCTATTAAGTTACATGAAGATTTAGTTGATAAAGGTTCAAGACTTGCTATAAGCGATGTTGGTGTAGGGGTTCAATGTTTAAGAGCTGCTATACTTGGAGGACAATTAAATGTAGTTATAAATATAAATTCTATACAAGATCAAGAATATGTTAGTAAAGTAAAAACAGAAGTAGATAAATTGGTTAAAGATGGCGTTAAAACTTGTGATGAAGTTTATGCTAAAGTTGAAAAAGCTCTTGGAAAATAATTTTTAAATGACGAAAGTAAATACTATGTTATTAATATGTGGTATATAGAATAAATTAATTTAAGTTTGCTTGTAGGGGAGTTGTGAATATATGGAAGTAATGTCAACTAAAGGACAGATTATAAAAGGAAAACCTGTAGCTGATAAGATTAGTGAAGACTTAATAAAAGAAGTCGAGTTACTAGTTAAAGAAGGTATAAATCCTAAGCTAACAATAGTTAGAGTTGGAGCAAGAAGCGATGATTTATCATATGAAAGAGGAGCACTAAAAAGATGTCAAAACATTGGTATAACAACTGAAGTGTTGGAATTAGATGAAAATATAACTCAAGAAGAATATATTGATGTTTTAAAGAAAGCTAATGATGACAAGGATGTTAATGGTATATTATGTTTTAGACCACTTCCAAAACACTTAAATGAAGAAGTTATAAAATATGTCATTGCACCAGAAAAAGATGTAGATTGTTTTAGTCCAATAAACTCTGCTAAAGTCATGGAAGGTGATAAGAGTGGATTCCCACCATGTACTCCTACAGCAGTAGTAGAAATATTAAAACATTATAATGTTGATTTAAAAGGAAGTAAGGTAACAGTTCTTGGAAGATCAATGGTAGTTGGGAAGCCAGTATCAATGCTTTTATTAAGTGAACATGCAACTGTTACAATATGCCATTCAAAGACTAAAAACTTATCAGATGTAGCTGCGGAAGCGGACGTATTGATAGCAGCTATTGGTAGAGCTAAGATGGTAGATGAAAGTTTTGTGAAAGATGGAGCAGTAGTTATAGACGTTGGTATAAATGTTGATGAAGAAGGAAATTTATGTGGAGATGTTGATACAAATGCAGTTTTAAATAAAGTATCGATGATAACTCCAGTTCCAGCGGGGGTTGGTTCAGTTACAACATCTATACTTGCAAAACACGTAGTTAAAGCTTGTAAATTGCAAAATAATAAATAGATAGATATTGTGGAAGGTTTAGGGGGGAAGTAGATATGATAATTTCTGAAAATAAACCATTGGAAGAAGTGCTAGGGTACTTAAAGAATTTTGACAAGCTAGTTTTAGTTGGTTGTAATCAATGTGCAGCGACTTGTAAGAGTGGTGGAGAAGAAGAAGTTCTAAAAATGAAGGAAACTCTTGAAGGTGAGGGCAAAAAAATCTTAGGATATGTAATGCTTGATCCTGCTTGTAACCTTTTAAAGTCTAAAAAGGACTTAAAGGTTCTAAAAGAAGAAACTAAAGAAGCTGATGCAGTTTTATCTTTAGCATGTGGAGATGGGACACAAACAATAGTTAAAAACCTAAAAAATAAACCAGTTTATCCAGCTAACAACACTTTGTTTATAGGGGAAGTACAAAGGGTTGGAGAATATGAAGAAGCTTGTAAAGCTTGTGGAGACTGTGAACTTGGTTGGACAGGTGGAATATGTCCAGTAACTATGTGTGCTAAAGGTCTTATGAATGGGGCTTGTGGTGGAGCTAAAAATGGTAAATGTGAAGTAAATCCAGAAAATGATTGTGCTTGGATAAAAATATATGAAAGATTGGAATCTATAGGGCAATTAGAGAATTTAGCAGAAATAAGACCACCAAAAGACTATTCTAAGCAAAATAATCCAAGAAGCTTAAGTGCAAAGAAAAAGAAAGAAGCAACAGCGAATTCATAAAAGTTTTTTTTAGAAGGTTAAAAGGGGGATTAGAGATGAGCTTATTAAGAGAAACACTAGAGAGTGGAAAATTTGCAGTTACTACTGAGATGGCTCCTCCAAAAGGGACTGACCTTTCACATTTAATTGAATGTGCGAAGCCGTTAGTTGGAAGAGTTCACGCAGCAAATGTAACAGACTTTCAATCAGCAGTTATGAGAGCAACTTCTCTTGCTACATGTAAATTACTAAAAGATGCTGGATTAGAACCAGTGATTCAAATAACGGGGAGAGATAGAAATAGGATAGCTATACAAGGAGAAATGTTGTCAGCAGGTGTATTTGGAATAAACAGCTTGTTGGCATTAACAGGAGACCATACTAGCGTAGGAGACCATCCACAGGCTAAAGGAGTATTTGATTTAGACTCTGTAGGGATACTTCAAACTGCTGAAACTCTAATGGCAGGTACGGATATGGCTGGTAATAAATTAAAAGGTTCTCCAGATTTTTATCTAGGAGCATCAGTAACTCCAGAATATTCTCCAATAGAAGTTCAATTATTAAAAATGCAAAAGAAAATAAAAGCTGGAGCTAAATTTTTCCAAACTCAAGCACTTTATGACATAAATACAATGAGAAAGTTTAGAGAACTAACAAGGGATATGGATTGTAAGGTATTAGCAGGAATAGTACCTTTAAAATCTCCAGGAATGGCTAAATTTATGACTGCAAATGTACCAGGAATATTTGTGCCAGATGAACAAATCGAAAGATTAAGAGCAGCTGGAAAAGAAAACTGGGTAAGTGAAGGAATAAAAATGGCAGGAGAACTTATCAAACAATTAAAAGAAGAAGATTTATGTGATGGTGTTCATATAATGGCAATTGGGGCAGAAGAAAATATACCTGCTATACTAGATGCCGCAGGTTTATAGTATTACAAGATTGTAGATTATAAGGTTTGGGGGAATTAAGGATGAAAATAGTAGTAGTAGGTGGTGGACCAGGAGGATATGTAGCAGCTATAAAAGCTTCTATGCTTGGTGCAGAGGTAACAGTTATTGAAAAAAGAAGAGTTGGAGGAACTTGCTTAAATGCAGGATGTATACCAACTAAAGCACTTCTTGCTTCTTCAGGGGTATTAAATACTGTGAGGGAAGCAAAGGATTTTGGTATAGAGATAGATGGTACAGTTACACCAAATTTCACTGCCATAATGGAAAGAAAAAATAAAGTTGTAAATCAATTAATAAGTGGTATAGAATTCCTATTTGAAAAAAGAGGCGTAAAACTAGTTAATGGTTTTGGAAAATTGATTGATAAAAATACTATAGAAGTAACAAAAGATGATGGAACAGTAGAATCTATAAAAGCGGATAAGATAATACTAGCTAATGGTTCTGTTCCAGTTGTACCAAGAATGTTCCCATATGATGGAAAAATTGTAATAACTAGTGATGAAGTTCTTGGACTTGAAGATATACCTGAGTCTATGTTAATAGTAGGTGGTGGAGTTATAGGATGTGAAATAGGGCAATTCTTTAGAGCCTTAGGAACAGAAGTAACTATAGTTGAAATGGTTGACCAGATACTATTAAATGAAGATAAAGATGTAGCTAAACAACTACTTAGACAATTTAAGAAAGATAAGATTAAAGTTATTACAGGTATTGGAGTACAAACTTGTGAAGTAGTTGATGGTAAAGCTGTTGCAACTCTTTCTAATGGAAAGGTTATAGAAGCACAATATGCATTAGTATGTGTTGGTAGAAGACCTAACCTTGATAATTCTGGAGTAGAAGATATAGGAATTGAAATGGAAAGAGGAAAAGTAGTAGTTAATGAGCATCTTGAAACTAATGTAGAAGGTATATATGCAATAGGTGATATAATAGATACTCCTTTCTTAGCACATGTTGCTTCTAAAGAAGGTATTGTTGCAGTTGAAAATGCTTTAGGAAAAACTAAAGTAGTAGATTATAGAGCAATTCCAAGATGTGTTTATACTGAACCTGAAGTTGCTGGTGTTGGTAAAACTGAAAAACAACTTGAAGCTGAAGGTGTAGAATACAATGTAGGTCAATTTGATTTTAGAGGACTTGGAAAAGCACAGGCTATAGGACATTTCCAAGGATTTGTAAAAATAATAGCTGATAAAGAAACAGATAAAATAATAGGTGCAGCAGTAGTAGGTCCTCATGCTACAGATTTATTAACAGAGTTATCACTTGCTGTTCATCTAGGATTAACTGTAGAACAAGTAGGGGATGCAATACATCCACATCCAAGTTTATCTGAAGGACTAATGGAAGCACTTCATGATGTACATGGAGAATGTGTTCATTCTGTACCTAAATTATAATAAGTAAACAGAGTACATAAGGCTCTGTGGCTAGATTTAAGGGGGAAGTCTTAAAATGGGATACAATATAGCTGTTGCAGGAAAAGGTGGAACTGGTAAAACAAGTCTCACAGGGCTTTTGATTGATTATTTGGTTAAGGACAATAAGGGACCAGTATTGGTTGTAGATGCTGATGCTAATGCTAACATAAATGAAGTATTAGGTATTGAAGTTGAAGCAACAATAGGAGAAATAAGAGAAGAAGTAAATCAAAGAGAAAAGTTAGGCAATGCATTCCCAGGTGGTATGACAAAAGCACAATATCTACAATTTAGATTAAATTCTATAATTGAAGAAGGCGAAGGATATGACTTATTAGTAATGGGGAGATCAGAAGGGGAAGGATGTTACTGTTTTGTAAATGGGATACTTAGAGAACAAGTAAACAAAATATCTGGTCACTACAAATACTTAGTCATGGATAACGAAGCTGGTATGGAACATCTAAGCAGAAAAGTTACTAGACATGTTGATACGCTTTTATTGGTTAGTGATTGCTCAAGACGTAGCATACAAGCTGTTGCTAGAATAAGAGATTTAGCTGAGGAACTAAAATTAAATGTTGGAAGAATACTTCTAATTGTAAATAAGGTTCCAAATGGGGTTATGAATGATGGTGTTAAAGAGGAAATAGAAAAACATAACCTAGAGCTAATCGGTGTTGTACCTATGGATGAATTGATATATGAATATGATTCTACAGGTATTCCTTTAGTTGATTTACCTGAAGATTCAAAATCTAAAGTAGCTATGAAAGAAATTTTTGCTAAATTAGAATTAAAATAGGCTTAAGGGGGAAAAAAATATGGCATTTAAAATGTCTACTCAAAAATATTCTGGAAAAATATCAGAAGTTGAAGTAGGAATAGGGGAAAAAGCAATTAAATTAGGTGGGGAAAATGTATTACCTTTTTATAGTTTTGATGGAGAAGTAGGGAATACTCCAAAAATAGGTATACAAATATCAGATGTTTATCCTGAAAGCTGGACTGATTCATATAAAGAGTTATACAAAGATGTAGCTAATTGTCCAGTAGAATGGGCTAAATATGTTGAAGCTAATACACAAGCAGATTTTATTTGTTTAAAATTTGATGGTTCTGACCCAAATGGATTAGATAAATCAGTTGATGACTGTGCTGAAGTGGCTAAAGCAGTAGTTGAAGCAATAACATTGCCTTTAGTAGTAGCTGGTTCAGGAAATCATGAAAAAGATGGTAAACTGTTTGAAAAATTAGCTCAAACATTGGATGGTCATAACTGTCTATTTATGTCAGCAGTAGAAGATAACTACAAAGGAGTAGGAGCATCAGCTGGAATGGCTTATTCACACAAAGTTGGAGCAGAATCTTCTGTTGATATAAACCTAGCAAAACAATTAAACGTACTGTTAACTCAATTAGGCGTTAAAGGTGAAAATATAGTTATGAATGTTGGATGTTCAGCAGTTGGTTATGGATATGAATATGTTGCATCTACTATGGATAGAATTAGACTTGCAGCATTTGGTCAAAATGATAAGACATTACAAATGCCTATCATAACACCAGTAGCTTTCGAAGTAGGTCATGTTAAAGAAGCTATAGCTCCAGTGGAAGATGAGCCAGATTGGGGTTGTCCAGAAGAAAGAACTATAGCAATGGAAGTTTCAACTGCAGCAAGTGTTTTAGTAGGTGGTTCAAACGCAGTTATACTTCGTCATCCAAAATCAATAGAAACTATAAAAGAATTGGTTAACGCATTAGCTTAATTAAATTGTTAAGGTTAGGGGGAGAAAATAATGGCATTAAAAGCTTTAGATATATTTAAATTAACACCAAAGAAAAACTGTAAGGATTGTGGATTCCCAACTTGTATGGCTTTCTCTATGAAGGTTGCTTCAGGAGCTGTAGAAGTAGGTAAATGCCCACATATGTCTGATGACGCTATAGCGAAACTATCAGAAGCTACTGCACCTTTAATGAAAGCATTAAAAGTTGGTGCTGGAGCATCTGAATATGAACTAGGTGGGGAAACAGTATTATTTAGACATGAAAAAACATTAGTAAGTAGAAATAGATATGCAGTTTCATTCTGTACTTGTATGAGTGATGAAGCAGTAGACGCTAAAATAGCTAACATGAAAAAAGTTGACTATATAAGAATTGGTGAACAAATGAAAGTTGAAATGGTTGTTTTAGAATACTGTGGAGACAAAGATGCATATTTAAAACTAATAGACAAAATAAAAGGTAGTGGATTAGAAGTAGCTTATATTTTAGCTTGTGATGATGCACAAGCAGTAAAAGAAGCTGTTGAAGTATTAAAAGATGCTAGACCAATGGTATATGGAGCAACTAAAGATAACTACAAAGATATGATAGAAGTAGTTAAAGGAGCAAACTTACCATTAGGAGTAAAAGCCGCTAGCTTAGAAGAATTATATGAAACAGTTGAATTAGTTCAATCTGCTGGATATAAAGAATTAGTATTAGATGTAACTGGAGAAAATATAAAAGATACTTACACTAATGCTGTGCAAGTTAGAAGAATAGCTTTAAAAGAACAAGATAGAACATTTGGATATCCTTCAATAGTATTTGCAAATAGATTATCTAACTCAAATCCTATGATGGAAATTGCTTTATCATCAATATTTACTATAAAATATGGTTCTATAATAGTAATAGATGATATTAGTTATGCTAAAGCATTACCATTATTTGCATTAAGACAAAATATATACACTGACCCACAAAGACCAATGAGAGTTGAACCAAAGATTTACCCAATTAATAACCCAGATGAAAATTCTCCAGTATTAGTTACTGTTGACTTTGCATTAACTTATTTCATAGTTGCTGGAGATATAGAAAGATCAAAAGTTCCAGTATGGTTAGTAATACCAGATGCAGGTGGATATTCAGTTCTTACATCTTGGGCTGCTGGTAAATTTGGTGGAAATTCAATATCTGCTTTCATTAAAGAAAGTAAAGTAGATGAAGTAACTAATTGTAAAGACATTATTATTCCAGGAAAAGTTGCAGTACTTAAAGGTGATATAGAAGATAACTTACCAGGATGGAATGTAGTTATAGGACCAGAAGAATCTATGGAATTACCTAAGTTCTTAAAAGGATACCAAGAAAAAGCATGCCAAACAAACTAATAAAATATTAACTAACTATTAATATTAAATTTAAAGGGGGACATTATAAATGGAAAAATTTATGATTATAGGTGAAAGAATACACTGTATCTCACCTTCAATAAGAAAGGCATTAGCAGAAAGAGATCCAGCTCCAATATTAAAAAGAGCAAAAGAACAATTAGAAGCAGGAGCACACTATATAGATTTCAATATAGGACCTGCTGAAAGAGATGGCGAAGAGATAATGACATGGGGAGTTAAGCTACTTCAATCTGAATTTAACAATGTTCCTATAGCATTAGATACAGCTAATAAAAAGGCTATCGAAGCTGGACTTAAAGTTTATGATAGAACTAATGCAAAACCAATAATAAACTCTGCTGATGCTGGTTCAAGATTTGATTTAATAGATATAGCAGCTGAATATGAATCAATGGTTATAGGTTTATGTGCAAAAGAAGGTATCCCAAGAGATAACGATGAACGTATGGCTTACTGCCAAGAAATACTAGAAAAAGGCTTAATGCTAGGAATGGAGCCAACTGATATATTATTTGACCCATTATGCTTAGTTATAAAGGGTATGCAAGAAAAACAAGTAGAAGTTTTAGAAGCTATAAAAATGATGACTGAAATGGGACTTTTAACTACAGGAGGATTATCTAATGTATCTAATGGATGTCCTAAACATGTTAGACCTGTTTTAGATAGCGCATTCTTAGCAATGGCAATGGCTAATGGATTTAGTTCAGCTATAATGAATCCATGTGACCCAGAATTAATGAAAACTGTAAAATCTTGTGACATAATCAACGGGGCATCTTTATATGCAGACTCTTTCTTAGAGTTAAATGAAGGTGGATTTGCTTTCTAGGGTTTTTAGGGTATAGTTAATAAAAAATAGGTGTAAATATTAAAGGGGGAAATAGAATGAATCTATATAATATAATCTTTACAGGGTCAGAACAAGCTTTGGGTGCAGCTCAAGCTATGCTAGCTGAAGCTATAGAAAAAAACGGAAAAGAACATAAAGTAGCTTTCCCTGATACAGCATATTCATTACCTTGTATATATGCTGCAACAGGACAAAAAATGAACACTTTAGGGGACTTAGAAGGTGCTTTAGAAGTAGTAAAATCTTTAATCAATAGAACGCATTTATTAGAACATGCTTTTAATGCTGGTTTAGCTACTGCTTTAGCGGCAGAAGTAATTGAAGCATTAAAATACTCAACTATAGATGCTCCATATAGTGAGCCATGTGCAGGTCATATAACTGACCCTATAATCAGATCACTTGGTGTACCACTAGTTACAGGAGATATACCTGGTGTTGCAGTTGTTCTTGGTGAATGTCCTGATGCTGAATCAGCAGCAAAAGTTATAAAAGATTACCAATCTAAAGGTTTATTAACTTTCTTAGTTGGTAAGGTTATAGACCAAGCTATAGAAGCTGGAGTAAAAATGGGTCTTGAGCTAAGAGTTATACCTCTAGGATATGATGTAACTTCTGTTATCCACGTTGTATCTGTTGCAGTAAGAGCAGCATTAATATTCGGTGGATTAACTCCTGGTGATTTAAACGGATTATTAGAATACACAGCTAATAGAGTTCCTGCATTTGTAAATGCATTTGGACCATTAAGTGAATTAGTTGTATCTGCAGGTGCTGGAGCAATAGCTTTAGGATTCCCAGTTATAACTGACCAAACTGTTCTTGAAGTTCCAATGAACTTATTAACTCAAAAAGATTATGATAAGATAGTAGCTACTTCATTAGAAGCTAGAGGAATAAAAATAAAAGTTACTGAAATACCTATACCAGTTTCATTTGCAGCAGCATTTGAAGGTGAAAGAATTAGAAAGAGCGACATGTTTGCTGAATTTGGTGGAAATAAAACTGAAGCTTGGGAGCTTGTTGTTAAGAAAGAAGCAACTGAAGTTGAAGACCATAAGATAGAAATAATAGGACCAAACATAGATGAAGTTGAAGCTGATGGTGTATTAAGATTACCACTTGCTGTAATAGTTAAGATAGCTGGTAAAAACATGCAAGAAGATTTCGAACCAGTTCTTGAAAGACGTTTCCACTACTTCTTAAACTATATAGAAGGTGTAATGCACGTTGGACAAAGAGATATGGCCTGGGTAAGAATCTCTAAAGATGCATTTGATAAAGGATTTAGACTTGAGCATATAGGAGAAGTTTTATATGCTAAGATGTTAGATGAATTTGAATCAGTTGTTGATAAGTGTGAAATAACTATAATTACAGATGCTGAAAAAGTTTCTGAATTAAAAGGTGAAGCAATAGCTAAGTACAATGCGAGAGATGAGAGATTAGCTTCATTGGTTGATGAAAGTGTAGAGACTTTCTATTCTTGTAACTTATGTCAATCATTTGCACCAGCTCACGTTTGTGTTGTTACTCCTGAAAGACTTGGTCTTTGTGGAGCAGTTAGCTGGTTAGATGCTAAAGCTACTAAAGAATTAGACCCTACAGGTCCTTGTCAACCAATAGAAAAAGGTGAATGTTTAGACGATAGAACAGGTGTATGGAACTCTGTAAATGAAACTGTAAACCAAATATCTCAAGGTGCAGTTGAAGCTGTTACATTATACTCTATATTAGAAGACCCTATGACTTCTTGTGGATGCTTCGAGTGTATCTGTGGTATAATGCCAGAAGCAAATGGATTTGTTGTAGTTAACAGAGAATTCCCAAGCGTTACTCCAGTTGGTATGACTTTCGGAGAACTTGCTTCTATGACAGGTGGAGGAGTTCAAACTCCAGGATTCATGGGACACGGAAGACACTTCATATCTTCTAAAAAATTCGCTTATGCAGAAGGTGGACCAGAAAGAATAGTTTGGATGCCAAAAGAATTAAAAGAGTATGTAGCTGATAAATTAAATGCTACAGTTAAAGAAATGACTGGAATAGAAAACTTCTGTGATATGATTTGTGACGAAACTATAGCTGACGATTCTGAAGGTGTATTAGCTTTCTTAGAAGAAAAAGGTCATCCAGCATTAGCTATGGAAAGTGTAATGTAATTGATGGAAAATTTAAAATAATGTGATATAATATTAATATGATTTAAATAAATTAATCAATAATATAATATTGGGGGTCTATCGAAATGAAATTATTACCAGAATTAAAATACTCTAAAGATCATGAATGGGTAAAAGTAATTGATGGAGATGTTGTATATATAGGTATAACAGATTATGCTCAAGATCAATTAGGAGAAATATTATTTGTTGAAACACCAGAAGTAGAAGATACTGTAACTAAGGGAGTAGATTTTGGAGTAGTTGAATCTTCTAAAGTAGCTTCTGATTTAATATCTCCTGTTAATGGTGAAGTATTAGAAGTTAATGAAAAATTAGAAGATGAGCCAGAATGTATAAATGAAGACCCATACGAAAACTGGATATTAAAAGTAAAACTAGCTGATGTTGCTGAGCTTGATACATTATTAAGTGATAAAGAATATGAGGCTGGATTAGAATAATTAAAGACTAGGGATGTTATTATAATTGGGGAAAGTATAGTAAAATTTGAGTGCACGCAAATTTAGCTATACTTTCCTTTTATAATATATAGAACAAATTGGGAGGGATATCATGATAAAGGTAAATTTTATGCCAAACAATAAAGAAGTTTATTGTAACGAGGGGGATATATTACTAGAAGTAGCAAGAAATGCAGATATATTCATAGATGCTCCTTGTAATGGAAATGTATCTTGTGGTAAATGTAAGGTGAAGTTGTTAAAAGGTAAGGTTGATACAGAAAAAACAAGACATATAACAGATAACGAATGGGAGCAAGGTTATATATTAGCTTGTTGTACAAAAGTAATCTCAGATATAGAAATTGAAGTTCCTTCTAAAGTATCATCTTCTATGCATGGTATGAAGATAGAAGGTAGTAATAAACAAAAAGATAGAGGACTTTTTGAGAGAGCTAAAAAAATAATAGAAAAGCATAACTTACAATTTAAGACAAATATAAAGAAGAAATACATAGAAATGGAAGAACCAAACTTAGATGATAATATAAGTGATGTAGATAGATTAGAAAGACATGTTAGAAATCATCTGGGGTACAATGAAATAGATTTTAGATTAGATATACTTAGAAAGATGCCAACGATATTTAGAAAGAGCGATTTCAAAGTTACAATAACATATGTTCAAAAACAAAAGAAACTTACAATCATAAATATAGAAGAAGGAAATAAGGAAAATTCTCTGTATGGAGTTGCAATAGATATTGGTACAACTTCGGTAGTTGTATGTTTAGTAGACTTATATTCAAAAGAAGTAGTAGATAAAGCATCATCTGGAAATGCTCAGATAAAATATGGAGCAGATGTTATAAATAGAATTATATATTCGGCTAAGAAAAACGGATTAGAAACTTTACACAAAGCTATAGTTGATGAAACTATAAATCCTCTATTAAAAACATTATATGAAAGAAATGGCATAAATAAGGAGGATGTAGTCACTTTAGTAGCTGCTGGAAACACAACTATGACAAGTTTATTTTTAGGAGTGTATACAGACTTTTTAAGACAAGAACCTTATATACCTCCATTTTTAAAATCTCCAAAACTTATGGGTGAAAATGTAGGCCTTTTTGTAAATGACAGTGCATATGTGTACTTAGCTCCATCTGTAGCAAGTTATGTAGGAGGAGACATAACAGCAGGGGTATTATCAGCAGGGATATGGTCAAGTGAAGAAAATGTTTTATTTATAGATTTAGGTACCAATGGAGAGATAGTATTTGGAAATCAAGACTATATGATGAGCTGTGCATGTTCAGCAGGTCCTGCATTTGAAGGTGGAGGCATAAGCTGTGGAATGAGAGCATCAGCAGGAGCAATAGAAAAGGTGGCTATTGATAAAGAAACTTTAGAGCCTACATTAAAAATAATAGATGAATGTGCGCCAGTTGGTATATGTGGTTCTGGTATAATTGATTTAATTTGCCAAATGATTACTAAGGGTGTAATAGATAGAAGAGGTAAGATATACAGAGATTTAAACAATAAGAGAGTTAGATTTAATGAACATGAAATAGGAGAGTATGTATTAGCATTTAAAGAAGAATTTGATTTGGAGAATGATATAGTAGTAAATGAAGTGGACATAGATAATTTCATTAGAGCTAAAGGAGCTATATATTCAGGAGCATATACTCTTGTAGATAGCTTGGGTATGGATTTTAGTATATTAGATAGAGTTTATATAGCAGGTGGTATAGGAAATAACTTAGATATAGAAAATTCAATAATTATAGGATTACTTCCTGATATCGATAGAGAGAAATTTACTTATATAGGAAATAGTTCACTTGTTGGTTCTTACTTGGCTCTTATAAGTAAAGATGCCAAAAATAAACTTGAAGAAATAGGTAGACAAATAACTTATGTTGAACTTAGTGTTTATCCAAGTTACATGGACGAATTTATTTCTGCATGCTTCTTACCACATACAAATATAGAGCAGTTCCCAACTGCAAAACAGCTACTAGAAGAGTAAAATATCAAAATATAAATGCATAGATAGAGGAGTAAAACATAAAAACATTACTGTAGAGGATTAAATTATGTATAAGGATTTGTCTGAAAAAATAAGAACTGCGTTTGACATTAAATTAAGTAATTTCGGAAATGAGATAGAGTTTGCTTATCCTAATCAGACGCTAGCTCTTAGTACGACAAGTAATAAGTGTAGTCTTAAATGTGCTCATTGTAATGGTCACTATTTAGAAAATATGATACCAATTGAGGATTATGAAGAAAAAGTTAAATCAAGAAATATAACTAGTTTTTTATTAAGTGGTGGTTGTAGTTATGAAGGTGATGTCCCAATAAATACTCATATACAGACCATTAAAGAATTAAAGGAACAAGGCTACAGATTAAATGCTCATTTAGGGCTTATGGATAAAGAGAGTATTATAGAATTATGTAAGTATTTAGATATGGTTTCTTTCGACTTGGTGTTTGATAAAGAAACTATAAAAGAAGTTTATAAAATGGATAAAAGCAAAGACGATTATATTAAAACTTACAATACAATAAGAGAAAATACAGAAGTAGCACCACATATATGTATTGGTTTAAAAGGAGGAAAAGTAAAAGGTGAGTATGAGATTATAGAATACTTACAAAAAAATCCTCCTAATAAACTGACATTTATAGTTCTTATTCCCACGAGAGGTACTGAATATGAAAATGTAGAACCTCCTAAGTTGGAAGAAGTAGCAGATGTTTTATGTGAAGCGAGAATTAATTTACCAAATACAGAGATTAACCTAGGTTGTATGAGACCTAGAGGCGTATATAGAAAAGAGTTAGACCAATTAGCTATAATGTGTGGAGTTAATAAAATAGTTCTGCCATCAAAATCTGCTAAGAACAAGGCTATAGATATGAATATGACAATAACTGAATGTAAGGAGTGTTGCGTTTTATGATTAGACTATCATCAGGGACAGCAATAGAACTTGGAATATTAAATAAAAAAAGCGATATACCTCCTACTACAGCATATATAATGATTGGGGAAAAATGTATAAACAAATGTAGTTTTTGTTCTCAATCAATAGAAAGCAGTACTAGAAAAGATAAATTATCAAGAGTAGTTTGGCCAGAGTATTCTAAAGAGGAAATACTGGATGCTTTGAGAGCATATAAGGGAAAAAATATAAAGAGAATATGTATACAATCAATGGCAAGTGAAGAGGCACATAAATCTGTCTTAGATTTTATAAATTATATAAATGGTAAAATAGATATGCCTATTTCATTGTCTGCAAAGTTAGAAAGTGATGAAGAAATAAATAAGTTTTTTTCTGCTGGAGTAGATAAAATAGGAATAGCGATAGATGTAGCAAATAAGGAATTATATGAAAAAATAAAAGGATATAATTATGATGAAAAATTGAATTTTATAACAAAAATGTCAAAGTTATATCCTAATAAAATCAGCACACATATAATTGTTGGTATGGGAGAAAGTCATGAAGATATATACAACTTATATACTTATTTAAAGAAGAACAATATAACTGTTAGTTTATTTGCATTTACTCCAGTTAGAGGAACTAAAATGGAAAAAATAAGTCAACCAAATATAGAAAGTTACAGAAGAGTACAGCTAATGTCCTATATGGTAAATAAAGATTATTCACAAGAATACTTTGAATTTAAAAATGGATACTTAGAGAATATAAAACTCGATGATGAGATTGTATCAGATATAAACAGGGGTTACCCTTTTGAAATAAGAGGCTGTAAGGATTGTAATAGACCGTATTATAATGAAAGACCAGGAAGTACTATATATAATTATTCAAGACCTTTAAATCAAGATGAGATAGATTTGTCTATAAGAGAACTAAATCTGTAAATGATTTCTTGAATATATTTATACTAAAGATTGGGGCGTAATAATCATGAATCAGTGGAGAGTTATACATAATAAATCATATGATGGTGCAATGAATATGGCAATTGATGAAGCTATATTCACTGCATATAAAAAAGGCTGTGTGAAGCCAACACTTAGATTTTACACTTGGAAGCCAGCTTGCTTGAGTGTAGGATATTTTCAAAAACTTGAAGATGAGGTAGATTTGGATAAGTGTAAGTGCATGAATATAGACTGTGTCAGAAGAATCACAGGAGGAAGAGCTGTATTACATGATAATGAGCTAACTTATAGTATAATTATAGGAGAAGATAATCCTTTAATTGATAAAAGTATAAATCTATCTTATAGATATATAAGTGAAGGTTTAGTTAGAGGATTGAATTTAAGTGGTATAGAAACAGATAACTTAAATAGTGGAGAGAGAATAGGTAGAGAAAATTTATCAGCTGCATGCTTTAATGCACATGCATCATATGAAGTTACTATTAATAATAAAAAGGTTATTGGAAGTGCTCAAAGTAGAAAAGATGGTGTTTTGTTACAGCATGGTTCAATAATAATGGATTTTGATGTAGAAAAATTGTTTAAATTAATAAAGACTAAAACACCAGAACTAAAGGAAAGAGCAATGAAATTTACAGCTAAAAAGGCCAGTGGAATAGAGAATGAAATTGGTAAAAAAATAGACATAGATACTCTACAAGCTAATCTAATAAAAGGACTGGCTAGTCAATTTAATGTTGAGTTTGTAGAAGAAGAATTGACTGATTATGAAAAGCAATTAGCTGAAGAATTATATAAAAAATACAAGGATGAAGAGTATAATAAAAAGCGTTAACTTTAATTGACTTTAGGCAAATTAAAGTGATATACTTAAGGTATAATAATATACAAAAATTGAAATCATGAAGGTTTCTTTGGTGTATTGAAATACCTGAGGAAGTCTTTTTTTGATTTTTAATAAAAATCATATTAGGAGGAGATTTATATGTGTGAATCATCAGCTTTCATTTGTAAGAATAACAATGAATTAGAAAAGGTTATGGAAAATGTGGTTAATATAGACCCTTGTGATGGAAAGATTTATTTAACTGATTTATTAGGAGAACAAAAAATAATAGATGGAATAATTAAAGAAATAAGATTGATGGACCATAAGATAATAATACAAGAAAATTAATTAATAGGGGAATTTCATATGATAATAGCAGTGATAGATGGAATGGGTGGAGGTATAGGAGCCCAGATAGTTTCTTCTTTGAGAGAAGAATTACCTACATATGTAGAAATTTATGCACTAGGAACTAATTCTATAGCAACTAGTTCTATGATGAAGGCTCATGCTAATAAAGGAGCTACAGGGGAAAATGCTATAGTAGTATCAGCTAGAAAAGCCAATATAATAGTTGCACCTATTTCTGTAATAATACCTAATTCTATGATGGGGGAAGTCACTTGTAATATAAGTGAAGCTATTGCAGATAGTGAGGCACTTAAGATACTTTTACCTATTATGCCAGAAAATATAGAGTTAGTTGGATTAGAAGGTAAACCATTAGCACTACTTGTAAAAGATTCTGTTAATGTTATAAAAAAAGAATTTAATATAAAATAACAGGGGGAATAACTAATGATGTTTGATAAAGAGATTGTAAGATACCACCATGGGCACCATGACCATGACGACCATTGCCATGAACATACTCATGGAGATATATGTCACGAACATCCACACGACCATACTCATGACCACGACCACGAACATAATCATGAAGAATCATCAGAGTCTAAAGATGAGAAAACTTTAAAAATACTTTTAGTGCATTGGATAAATCACAATGAGACTCATGAAGAAGGATTTAGAGAGTGGGTAGAAAAGGCCAGAGCTATTGGAAAAGAAGAAACTGCAAAGAGTATTGAAAAAGCTATAGAGTGTATGGAAGAAGCAAATAAAATGTTATTAGAGGCTAAAAAACATATGTAAATATGATTGTTAAAATCGCTTATATATTTTGATATAGGCGATTTTTTATGTTTTATTGATATTTAATTATTGAAATTTCTAATGAGCATGTACTATACTTTAATGAGGAAATTTATTATAGACTGAGTTATTTAATATATCTCCGCCTTTAAAAGTTACTGAAGGCAGTTAAGTATACGTAGTTCAATTTAATAAAAGGAGAGCATTAGTTATGAAAGATGGTCATATACATTCACCTTATTGTCCTCATGGAAGTAAGGATGATTTTGAAAAATATATACAAAGGGCAATTGATGTTGGTCTAACAGAAATGACATTTACAGAGCATTTTCCATATCCAGAGGGATTTAAAGACCCTGCACCCGAAAATGATAGTTGCATGAATCTTGAAAATTTATCAAATTACCTTAATGATGTTAAAAATTTTAAGCAAAAATATGAGGGTAAAATTAAGATAAATGTAGGAGCGGAAGTAGATTTTCTTGAAGGTTATGAAGAAGGCATAAAAAACAATTTAGATAAATATGGTGATGAATTAGAGGATTCTCTATTATCAGTACATATAATTAAAATTGATGGTGATTATTGTTGTGTAGACTATAGTGTAGAAGAGTTTCAAAATCTGATTGATAAGCTTGGAAGCATTGAAGCTGTTTATAATAAATATTATGAAGCATTAATAAAAGCTGTAAATGCTGACTTGGGTACATATAAACCAAAGAGAATAGGTCATTTAAATTTAGTTAGAAAGTTTAATCAAGTATTTCCATATGATTATGAAGGAAATAAAGTTCTTGAAGAATTAATAAAGTTAGTTAAAGAAAAAGGATATGAACTTGACTACAATGTTTCTGGAAACAGAAAAAAATACTGTAAAGAGCCTTATGTAGATGGATACTTATTAGAATTAGCAAAAAAATATGATATTCCATTGGTTTTGGGCTCAGATTCTCACTGTGCAGAAGAAATAAATAATTATGATATAGGCTAAAGATGTATATATTATAATCTTAAAGTTATGATAATTTATATTTTTAAAGTATTTATTTAAAAGACTGTAAGTAGATTTATGTAAAATAAATCTACTTACAGTCTTTTTGTTAAATTAGAAAATATCTATAGATTTGTTCAGTATTAGAGTTTCACAATTAATATTTTTTCGTTGATATTAGCCTACTTTTACTTATCTTAACAATCATAAAGATAATTTTAATGTTTAGAAATATTACTGCATAAGTTTATCATTTTCCATTATTATTGGGTCTAGTAATTCTACATCTCCTTCTGACATCTTTAATCTATTGAACATATAATTTTTCACATCTTTTTTACTTTTGAACTTAGTAACTTGGTAAGGGGATGTAGAACCATATTTTTCTATAAATAAAATATCTTTATCAGTCTTGATACATATACCTGTATGACCTATAAATACATTTTTAGTTTCTGGATAACGAAGAAATCCACTTATAATAGACATATTTTTATTATCTTTAAAAGATATTTTTCTTTTTTTCCATTCTTTTTTTATTTGTTCTGCATTTTTATTTATATCATCTGTGTATTGAGTTGGTATTGCAGAAAAAAAGTTAATAAATTTTTCTACGTCCTTTGAGCTAAATTTTGCATCTCTATTATTCATTATAGTATCTAAATCAATACTTAAATCGATAGAATCTCCAGTAAACTTCTCTTTTGAGTTTATGAAATCTTTAAAAAGTCTAAAAGCTGTTATTCTGCAATTTACATCCATATAGTTAGGAAACTTTTCCATCCAGTTATCTTGTAATTTATCTAAATTATATGGAACCTGCTTTGTGTTAATTGAACTATATCCAGACTTAGATATATTTACATTGTCTTGAAGTATTTTAATTTGAAGTTTGTTGTAGCTCCTAACTGATTTAATAAAAATATCAATATTTTTCTTATCTACTCTATTTTCTTCTAATACATTTTTTACTTGATTTTGTGTCTTTTTATCTATCATGTTTGAGTATACTAATCTGTTATTATCTTTAATAGTTGAATATGCAAAGATTGTAAGCATGCTTGATAACACTAAAACAACTGACAATATTGCTATTAGTAAATTTTTTCTCATCTGTTTTTCTCCTTTATAAATTTATTTTGTCGACATATTTATAGTATATAGTACATTTAATTTTAGCTTCAACATGTTTTTAATTACAAAACTGTTGTAAAAAATATAACTTTATTTAAAACTTTTTTTTAATATATAAAAATATATACTAAATAGGGGTATGTATTTTTTGAATTTTCAACTAATTTATTTGGATATTGATTATATGATTTTATAAGTCAAAAATAAGTAAACTATCAATGAAATATATAGTGAGATTAGTTTTTTGAATGTAGTATTTTTAGTAAATAAGTAGGTTTGAGACATATGATAAATTTTATTTTATTAAAAACAAAGTTTATTAAGTTCAATAAATACAATATTAGAGTAATTAAAAAGTTTAAAAATTTTATTTTTTTAATTCAACTATTCCCCAAAAAGGCAGGTTTTAAGGAAGAGTTAAATTAAAAAGTTTGGTTACATAATAGTAATTTTAGTTACAAGAATGAAACTGTAAAAATTAGATTTTTATTTATATAATTTCACTAAGAACATTTAATTTAGGAGGTAAAATATGAAGTTAAAAAAATTAAAAACTGGTATGGTCATGGCATTGACAATAATAGCTATTGGGACGTCATTGATAAATGTATCAGCTATGGAATTAAACAGGAGTGAAGAATTTGAGATTAAGTACAGTGAAATGAAAAAAGAATTTCAAGAAGAGTATGGAAAGGAAGATGAATTCAAAGTCGTATTAGATGATGAATTTACAAAAGAAGAAGTAAATGGAGCTAAAGGGATTATAAAGACAACTAATAAAATGAATAATGAAGTTGTAGTTTTAAATTATTTTGATGAAATGAAATCAGGAATTGAATTTGAATTAAAACCAAAAGCTGAAAAAAATGCAATTTTAAGAGCTGAGTTTCAACAGGGATATGGAAAGGAAGATAAATTTAAAGTTGTACTAGATGATGAATTCACAAAAGAAGAGGTAAATGGAGCTAAAGGGATTATAAAGACAACAGATAAAGAAACAGGTGAAGTCATTGTATATAATTACTTTGATGAGCTTGAAAAGTAATATTTAAAGTATTTAATAAAAAAAGAACTAAATTTAAAAGTATATAGTATTATGTATAGATTTTAAACTTATAATAATCTGTGCATTTAAATAGCCGAATTGTATCAAAAATATAAAAGAATCAAATATAAAAAGAGTTAAATATAAAAAGAATTGTATCAAAATAAATTTTTAATATAGGGGTGAACTTTACATATTAGAGTTCACCCTTATAAAAAAATATAAAACAACATTTGCCTATATTTAATGTTCAAGTATATTTTTGAATATGTTTATATAGAGTGACTATTTATAGATAGTTGTTATTTACAGGCTATAATCTAGTTTAACTTTAGATATTTACATAGTTTTTTTATTTCTGGTCTTTAGATATTTATATGGCCTTTTTAATTTCTAGTTTTGATTTTAAAATATCAAGGAATTTATAACAATCGTCTGGATAAATTTCTCCCATATTTGCAACTTGGAACATATTATCATCTAGAAATTTACCTTTTCCTGGATATACCACATAACCATTTTCTTCTTCTAGTTCTAATATAAATCTATTTATATCGATTTCTTTAGGAAGAAATACAGACGTAACAGTATTAGACATATACTTATCTGGAAGTAAAAATGTTAGACCTAGTTCTTCCATACCATTTCTTAAAATAGCAGAACATTCTTTATATCTTTCTATCTTACTGTCATCTTCTAAAAATTCAGTTAAAGCTTCATTAAGGGCAAATATTAAAGTGACATTAGGTGTATTTGGTGTTTGAGAAGATAATTTTGCAAGCTTATAATGTTTGTAAAGGCTAAGATACACATTTTTACATTGACTTTCTTTAATATTTTGTAAAACGCTTTCTTTAGCACAAAGGTATGCAGAGCCTGGAAATGCTCCAAGGGCTTTACCACCAACACCTGTTATTATATCTATATTAAACTCATCAACATCAATGTATTCACCAGCAGATGCACTTATTGCATCAACAAAAAATATTTTGTTATATTTTTTTGCAAGTTTTCCTAATTCAGGCACAGGATTTATCATTCCTGAACTAGTCTCATGAAATACCATAGCAATTACTTTTATGTCAGGATTTTCAAGTAAGTACTTTTCTAAAATATCTAAGTCTGGATATTCAGCCCATTTAAAGTCTGGCTTGTAGGTTTTAACACTATAAGCAGATAATATTTCTTCTAGCCTTTCTCCAAATACACCATTACTAACTAATAAAGCAGCATCTTCTTTGTCAAATATAGAAGATAATACACATTCATTTACAGATGTTCCAGAGCCAGATACAACTAGAGAATAATAATCATAAGTTGCATTATATAATTTACTGATTTTTTGCTGTGTATCTTTAAATAAATTCATGAATTCATTTCCTCTATGACATATATCATAGTGAAGAAGTGAATTTCTAACCCTATCTGTAACCATTACTGGCCCAGGACTAAATAGATATGTTTTTTTCATTGTAAATCCCCCTTAAAGTTTAATTTAAATTTTAGAATGACTGTTTATGTGTGTATATTAAAACTTTATGTGTTAATTTAACTAGATTATAGAATATAATTAATGATATTGCAACAATATTTTAATTAAAATACTTTAATAATCAAAAAAAGTAAAAAATACAAAAAATATTGTAATAAATATTGTATAAATCCCCAAAATGATATAGAATATAAATAAGTTAAATAGATTTTATATTCAAAAAATAATAAAAAGTCTATTAATTCTGAAAATAAAGGGGGACGTTTAAAGTGAAATATGTATTAGCAATTGATCAAGGAACAACAGGAACAAGAGCAGTATTAATAAATGAAAAATCAGAGTTTGTTTTTAGTGATTATATGGAACATACTCAAATCTATCCACAATCTGGATACGTCGAACATGACCCTATAGAAATTTGGAATAACACAAAAACTGTAAGTAATAATGTACTACAACAAGCTTTTAAAAGTGGAATAGACGAAAGTGATATAAAGGGAATCGGTATAGATAATCAAGGTGAAACAGTAATGCTATGGGATAAAAATACAGGTATGCCACTATACAATGCAATAGTATGGCAGTGCAGAAGAACCTATGATTATGTTGAAAATTTAAAGAACATACCAGGATTGGAAAATAAGATAATAGATAAAACAGGACTAATCATAGACCCTTATTTTTCAGGGACAAAAATTAAGTGGATAATAGATAATGTAAAAGGTGTAAAAGAAAAAATCAAAAGTGGAGAAGTCCTTGCAGGAACATTAGATAGCTGGTTAATTTGGAAAATGACAGGAGGAAAGTCTTTTTTAACTGATGTTTCTACAGCAGCAAGAACCATGCTTTTTAATATAAGAGATATGGATTGGGATAGAGAATTACTTGATATTATAGGAGTTCCTAGAAGTATTTTAGCAGATATAATGCCTACAAGTGGTGATTTTGGGACCACAGATAAAGAGGCATTTTGTGGTGTATCAATAAAAATTACTGCTTCAATGGTTGACCAGCCAGCAGCTCTATTTGGAAATGGATGCTTTGAGCCAGGTATGGTTAAAAATACTTATGGAACAGGATGTTTCTTATATATGAATATAGGTGAAGAGCTGAATATAGCGGGGAATGGTATATTAACAACTGTTGCCTGGAAAATAGGAAACAAAATTACATATGCTTATGATGGTGGAGTATATATAGCAGGTGCTGCAATACAGTGGCTTAGAGATGGAATTGGAGTTATAAAAAATTACTCAGAAACTGATGATATGGCTAACTCAATACCAAGTACTGGTGGTGTATATTTTGTTCCAGCATTTGCAGGGATTGCAGCGCCTTATTGGGACCAATATGCAAGAGGTACAATGGTTGGTATAACAGGAAGTACTAAAAAAGAACATATAGTAAGAGCTACTCTTGAATCTGTTGCACTTCAGGTTAAAGATGTTGTTGACTCTATGAATTTAGCTTCAGGAAAAGATATAAAAATGCTAAGGGTGGATGGCGGAATTACAAAAAACAATTTTACAATGCAGTTTCAATCCGATATATTAGATATACCAATTGAAATTGCAGAAAATCCTGAGACAACAGTGCTGGGAGTAGGATATATGGCAGGTCTTTCCTGTGGTGTTTGGAATAGCATTGATGAAATTAGAAATGAGTTTACAATAAGCAAAAAATACACTCCAAATATGACCAAACAAAAAAGAGAAGAAATTTTGCTTGGATGGAATCAAGCAGTAAAAAGAGCTATGAATTGGGAAAACGATACCAGAAAGATGTGTGCTAATTAAAGTACAACATAGTATTTACATGTATAGGAGGAATTAAATATGCCCTTTGATAAAGTTATATTATATATAATGGCTGTAGGGGTGCTTTTAGGAGCATTAGATAGGATAATTGGAAATAAATTTGGGCTTGGTGAACAATTTGAAGAAGGCTTTAATTCAATGGGTCCACTAGCTTTAGGGATGGTTGGTATAGTATGTCTAGCTCCAGTTATCTCAAATGTATTAGGCCCTGTAATAATACCGATATTCAATTTATGTGGAGCAGACCCATCTATGTTTGCAACTATATTAGCAAATGATATGGGAGGGTATCCATTAGCGATGGAACTTGCACACAATAAAGAAGCAGGGATGCTTGCAGGATTAGTTGTATCGTCAATGCTTGGATGTACACTTGTATTTTCAATCCCAGTAGGATTAGGTCTTATAGAATATGAAGACAGACCATTTTTTGCAAAAGGGTTATTAATAGGATTAATAACAATACCTTTTGGAGGGATTGTAGGAGGAGTGATAGCAGGATTTAATTTATCAATGGTGATTATAAATATGGTGCCAGTAATAATATTAGCAGTACTATTAGCAATAGGTTTGAAAGTAAATTCAACACTTATGATAAAGGGGTCTTTAGTTTTTGGAAAAATTATATCTATATTGATAACGATAGGATTAGGTGCAGCAGCATTTCAAGAAATAACAGGTATAGTACTTATAAAAGGAATGACACCTATAAGAGAAGGTATTCAAGTAATTGGAAGTATTGCAATAGTATTGTTGGGTACTTTTCCTATACTACATTTATTAGTTAAAGTTTTAAATAAACCACTTACAGCAGTAGGTGGAAAATTAGGTATGGATGCAACAAGTGCAGCAGGATTAGTTTTCACTTTAGCTAATAGTATTCCAGTGTATAAAATGATGAAAGACATGAGCCCAAAAGGAAAAGTAGTAAATACTGCATGGTTAGTCTGTGCAACAGCAGCACTAGGTGATCACCTAGGATTTACAGCAGGAGTAGTTCCAGAGATGATTACACCTGTTGTAATTGGAAAGCTAGTTGGTGGGGTATTGGCGATTGCACTTGCTATGGTAATGACAAAAGATTTAACAGCAGAAGAAGAGCAAAGTAGTAAAATGAAAAAAGATATAGTGACATAGCAAAGGCATAGTATAGTTTAGGTACAAATGGAGCTAAATAAATAATTATTTGGCTCCTTAACTTTAATCAATGATATTTTATAAGGAATTAAAAATCAATAATACAAACTAATTATCAGCGATGACTAAAGGTATTCCTTTTTGAGAAAATTCTATAATTATATCGTGGTCTATACTAGCAGATGTAATAATAGTATCTATATGTTCTATAGGAGCAACTGAAGCAAATGAATTTATTCCAAACTTAGGTGGCTCAACAACTACTATTGACTTTCTAGACCTTTCAATCATTTTTTTTCGAACAAGTGATTCTTCTAAATGATAGTCAGAAATACCATTTTCAAGTGTAATACCTCCAGCACCTAAAATTGCCTTATCAACATTAAATTGTTCAATTGCTGCTAATGTAAGTGGTCCAGAAAAAGAACCTTCAGTTTCTCTAAGATATCCACCAAGTACATATACTTTTATATTAGTATTCATAAGTTCATTTGCAACCAAAATTGAGTTAGTTATTACAGTTAAGTTTTTTTTGTCTTTTAAATTTTTTGCAACTTCAAGGACAGTAGTTCCAGTATCCATGAAAATAGTGTCATTTGTGTTTATAAGTTCACTACATTTAAGAGCAATTTGTTTTTTATCATTTGAATTTATCTTTTTTCTTTTAACATAGTTAAGTTCTACGCTACTTGCTATAACTGGTATAGCACCACCATAAACTCTTTTTAAAAGTCCAATACTTTCCATATGTGCTAAGTCTCTTCGAGCTGTTTCTATTGATATATCAAACATTTGGACTATGTCATTTATTTTAATTATATTATCTGATTCGAGAATACTTAAAATTTTCTCATATCTTTCCTGTGGTAACATGGAAAATCCTCCTTGGATTAATATTATTTTAGTTTTAAGCATAACTTATGATGAATTAAGGATTTATGTCTATATGTTAATGTGTGTATATTTAGTAAATAATATTATAAGCGTTATGCAAGATAATTTTACCATATTTCAAACTTACATTTAAGTAAAAAAGTGAAAATAGATATTTAATGACTTAAAATACCTTAAATTTCATAAATTAATTGACTAAAATATAATTTTATTATATAATTTAATTGCATAGAAATACGGAGAAGTACTCAAGTGGCTCAAGAGGATCCCCTGCTAAGGGATTAGGCTGGGTAACCGGTGCGAGGGTTCGAATCCCTCCTTCTCCGCCAATTATCAAAGGCTATTCTTGTTGAAGGTAGTCTTTTTTGTAATGTCTATTAATAAAAACAACCTAGCAGACATGATTAAAGGAAGGAGGGAATATATGACAACTTTAATTTTCTTTATATTGGGAATAGCATCTTTAGTGGTTGCTTTCGTTATTGATGGGGGACACATTGGAGCATTATTTGTATTCTCATCGGCACTTGTTGTTTTTGGTGGAACTATAGGAGCTGTTGGTGCTTCAACACCATTTCCTGTGTTCAAAAAATCCATAAAGATAATGTTGTTAGCCTTTAAAAATAAAAAGCCTAACAATATACAAAATATAGTTTATTTTAAAGAAATTGCAATCAAAGCCAGAAAAGAAGGTCTTCTTAGTATTGATAAAGAAATAAGCGAAAATGATGAATTGGACCCATTTATTAGAAAAGGTCTTGAACTTATGGTAGACGGCGTTGATGCAGCTACAATAAGAAACATATTAGAATCTCAGATACAGATAACATCAAAAAGACATAAAGAAGGAATAGCAATATTCGATTCAGCAGGAGGGTATGCACCTACACTGGGAATCATAGGTACAGTTATGGGATTAGTACATATTTTAGGAAACCTTTCGAGTAATCCAGATGCACTTGGACCTCAGATATCTGTAGCGTTTTTAGCTACTTTATATGGTGTTGGTTCCGCCAATTTAATTTGGTTACCAATAGCATCAAAGCTTAAAGCTATAAATCAACAAGAAACTAATGAAAGACTTTTAGTAATAGAAGCGATACTATCTATACTTGAGGGCGATAATTCTAATTTAATGACAGAAAAATTAAAGATATTTTTAAATTCAAAAGAATTAATTGAACTTGGAGAAGCTGATGGTAGAGTTGAATAATATAAAAGGATGGAATATTTATGTTACATGATGAAGACGAAAAAGAAGAAAATAATGAGCGATGGCTTTTAACTTATTCCGACCTCATAACATTACTTATGATTTTCTTTGTCATAATGTATTCTATGAGTAATGTCGATGCAGAGAAATATAAACAATTATCTCAATCTTTAAGTTCTGCATTTGGTGGTTCTTCTGGAGTTATTGAAGGTGGACAAAGTAAAATAGAACCAGTAGTTGATCCAAACAATAATAATCTAGATAGTTTACAAAATCCTGAGTTTAAAGAAGTTGCTGAAAATATTCAAAATTATTTAAATGAAAGTGGATTGGCAAATTCGGTATCATTAAAAGCTCAAGATAGAGGACTAGTAATAAGTCTTAAAGATACTATCTTATTTGATACGGGAAAAGCTGTTATAATAAATGATTCTAGAGATAAGATTATTCAAATAGGTAAGATGTTAAATGAAATGAATAGTTATATAAGAGTAGAAGGTCATACAGATAACCTATCTATAAAAAATTCTGAATTTAAATCTAATTGGGATTTAT
The DNA here is from genome assembly GCF_020657855.1 of Clostridioides sp. ZZV14-6153. Classification (NCBI taxonomy): domain Bacteria; kingdom Bacillati; phylum Bacillota; class Clostridia; order Peptostreptococcales; family Peptostreptococcaceae; genus Clostridioides; species Clostridioides sp. ZZV14-6153. The sequence goes on along the minus strand of NZ_JAGWCZ010000007.1, from coordinate 139,265 downwards.
CAGTCATGAGAGCAACCAATGTTGTCCAACTTCTTATTGATAGTTCAGGTATTGCACCAAATAAGTTGTCTGCTGTAGGATATGGTGAATTCAGACCAATAGCTGATAATTCATCTCCAGATGGCAGATCAAAAAACAGAAGAGTTGATATAGTCTTGGTTGATAGTAAGTTTGATGATGTAGAAAATGTTGGAGAAAATAAATAGTTAAATAAGCTATCTCAATACAGAATTATTTCTAATAAGGGATAGCTTTTTTATGCGAAAATTAAAAATAGATGGTTAGTAAGTTACCTTTTTGTGAGAATATATGGTATCTTAAATATATAATATTTAAATTATGAAAGGACTCAATTTTAAAATTGATATCAAAGGTGAGTAAATAAATGGGTAATAAGAATAAAAATACAAAATATAAAGATAAAACAAGGGCAAGGTATAATAAAAAGGTTGAAACTTTAAATAAAGAGAAGTTAAAAGAATCTAATAAACAACATAAAAAAGAAGACAAGATTACTGCTATTATTAATAAATCTAGTATTGTATTATGTGTTCTTTTAGTAATATTTTCTTTACTTTATCTGTTTAAGTTAGTTCAGCTTAATATAATAATGACACTTTTAGTAATTACAGTGGCTATTCAACAAGGTTTGGTATCATTTGGTGCATTTAGAGAGAAGAATTATGCTAAAGGTATATTTTCAATATTTGTAATCATTTGTTTTCTAGTTGCTTTTAAATATACTGTTAGTCCTATTTAAATATATCAGTAAATATTTTATAATTAATATAAGTAATTAAGTTACGGTTTTAATGCTATAATAAATCTTATACATTTGAAGGAGTCGATTTTATGAATAGGAGTGGATTTGTAAAATTAATTATCACATCAATGATTGTTTTATTACTTACAGGGTGTGATTTGAAAAAGGAAGAGAGCTATAAACTAGATCCAGAAAATCCGACATCAATAGAAATTTGGCATTATTATAATGGACAGCAAAAAATGGCGTTTGATAAGCTAGTTAAGGAATTTAATGACACTGTAGGTGCTGAAAAAGGAATTATTGTTGAAGCGTTTAGTCAGGGAAATGTAGTTGATTTATCTGAAAAGGTGTTAGATTCTGCTAATAAAAAGGTTGGTTCTGAAGAGGTCCCAAATGTTTTTGCAGCATACTCAGATACTGCATATGAAATGGATAAATTAGAACTATTAGTAGATATTGGCAAGTACATAAGTAAAGATGAATTAAATGAGTATATAGAAGAATATGTAGATGAGGGTAGACTAAATTCTGATAACAAATTTAAGCTTTTTCCGATTGCAAAGTCTACTGAGATTTTGATGTTAAACAAGACAGATTGGGATAAGTTTGCCAAAGCAACAAATTCAAATATAAATGATATACAAACAATTGAAGGATTAGTAGAGACATCAAAGAAATACTATGAATGGACAGATAGTTTAACAAAAGAGCCTAATGATGGTAAAGCATTTTTTGGAAGAGATGCTCTAGCAAATTATATTATTATAGGAAGTAAGCAGTTAGGAGTAGAAATTTTTTCAGTGAAAGATGGAAAAGTTACACTAAATCTTGATGAAAAGGTTATGAAAAAATTATGGGATAATTTTTATGTCCCATATATAAATGGATATTTTGCATCTTATGGTAAATTCCGTTCTGATGATGCAAAAACAGGAGATATACTAGCTCTTGTTGGGTCTAGCTCAGGAGCATCATATTTTCCAGATGAAGTAATGTTAAATGATAATGAGAGTTATAAAATTGAGACGTCTGTATTTCAAGCTCCACGTTTTAAAGATAAAGAAAAATATGCTGTACAACAAGGGGCAGGAATGGCTGTAACAAAATCTACTAAAGAAGAAGAATATGCATCAGTAGAATTTTTAAAATGGTTTACAGATAAAGGGTCTAATATAAAATTCTCTATTGCTTCTGGATACTTACCAGTAAAGAAAAAAACCAATGATTTGAATGTTATAAAGGATGTCATGAATAAAGATGATTTAAAGGTATCAAGTAAAGTTGAAAGTTCAATTGTTTCATCTATTGAACAAATTAATAGTTGTAAGTTGTACACTAATAAAGCATTTGATGGTGGGACAAAAGCTAGACAAATCCTTGAGTATTCAATGATTGATAAGGCCAAAGAAGATTTAAAGAAAATAAATGAATTAATAAAAAATGGAACCTCTAAAGAGAATGCAGTAGCACAATTTAATAATGATGAAAATTTTTCAGAATGGTTTTTGAATTTTAAGACTGAGCTTGAAAATGCTGTAAAAGAGTAGGTGAATTGGCAACGTGTACCAAAATGCACAAAGGTATGGGTGGAATAAATATGGAAAATAATCTAAAAAAGAATAACTCAATAATGAAAAAGATGATATTTCCTCTAATTATTGTTATGCTAATTCAAACAAGTTTATTTTGTGCCACAATTTTATGGGGAGGAACTATTAAAAAACTAAATGACAATTCATTTGACATTTTAAATGAAAGAGTAATTAATCGTAAAAATTATATACAAAATGAGATGTTACAAAGATGGTCAAAGACAAGCGAGACAGAACTAGCTATTAACTCATCTGTAAAAAAGGTTTTAGATGAAAATAATGCCTCAATTAAAGATGTGGGTATCAACGAAGAAATTAATAAAGAAATTATAAAAAATATATCAAAAGATTTAATATATCTTTTGAGAAAAAATTCTGTTACAGGTTCTTTCATAATTTTAAATAACAAAGATATTGAAGATGATTCAATAAATAGTAAAGATGAAATAAGTAGGACAGGATTGTATATAAGAGATTTAGACCCTAAATTTAATCCCAATGATAATTCTGATTTACTAATTGAAAGAGGCTCTTCAGAGATAGCAAGAAATTTTGGAATATCTATGGATAGTTATTGGGCTCCAAAGTTTTCCTTTAAAAGTGAAAATGAGCGAAAAGGAGATAATTTCTTTTATAAACCATTTAGAGCTGCAATTGATAATCCAAATACATCAAGTTCTAATTTAGGATATTGGGGAAGTCAGTTCTTATTAACAAGTGCAGGAGATAGAGTTATAACATATTCAGTTCCTCTTATTTATGAAGATGGAACTGTATATGGAGTACTTGGAATAGATTTAGGTATAAATTATTTAAGAGAGTTACTTCCATATGGGGAGATAAATGAGAATAAAAAAGGTAATTATATTTTAGGTGTAGATAGAAATGATGATTTGGCATTTGAAAATGTTGTTTCAAATGGGTATACATTTAAAGAAAAATTTTGGGATGGTTTACATTCCAACCTTGAGCAAAAAGAATCTTATAAAAATGTATATAAAGTCAAAAATGAAGATGATGGTAAAATTAAAGAAAGTACTTATGCTAGTGTACAATATTTAGATTTATACAATTCCAATACTCCATTTGAAAATGAGCGTTGGGCTCTTTTGGGAATTATTGAAGAAAAAAGTTTATTGTGTTTTTCAAAAAGAGTGGAAACCTTGGTAATAGTGTCTGTTGCAGTTTCCTTAGTGATAGGGCTTATAGGTATTTATATTGCTTCAAGATTGTTTACAAAACCAATTGTTCTTTTGGTTAATAAAGTTAGAAATAGTAATCCATCAAAACCAGTAAATCTTGATAAAATAAACATATCTGAAATAGATGAATTATCTTCAGCTATAGAGCTACTTAGTGCAAATGTTGCAGATTCCTCATCAAAATTATCACAAATTATTGAAATGGCAGATATGCCAATTGGAGCTTTTGAATTATATAAAAATGGAGATAATGTTTTTTGCACAAAAGGATTTTTTAGTATATTTGCTACGGAAGATGAATTTCAAGAATATGGATATATATCGAAAAGTAAATTTTTAAAAAAAATGAAGGAAATGGATACATATTTACAGAAAAATTATAAGACAGAAAATATATACATATATAAATTTGAGTCTAAAGATAAAAAGTCTAAGTGGATAAGATTAAATCTTGTTGAAGACGATTTAAAGATATTAGGTGTTGTTGTTGATGTTACAAAAGAGTTTATTGAGAAAATGAAAATTGAGTATGAAAGAGATTTTGATATTTTAACAAATCTTCTAAACAGGAGAGCTTTTTATTCACAAGTACGAGAAAAATTTGAAAACAAAGAAGAGCTTAAAATAGCTGCATTTATAATGTGGGATTTAGATAATTTAAAATATATTAATGACACCTATGGCCATGATGCTGGTGATGAATATATTAGATGTGCAGCAGATATACTTAAAAAGTTTATATCATGGAATGGCATAGTTTCTAGACTTTCAGGGGATGAGTTTTATGTATTCATATATGGGTATGAAAGTAAAGATAGTATAAGAACTATTATTAACTCTGTTAAGACACAGATGAATAATACCTTATTAAAGCTTCATGATGGAACAGAATTTAAAATAAGAGCATCAGCAGGAATTTCTTGGTATCCTAGCGATTCAACTAACTATGATGAACTAATGAAATATGCAGATTTTGCTATGTATCAAATTAAAAATACAATTAAAGGCGAAGTAAGTGAATTTGATATTAATATATATAATAAAGATTCATTCTTGTTGCATAATAGAGAAGAGTTAAATAAATTAATTGATGGTCAATTGGTTGAATATGCATTTCAGCCTATTGTGGATTGTAAAGGTGAAGTATTTGCATATGAAGCACTTATGAGACCAAAAATGGAAACTTTTAGTTCTCCAATGGATGTTATTAGATTAGCTCGTTCACAGTCTAAATTATATCAAATCGAACGTATCACATGGTTCAAAGCACTTAAATCTTTTAAGAGATATAGGGAAAAATTTGGAGTGTGTAAATTATTCTTAAACTCTATACCAAATAATAATTTATCAAAAGTTGATTTTGAAGAAATAGAAGATTTATATGGTAATTATCTAAATAGGGTAGTGTTAGAAATAACAGAGAATGATAAGATTAGTGAAGATTTTATTGATAAAAAGAAAGTATATATAAATAATTGGAATATAGAAATCGCTTTAGATGATTTTGGAACAGGTTACAATGGTGATGCTGTATTATTGTATATAATGCCAAATTATGTGAAGATTGATATGTCTATTGTAAGAGGTATTGACAAAGATGAAGACAGGAAAAAAATACTAAAAAATCTTATTTCATATTCTAAAGAAAGAAACATTAAAGTTATAGCAGAAGGTGTAGAAACCAAAAGTGAAATGGAGGCATTAGTAGCCATTGGAATAGATTATATTCAAGGATATTACGTTGGTAAACCAGAATTTGTTCCTCAAGATATAAGTGATAAAATTAAACAGGAACTCAAGATATGTTATGAAAATAGAGATGATATAGTTTAATAGAAGAAAAATTAAATGTATTTTAAGGATACTTTTAGTTTATAATTAAAAAAGAAAATAAGATGATTATAAATTAAGGTGGTGGATGTAATAATCACAACAAATATAGATATAAGACAGTTAAATGAAAATCAACTAGAAGCAGTTGAACATATAGATGGGCCTTGCATGATACTTGCAGGGCCTGGTTCAGGTAAGACTAGGGTAATTACATATAGAATAGCTAATATGGTAGTAAACAAAAATATAGCACCAGCAAGAATATTGGCAATAAGTTTTACCAAAGCATCCTCAGTAGAAATGAAAAATAGAGCATTGAGTTTAAGTGATGATATAAGACTCAATAAAGTAACATATGGTACTTTTCATTCTGTATTTTTCAAGATTTTGAGGTATTTTGAAAGATACAATTTAGATAGCATATTTGATGAAAAGTCAAAGAGGATAACAATAAAGGCAATATTAAAAAGTCTAAATATAGAAAATGCAGATGATGATGAAAATATAGGACAAGTTATAAATGAAATATCTTATGTAAAAAATGAACTTATGGATAAGAATGAATTTAGTTCAGAAGTGTTGACAAAAGATGAGTTTTTAAAAGTATATAATTTATATGAAGAGCAAAAATCAAAAGTTAATAAGATTGATTTTGATGATATGCTTATAAAGACTTATTATTTGCTTTTGAATAATAAATCAGCCTTAGAAATGGTTAGAAATGTATATAAATATATATTGATAGATGAATTCCAAGATATAAATAAAGTGCAATTTGAGGTTTTAAAGTTAATTTGTAATCCATTAAACAATATATTTGCGGTTGGAGATGAGGACCAAAGTATATATGGTTTTAGAGGAGCTAGACCAGATTTTTTGCTTGAATTTGAAAAATATTTTAATAATACTAAAAAAATAGTGCTGGATGTAAATTATAGGTCTAAAAGTGAAATAGTAAATACTGCAAACAGGCTTATAGAAAAAAATAGAAATAGATATGAAAAAGTTATTAAATGTAGTCAAGGCAAGGGAGGTATTGTGAGTTATATTTCTCCATATGATTCAGAGGAAGAAGCTTTACATATTGCCAAGGAAATAATTGACGAAATAAAAAAGGATTATGTAGAGTATTCAGATTTTGCAGTAATTTATAGAACTAATATACAATCAAGAGCCTTAGTAGATGTATTTATGGATATGAGAATTCCATTTGTAGTAAAAGACTCAGTAATTACAATATATGACCACTGGGCAAGTCAGGATATACTAGCATATTTAAGAATAGGTATTAATCCAAAATCAAATAAAGATTGGTTAAGAATTATAAATAAGCCATTTAGATATATATCTAAAGATAGTGTAAATATGGTTAAAGATGAAAAAGATTTTGTAACAGCACTAATAAACAAATGTAACCTTCATCCCAAACAAGTCAAAACAATAACAGATTTGGAGATAGACTTGAGTTATTTGAATACTTTAAATCCTAAAAACGCAATATCTTATATTAGAACTAGTCTTGATTATGATAGATATGTTCTGGATTACTGTAGCAATAGAAAGATAAAGACTAATGGGCTTGTAGAGATATTAAATGAGCTTGAGAGTTCTGCTACAAATTTTAACACAGTGACAGAGTTTTTAGAACATATTGAGAGAGTAAAGACAGAGTTAATGGAAAATAACAAGAATAAACAGACTGATGGTGTTATATTTACAACTATGCATAGTGCAAAAGGATTAGAATTTAGGAATGTCTATATTATAGGTGCAAATGAAGGAACAATACCTCATGAAAAATCATATGATATTTGTAAGGAAGAAAAAAAAGAGGAACAATTAGAAGAAGAAAGAAGACTTATGTATGTAGCTATTACAAGAGCTGAAGAAAAATTATGTATAAGTTCTACTTTAAGTAAATATGGTAAAAAAGTTGATAAATCACTGTTTATCGATGATATAAAATCTCCAACTAAAAAAGAAATTGATAGTATTGGTGTTGGTGATAAAGTATACCATAAAAAATTTCACGAAGGCGAAATAATCAAAAAAGATGGAATCATGTTTACTATAAAGTTTAAAGATAGAGAGCGAACTTTAGATTTGAAAACGTGTTTATTGAAGAATATAATCCATACTATTTAACTTAGTATATAAAATTTAGTAAGGATAAGATATATCATTTATAAGTATTTAAGCAATGGAAATGAAGCAGAAAAATATTATTTATAAGTATTTAAGCAATGGAAATAAACAGAAAGATATTATTTATAAATATATGGATAATATCAATAAGCATGTAAGACAATATCTAAATTTTAGAAAATAAAATTATTAAAAAAATAAAAAACTTATTGACAAAAATATTAGAAGGAAGTACAATTGTATTAACAATTTAAGGAAACAAATCCAGTGATAGAGAAAGTAGCATATACGGATTTACAGCGAGTTAGGGGTTGGTGTAAGCCTAGCAATGAAGTCTATGTGAAGAGAGCTCTGGAGGAAATTATCAGAAGTTTTAGTTAGTATGATAATTGGTTTGCCCGCCTTAAGGGATTGAGAGGATAAGTACTTACTTATCAAAAAGAGTGGTAACGCGGATATAATTCGTCTCTTAGCTGTAAAGCTAAGGGACTTTTTTGATTTTAAAATTAAAATATCCCTGTAGCTATAAAAGCTAAAATTCACAAATTTTGAAGGTTGTATAAGTATTTATCAATAAGAGTGGTAACGCGGTAAAGTCGTCTCTTAGTCATTAAAGACTGAGGGACTTTTTTTGTAACTCGAAACATTAAAGTATTAAAAATTTGAGGGAAAATTATAATTAAAAGAGAGGGGTAGTTAAAATGAAAGTATTTAAAAAATTATTAAGTTTAGGATTAGTATTAGGATTAACATTATCACTAGTAGGATGTAGTGGTGGAGAAGAAAAAACAAAATTAGAGCAAATAAAAGAAAGTGGAAAATTGGTTGTAGGTACTAGTGCAGAATTCCCACCATTTGAATTTCATAAAGTAGTAGATGGTAAAGATTCAATAAAAGGATTCGATGTAATGTTGGCTGAAGAATTTGCAAAGGAACTTGGTGTAAAGGTTGAAATTAAAGATATGTCATTTGATGGATTAATAGGTGCTTTAAATGCAGACCAAGTTGATATCGTTCTTGCAGGTATGTCTCCAACACCAGAAAGAGAAAAGAGTGTTGATTTCTCAGAATTATATTATTTAAGTAGAAATGCAGTTATAGTGAAAGATGCAGATATAGACAAAGTAAAAACTGAAGACGATTTGAAAAAACTTAGAGTAGGAGTACAGGCAGGAAGTATTCAAGAAGAATATGTAGTTAATACTCTAAAAATGACAACTACAAAATCTTTAAAAGCAGTACCTGACTTAATTACAGAATTAAAAAATGGAAACATAGATGCAGTTGTTGTTAATGAAGCAGTTTCTTTAATCAATGTTAAGAAATATGATGGAATAAAAATGGCAAACACTGAAGTTGGTAAAGATGTAACAGAAGGTATGGCAGCAGCAATCAAAAAAGCTGATAATAATAAAGAATTTATAGAATTATTAAATAAAAAGATAAAAGAATTACAAGATGGTAAAAAAATAGAAGAATTTTTAAATGAAGCATCTACTGAAGCTGCTTCAAATTAGTAAGAAAGTTATGTGGGAGATGAAATTATGAGTTTAGATTTTAGTTTTTTAAGTAAATTTGGGACTTCTTTTTTGGAAGGAACAGGTGTGACAGTAGCAATTTCTCTTGTAGCATTATTCTTTGGGTTTATGATAGGTATAGTTATATGTATGGCAAGAATATCAAAGAATAAAGTATTGAGAGCAATATCATCAATATATATTGAAATTTTAAGAGGGACACCATTATTAGTACAGATATATATAGTATGGTTTGGATTACCTCAGTTAGGAATAAGATTCCCTATGTTATTTGGTATACCAAGTGAATTTATAGCTAGTGCATTTGCATTGTCAGTAAACTCTGGTGCATATGTAGCAGAGATACTTAGATCAGGTATACAATCAGTTGATAATGGGCAAATGGAAGCAAGTAGATCATTAGGATTGAATTATTGGGCAACTATGAGATATATAATAATACCTCAAGCTATAAAAAATATACTACCTTCATTAGCAAATGAATTTATTACACTTGTAAAAGAATCTTCAATAATATCTGTAATAGGAGTTGTTGAGATAATGCGTACTGCTGATATAGTAAAAAATGCAGCATTTAAAGCACTAGAACCATTAATAGTAGCAGCAGCAATTTACTTTGTTATAACATTTACTCTATCAAGATTAGTTGGATTATTAGAAAAGAAACTATCTGTGTCTAATTAGATGAGAGAATATTTGGCATTTAGAGAAAACATAGAATAGTATAAAAGGAAAGTGATAATATGATTACAATAAAAAATTTAAGTAAATCTTTTGGAGATTTAAATGTATTAAAAAATATAAACTTAGAAATCGCTAAAGGCGAAATAATGGTTATAGTAGGTCCAAGTGGTTCTGGTAAAAGTACACTTCTTAGATGTATGAATCTATTAGAAATACCTACAGGTGGAGATATAATATTTGAAGGAAAAAATTTAGTTGATAAAAAAACTAATATTGATGAAGTTAGACAGAATATAGGTATGGTGTTCCAGAACTTTAATTTATTCCCACATAAGACTATTTTAGATAATATAACATTGGCACCAATTAAATTAAAAAAAATGACTAAGGAAGAAGCAGAAAAGAAAGCAGAAGTTTTATTAAGTAGAGTTGGTCTTTTAGATAAAAAAGATTCATATCCATCACAATTATCTGGAGGGCAAAAGCAAAGAATAGCAATAGCACGAGCTCTTGCTATGGAACCAGATATGATGTTATTTGATGAGCCAACATCTGCTCTTGACCCAGAAATGGTAAATGAAGTTTTGGATGTTATAAAAGAGCTTGCTAAAGAAGGAATGACAATGGTAATTGTAACTCATGAAATGGGATTTGCAAAAGAAGTTGCAGACAGAGTTATTTTTATAGATGGAGGAAGTGTTCTTGAGGATAATACTCCAGAAGAAGTCTTTGGAAATCCAAAACATGAGAGAACAAAATCATTCTTAGCAAAAGTGTTATAATATATAAAAAAAGGATGTATTGATATTAGAAATTCAATACATCCTTTTTTAGTGATAATTAATATAATTTTTAAAATTAAAATTATACTGATATTAACTTTATTTTAACTTGATATTATATTTTTGCAGAAAAAAAAAGAGCTCGGGGTAAGCTCTTTTTTTCCATCGAATTAGTTTCCGATATTAATTCGATTTTTAATAAATATAAAATATATCCTTATGAAAGGGTATTGGGAATAGATATATTAACTAACTAGGGTTACCAGGGGGATAACCTTAATTTATTATAACAAAATGCGACACAAAAATCAATATTTTTTTTGATATAAATTGTAAAAGTTATTTTTATAACAAGTAAGCTTATAAAAATAGACTTTATAGCAAAAATAAGTATATGTATAATATAATATATTTATTTTATATAATATATTATTTTATCATATATTGTATGTTATCACGTATTTTTGTAGGGTATAGTATAAACATATTACATTTTAACATAAAATTTTGTAGTTGAGTGAAAAAACTAGATTTTTATGAAAGAAGATTCTATAAACTTAAGATTATCTTTTTAATAAAGATTAACAAAAAAAATACTGTAATTAATGGTATAATAATTAGAGTTGAAGATTTTAAATAAAGGCAGGTGTAATTAAGTTGGAAATATACTTAGATAATAGTGCGACTACAAAACCTTATCCAGAAGTTATAGATAAAATGGTATATGCACTTAGTACGGATTATGGAAATCCTTCTTCTGTTCATAGAAAAGGTGTGGAAGTTGAAAAAGGTATAAAAGAAGTAAGACAGATTGTAGCTAAATCTCTAGGAGCGAAAGATAAAGAGATTTATTTTACATCAGGTGGTACAGAATGTAATAATACTATAATAAGAGGTATTGCCAATATAAATAAGAAGAGAAGAAATCATATAATATCTACAAATATAGAACATCCTTCTGTTTTAAATACATTAAAAGATTTAGAAGAAGATGGATTCGAAGTAACTTACTTAGAGGTCGGAAAAGATGGAAAGATAAATATAGAAGATTTGAAAAATACTATAAAATCAACTACATGTTTAGTAAGTATGATGCATGTTAACAATGAAATAGGAACTATACAGCCAATAGATGAAGTTGGAAAATATCTGAAGTCTTTAAAAGAGAAGATATATTTTCATGTAGATGCTATTCAATCATATGGGAAAATAAACTTTAGGCCATCTAAATACAATATAGATTTTATGAGTGTAAGTGCACATAAATTTCATGGTCCAAAGGGAATTGGATTTATGTATATTAAGGAAAACAATCGTTTAAAGCCTATGCTAACAGGAGGAGGACAAGAAATTGGAATTAGGTCTGGAACAGAAAATGTACCTGGAATATATGGGCTTGGAGAAGCTGTAAGTATATTAAGTAAAGATTTAGATGCTGTTATTTTGAAGATAAATAACTTAAAAAACATATTTAGAAATAAAATAGTTGAGAATATAGAAGATATAAAAATTAATTCTCCAGAAGATGGCGTATGTCATATATTAAATGTATCATTTATAGGTACAAAAGGAGAAGTTTTACTTCATTACCTAGAGCAAAAAGGAATTTATGTGTCCACTGGTTCTGCATGCTCTTCCAAGAAAAAAGGTAGTCATGTTTTAAATGCCATAGGTCTTACAAATGAAGAAATCAATGGAACAATAAGGTTTAGTCTATCTGATATGAATACAGAAGATGAAATATCTGAAGCTGTGAAAGTATTAAAAGAATCAATTTGTGATTTAAGGTCAATAATGAGAAAGAAATAAAGAATACTGTATAAATAATAAGAGGAAAGTAGTTTACGAGGTGAAATGGTGTATAATATATTAATAGTAAAGTATGGAGAAATTGGAGTAAAAGGAAAAAATAGATATATATTTGAGAATAGACTTATAAGAAATATAAGAAATATGTTAAAGCCAATTGGCAAATTTAATGTATATAAAGAGTATGGAAGAATATATGTTGATTTAGAAGATTATGATTATGAAGAAGTAATTGAAGAAGTTAGAAAAGTATTTGGTATAGTAGGTGTATGTCCTGGAGTAAGAGCTAAAAAAGATTATGATACATTAAAAGAAATAGCTTTAAAGATGTTAGAAGAAAAAATAGATGCTGGATATAAAACTTTTAAGGTAGAGTCAAGAAGAGGAGATAAGTCTTTTAGATTAACTTCTCAAGAAATGAGTATGGATATAGGTGGATACTTATTATCAAAGGTAGGAGATAGAATTGATGTTGATGTAAGAAATCCAGAAGTTAAAATAAAATGTGAATACAGAGAATTTCATACTATGGTTTATAGTGATACTATACCTGGATATGGTGGTTTGCCACTTGGAACTAATGGTAGAGCGATGTCTCTTTTATCAGGTGGTATAGATAGTCCAGTAGCAACATGGATGGTTGCAAAAAGAGGTATGGAAGTAGAAGCAGTACATTTTCATAGCTATCCATTCACAAGTGAAAGGTCACAAGAAAAAGTTAAAGATTTAGCTAAGATATTAGCTAAATATTGTGGTAGAGTAAGACTTCATAAAGTAAATATACTAGAAATACAAAAAGCAATTGGTGAGAATTGTAATGAAGAAGAAGCTACTATTCTTTCAAGAAGATTTATGATGAGAATAGCACAAAGACTTTCTGAAAAAAGACATTGTGATGCTTTGATTACAGGTGAAAGTATTGGTCAAGTTGCATCTCAAACTATACAAGGGCTTACTTGCACTAATGCTGTTGTAAATTTACCAGTATTTAGACCACTTATAGCTATGGATAAATCAGACATAGTTGATATAGCTAAGAAAATAGGGACTTTTGAAACATCTATAATACCTGAAGAAGATTGCTGTAGCGTGTTTTCTCCTAGAAAACCTGTCACTAAGCCTAGACTAGAGAAAATAGAAAAATCTGAACTGTCACTTGATATAGAAAAATTAGTACAGGATGCAATTGACGGAATAGAGGTTGAAGACATAGAATTTTAATATGTAAGTGATTTAGTTATTTGGGGTAGGTGTTACATGTGATTCAAGTATTATATGTTGGTATTGGTGGATTTTTGGGAGCTATATTAAGATATTTAATATCTCTAAAGTTTGTAGGAACTAAGTTTCCATTTGGGACTTTAGTGGTCAATATTATGGGTGGAATTTTAATTGGTTTTGTGATGGAAATGAGTATAAGAACAAATTCTATTTCTAATAATTTGAAATTGTTTTTGACAACTGGTTTAATGGGAGGACTAACTACATTTTCTACTTTTGGCTTTGAAACTGTAAAGTTTTTTGATAGCGGGAATTATATATTATTTGGACTAAACATATTTTTTAACTTGACATTAAGTATTTTGGGAGTTTTTGTTGGAAGAGCTTTATGTAGACACTTTGTTGCTATATAGCATGTTAAAGTAAATACTATAATTTTATTTAATGGGAATGATTATTATGAATAAAAAGGGTTTTACACTAATTGAATTATTGGTAGTTATATCTATAATAGGAATTTTGGTTATAGTTGCACTACCAGCACTTTTTAAAAATATAGAAAAAAGTAAAGCAGTAACATGTCTTTCTAATAGAGAAAATATAAAGACTCAAATTGTTATTGCTGTAGCTGAGGAACCTAGTAAAGATAAAAAAGAGGTTATAAAAGATGTATTAAAAAATACAGATGGTAAGTATTTTGAAACAGAGCCAAAGTGTAAGTCAGGTGGAACATATTCAGCAGAGTTTGACGATGGTTATGATGGAATAACTGGAGAAGAAAGTATTGCAAGAGTTTATGTTACTTGTACAGAACATCCAGATGGTGTTGAGATGGCTAGAGATGTACATCAAAGTATGAAAGATTTAATTGCATCTTTTGCAGTAGACCCTTCTGTAATACCAGGGCCTTCAAAAGGGAATGATGCTTTTAGAAATTATTTACTAGATAATAAATATAAAAATGGCTGGCCTACAATTCCAGATGAATTTAAGAAGAAATATAATTTAAGTAAGGCAACATTATATATACAACCATATGCATATAATCCTACTAAATCTGATGCTACTGTAGTTGTATTTGCAAATGATAAGACTGGAGGTAATTGGTACACATCTTTAGTTTATGATTACGATGAAGGTAGATGGTATAAAGGTAACAATGGTATTTCTGTTGCAGGTAGGTCATGGGATGTTGATTCAGCTGATGGTAAGACTAAATCTGTAAAAACAGAGATTCATACCAAAACTGGTTGGGGCCCTTTAAATTAATATAGTATATTTTATCAACTTTACTGGTATTAATCGTTCTGTAGAAAAATGATATTTTCTATAGTTGAGTGATACCAGTTTTTTATTGAAGATTATTTGTAGAGTAGATATATTGATGTTTTGATATTATAAAAGCTTCACATGTAAGCTAAAAATAATTATAATAAGAATATAAAGAAACTTAATTATAAAATTAATTTTCTAAAGATTTGGTATTTAAGATAACAAATACATAAAAGGGGGAATAGATATAATGAATAATTTACAATACAATCAAACAATAAATTTAATACAAGGGCGTAGAAGTATACGAAAATTTACAACAGAGCAAATTACAGATGAACAATTAGATACATTATTACATTGTGCATTTGCAGCACCTTCAGGGTGTAATAAACAGCCATGGCACATAACTGTTGTACAAGACCAAAAACTTTTAAAAGAGATTAGTGATGATACTCTTTCTAGAATTCATGAAGTTAGTAACGTTGAAATAAATAAAAATTTTAAATTATTTTATGGTGCACCAACTGTTTTATTTATTTCTTATGACGAAGAGAGTTCATGGGCTCCATATGACGCGGGAATACTTACAGGAAACATAACAACAGCTGCACAAGCTTTAGGACTTGGGAGTTGCATAATAGGAATGGTTAGGGGACTATTTACACCTGTTGAACAAGGTGATATTGTGGGTCTTGTGAGTGTTCTAGATAAAGATGATGTAAAAGAATCAGAATCGATAACGATGAAGTTTGATACAAATAAAAAATACAGAGAATTATTAAATATACCAGAAGGATATTGTGTACCATTTGGTATTGCTGTTGGTGTTCCAGATGGGAAATTACCACAAGCTAGAAATGTAGTTTATAAAGTCTCTAGAGTTTAGAATATTTGATTATTTGTATTGTGAGATACAGTTATAAAATTTATCAAAGATAGGCAAAATACTCCATCCTCAACGTAAGTAGGGTGGAGATGTAAGCATGAAATATACTTATCAAGAGTGCAATACACAACATGACAGAGATATAAATGCCAGTGTAAATATATTAAAAGAAGGATTAAGATTAGTGGGGATGGAACAGCCCTTAGAGCCTATGAATGCTTAGTATAAAAGTACTATCAAATAAGAATTTCCACCTTCAAACGTTACCTAAGGTAGTTAAGGTGGAGTAATTCAAGTAATTGAAAATAGAAGGGTGAAGGTTTAAAATAAAAAATTATTTGTTTTAGTCTTGTTTTTTGTTATTTTATATTTGTAGAATAATAAAATGAGTTTAATTAATTTAAGCATTATGTATAAAAAATATAAAGTCGAAAAAGATAAAAAAATAATAATAATATTTTGGGAAAAAGTAGTATAAGATTGAAATAAATAAAAAAGCATGATACAATAAATGTAAAATAAAGGAAAAAGTGACCCTTAGTTATAAAAGGGTTTTTTTTTATGTAAAAAAAACTATAAGGATATTATAAAAAATGTATATCAAAGCCATTCAAAATTTTTTCCCACTTCTAATAATTGATTATCAGTAAAAGTATATAACATTTGTTTTCAAGATAAAGAAATAATTATAATTTTAATAGTATAGACATATAAATTTTTTTAAAAAATGTATATAAATGTAAAAAAAACTATTAATTATATAAATAGTGACTTTTTTATAACAAATGGAAACTATAATAACCAGAATTAAAATAATTATTTTAATTAAAACAATTATTTTAATTAAAAAATTTTTGATACTCTGAACATATATCACAACTAATTTTCATGAAATTGAAAACAATTAAAGTTAATTACTTTAAGTAATATAAATATATAAAATATCTTACTCTATTGTTTTTTTAGACTGTTTAATTCTACAAAAATAAAATCAAAATATCTAGTCTATAGAGTATTAATATCTTTGTGTAAAAATTAAATATATTTTTTATTTAATAAAAAAGATTTCAAGTAAAAATTAAATAAACTATAAAAACTTCACTTTTAAGATAGACTTCATAATAGATTAATTAGACTTTAAATAAATAGTTTTGATAAAGACTATGCAAAATAAAGTATGAAAAATCTGTTTGAAATAAAAAATATTGGAGGGGGATTTTTAATGAAACACAGATTAAGTAAACTAACATCTTTTGTGGCAACCTTAGCTTTAGTTGTTGGTGTAGGAGTACCATCATATGCACAAACTTTACCAGATAAAGTTAATAATGAAGTACTACAAAATACAGAACGAAGATATGATATTAATGGAAGATATCAAGTTGACCTTCGTGCAAATATGGGAAATGGATATGTAACATTTTTCTCATTATTTGTTCCATGTGGTGGGAACTCATTAAATGTAAAATATGTATGGGGGACTGATCCAAAAGGAGGTTCTCAAGAAGGTTGGGTATTACAAATTAATGGGGAAAAAGTTTCAACTATTTATGGAACAAGCTATGGATTCCCTAATGGCATACCATCTGCAGGGATAACAGGAAGTCAAATGACAGGAATTTATTCTTTTGTGACAAATCGAGACATGTCTGGAGTAAATTGGAGCTATACATCACCTAATACAGGGAATGGAAACGTTACAAGAACATCATATGCATCTACTGAAATTTCAAATGCAAAACTTTCTATTAAGGTCAATTATAAAAATAAAGAAACAGGAGCTATAGTTGGGTCATATACAGCTCGAGTTCCAGCTAAGTATGGAAATAGCACAGTTACACCTGATGCTACACAAATTCCTTCTGGATACAAATTAGATCCAGCAAGTCAATCTAAAGTGGTAAATCTTGCTCAAAATGGAGTTAATCCAAATGAAGTTAATTTTACAGTAATTCCTGATAAGGCTGGAGTGCCAGAAGAAAATCGTGTTCTTATAGTTGGATTTAAGGATAAAGATGGAAGTAATGTTGGAAGTACTTATATAGAAGAAATTCCAGATATACTAGGCTCACATGATGTAACACCAAACACATCAAAAGTTCCTAATGGTTATAAGCTTGATCCTTCTAATCAAACTCAGACTGTTAATTTACAACCAACAGGGCTTGACAAGAGTATTGTTTACTTTACAGTAAGTCCTGATATTCCACTTGTAAATCGTATAGTTACAGTTAACTTTAAAGATAAAGATAGTGGAGCAATAATTGGAGACCCATATACAGTTACACTACCAGCTGAATATGGAAATCATAGAGTGGAATCTGATTCTACAAAGGTACCAAATGGATATGTACTTAATCCAGACAACCAATTTGAAATGGTAAATCTTAGTACAAGTGGTCTTGTACCAGATATAATTTACTTTACAGTAAGTAAGATGCCTTCAGAAGCAGAACGTACTTTAACAATTGGTTTTAAAGATAAGGATGGTAATATAGTTGGAGATACGTACACAGAGATTGTTAATGCTGTACTTGGAGACCATACAATAACTCCAGACTCTACAAAGGTTCCTGCTGGATACAACTTAGACCCAGTAAGTCAATCTCAAATAGTTGCACTTGATTCTTCTGGAATTAATCCAAATACAATATATTTTACTGTAGCTGAAAAAACTTATAGGGTAGCTTATAGTGCAAACTTCCCTTCAGGAGTAACTGTTTCAGGTATGGCTCCTGTTGATACAACAGAATATAAAAAAGGAGATACTGTGACTGTTTTAGGAAATGTTAATGGGCTTAATGCTGATACTTATACATTTGTAGGATGGAGTACAGTTAGAAATGACTCATCAACAATAGTATCAGGTACAATCACTATGGACGAAAGAAACATTATATTATATGCAGTGTGGCAAAAAAATTAATAATATAAGTTGTTTATTATTGTAATTTATAATCTAAAATCGTATTTAATATTTATATAAGAATAAGATTTTAATAATTATAAGAAATACTGATATAGATTTTATCAGTATTTCTTTATTTTACAAATTACAAAATGAAAAATAAAATTAATTTTTATATAAAGGGGAGGGTTTTGATGAATAAAAAGTTAAAAAAGTTAACTATATGCATACTTACATTTGCTATAATTCCTTTAAATTATTCAAATGTTTTTGCTGATTATGATTTAAATAAGATATTTAATAAGCAGATTCAAGATAAAAGCTTAAGGCGAGTTAATAATATTACAATAACTTATGATGATAATGGGGCTACTGGAGGAACGATAAATGAAGCTATATTTAATGGGGGAAATGTTATTCCTGGACCAGTAATAACAGGTCCAAAAGTATATGACCTTGATAAGTTTGATTCTTATTTAGCGTTCAGTAATAATCTTACAAGAGCAAACTATCATACTGATGCTTGGAGTGTCTCAAGGGACCATTTGGCAAGTGGTACTCAACCATATGGAAGCGGAGAAATTCTAATAGGAACAGATATCGATAGAGATACAACACTTTATGCCATTTGGATTCCAGACTTTTTACAAGTAAGATATAACGGAAATGGAAATACTTCAGGTAATGTTCCATCAGATTCAAATAAGTATCATCAGAATGCTACTTTGCAAATTAAAGGAAATGAAGGTGACCTTAAAAAAACAAATTATAAACTTACAAAATGGAATACAAAAGCTGATGGTACAGGAACATCTTATAATTTAGGCTCAAGTTTTGAGGTATTATTAAGGGATTATGACAATTTTAACGTAGATCTTTATGCACAATGGGAGTATGATTTACAACTTGATGGTAATGGAGGCTCAGGTACACTGCCAGACTTACCAAAGCCAGGAGAGGCTGACAAATTCCCAGGGTCAGGTGGACTTATCAATGGTGATGAAGAATTCATAGGGTGGAATACAGAAGCAGATGGAAGTGGAACATCTTTCAAAGAAGGTGACACTATTCCGCCAAATATCGCAGGAGATACGATATATGCACAATGGGGATATAAATTAGATTATAACTTAAATGGAGGAACAGGAAGTATATCAGAAGAAAAACATAAAAAAGGCGCTGAAGTAACTGTTACAAGTCAGATACCATCTAAATCTGGAGCAATATTTATGGGATGGAATACAAAAAATAATGGTGAAGGGACTTCATACAGAGATGGTGACAAATTTAACCTTACAAAAAATACAACTTTATTTGCACAATGGAAAGAAGAATGTAGAGTAACATATGATAAAAATGGAAGTACAGGTACAGCGCCAATAGATAATAATATATATGGAAAAGGAGATGAAGTTACTATACTTGGTGATAATGGTTTAGTAGCACCTTCTGGTAGAGGAGGAAATTTTTATTGGAGTACAAAAGCAGATGATACAGGCAGTAGGTATAAAGCAGGAGAAAAGTTTAACATAAAAGATACAAATACAACTCTTTATGCATTTTGGACAGATAAATACAGAGTTAAATATGAAAATAATGGTGGACAAGGAGATGTACCTGAAGATGAACTGCATGATGGAAATACAAATACAAGTGTAAAAGCGAATACAGGAAATCTTACAAAAGAAGGGTACAAATTTATTGGATGGAATACAAAACCAGATGGTAGTGGAACTCCATATAAAGGTGATGGAAGTGATATAATTAATGTTGATGATAATATAGTACTTTATGCGCAATGGGAGAAGATACCTGATAACCAAGGAGATAATGATAATTCAGGTGGAAATAGTGGTGGAAACAGCGGAGGAAGTAGTGGAGGTTCATCCACTAATACAACTAGTCCATCAGAAGAAAATTTAACAGGTGATGATAGATACAAAACTGCTATAAAAATAAGTAAAAGAGGTTTTGAATCAGCTGAAAATGTGATACTAGTAAATAGTACATCAATACCAGATGCTCTATCAGCAACTCCATTTTCATCTACTAAAAATGCACCTATTTTATTAACTGAAAAAGATAAATTAAATGCAAATACAGAAGAAGAGATAAAAAGATTAAAAGCAAAAAATATTTATATAATAGGTGGAGAAAATACATTAAGCTCTGATTTAGAAAAAGAATTAAAATTAAAAGGGCTTACTATTATAAGAATAGGTGGAGTAGATAGATATTCAACTTCTCTAAGACTTGCTAAAGAAATAGATAAAATAATAGATGTAGAAAAAGTATCTGTAGTCAATGGACATGACGGATTAGCAGATGCAATAAGTGTTGGTGGCATTTCAGCACAAAATAAAACTCCAATAATTCTTACAAATGTAAAAAATGAGATAACATCTATTAAAAAATTTATAGATGAAGAAGAAATATCAAAATCTTATATTATAGGAGGAGAAACTTCTTTGCCAAAATCTATAGAAAAACAGTTTCCAAATCCAAAGAGAATAGGTGGAGAAGATAGAAATAAAACAAATTCAAAAGTAATAGAAGAGTTTTATAAGGATAAAGAACTAAGAAATCTTTATGTAACAAAAAATGGGATGTTAAGAGAAAATGATTTAATAGATGCTTTAACAGTAGGTGTTTTAGCAGGTAAAAATAAATCACCAGTAATGATTGTAGAAAAATCACTTGATGAGTCTCAAAAAACTTTAGTTAAAAGTAAGAAATTTGATAAGATAACTAAGGTAGGAGGAAATGGAAATGAAGATGCATTTGATGAGATAAAAAGATTAGTAAAATAGTATAATCTAAATAAGAATATTTTGTTGATTAAACTACACCAATAGTAATAAATTATAACCCTACTTTATTTTTATTATAAGTAGGGTTATAATCTTACTATATTACTTATATTGTAGGGGGAAAAGATGAGAGAAGAATCGAACTCTTTAAATTTAGATCATATAGAAATTTTCTTTGAACTTTTGTCTCAAAGCACAGAAGATTATATATTTTTTTGGGATATAAATAGGAATAAATTTAAAATTTCTTCAGCAATTTTTGATGAATTTAACTTAAGTAAAGATATGGATTCTGATGTAGTCAATTGTTGGAGTAAAATTGTTTATCCAGATGATGTCAAAGTATGGAAAGATGATATACAAGCGTTGGTAGATGGAAAAAAAGATGAACATAATTTAGAATATAGATTAATTAATAAATATGAAGAAGTAGTATGGATTTCTTGTAGAGGTAAGGCTTATGTATCAGATGACCAAAAAACTATAATTATAGTTGGTAGAATAAAAAATATAGGTGAAAAGAATAAATTTGATTCTATCACAGGAACATGGAATAGAGAACAATTTGAATACAGAATGAATTGTATTATAAAAGAGAAAATCTATACAAGTGGAGCTATATTTATCATGGATATTGATAATTTTAAAAATATAAATGAGAAATATGGGCACTCTTATGGTGATAAGGTTTTGCGTGCAATTGCTACAGAAGTTTTAGAATATTTACCTAAGGATGTTAGATTGTACAGATTAGATGGAGATGAATTTGCATTTTTTTACCCTATGTGCAATAAAGAAACGATAGAGAACTTATATGAAAAAATACAATTGTATACAAATACTCAGCATGAAATCGAATCAAATAAATATTATTGTACAGTAACTGCGGGGGTTGCTATGTATCCAGAAGATGGAGATAATTATTTGGACTTATTTAAACATGCTGACATTGCGCTAGATATCGCAAAAATGGGTGGTAAAAATAGAATGAAGTTTTTTTCAAAAGAACTCTATGAAAATAAGTTGAAAGTAATTTCAATGCAACAGAAATTGAGAGAGTGTATTGAAAATGATTTTAATGACCTTGAGTTATTTTTCCAGCCACAGGTAGATGCATCTACCAAAAACGTTATAGGAGCAGAGGCACTTTTGAGATGGCATTCAAATACTTATGGAGAAGTATCTCCTGTTGAATTTATACCAATACTAGAACAAAGTAATCTGATTATACCAGTAGGAAAATGGATTATAAAAGAGGCCGTAAAACAGTGTAAAGAATGGCATAAAGTAAATCCAGCTTTCAAAATATCTGTAAATGTATCGTATATTCAATTAAAAGAGGATTTTTTTAGAGATTTTATAATAGAATGTTTGATAGAATATCAATTAAAACCTGAATTTTTGATTTTAGAACTAACAGAGAATTGTTGGATACCAGATATAAATTTATTGAATGACAAGTTTATCAGTTTAAAAAGTATTGGAGTACATATTGCAATTGATGATTTTGGTACTGGGTATTCATCTTTAAATTATCTTAAAGAGTTATCTGTTAATATAATAAAGATTGAAAGAAGTTTTGTTAAGAATATTACATATAATAGTTATGAACATACCTTTCTAGAATATATTATTAAATTAGCTCATATTATCAATTTGAAAGTTTGTGTTGAGGGTATTGAGTCTTATGAAGAATACAATATAGTGAAGAGTTTAGGTGTAGATATTATTCAAGGTTTTTTATTTGGTAGACCTGTAAGTGCATCTGAGTTTTATAGACTTAAATTATCAAATTGATGAGTGTAGATAAAGTATATTAAAAATAAGGTAAAATATAAGGTTTTTTAAATCGTATATTTTACCTTATTTTATTGTGATAGTTATTAATCTCAAGGAGTATTAGCTATTATATACTTTTGCTCCAAACTTAGAGATTATTTCACTAGCTTTTTTAATATCTTCTTTGGTAGCATCAGGAACATCTTTTAACTCATAATCGATGCCTAAATTTTCCCATTTGTGTATTCCCATAGAATGATATGGTAGCAATTCCAATCTCTCTACATTTTTTAATGTAGCAACGAATCTACCTAATCTTTCTAAGTTATCTATATCATCAGTAATCCCAGGAACTAAAACATGTCTTATCCATACTGGAATATTTCTTGATTCTAAGTGTTTAGCAAGTTTTAAAGCTTTATCCATACCCACGCCAGTCAAATCAATAGACTTTTCTTCAACCATATGTTTTAAATCAAGCAAAACTAAGTCAGTATTATCTAAAACTGAGTCTATAGTTTCTATATCTACAAATCCAGATGTATCTAGACAAGTGTGTATGTTATTTTCTTTAGCTTTTTTAAATAGTTCACTTAAAAACTCTGGTTGAAGAGTAGACTCGCCACCAGAAGCAGTAATACCTCCACCAGAAAACTTCATAAAAGAAGTATACTTAAGAGCATCAGTTATTATTTCATCAACTGTATATTCTTTTCCAGATTTGGTATCCCATGTATCTCTATTATGACAGTATTTGCATCTAAGAGGACATCCTTGAAAGAATAGTATGTATCTTATTCCTGGGCCATCTACAGTACCAAATGTTTCTATAGAGTGTACTTTTCCTTTAATCATAGAGTTCACCTCACAATATATTTTGATAACTTTATTAATAGTTATAATATTTCTCTAAAAAAGGCCATCTTATACCAGAAATAATCCGAATATAAGATAGCCATTTATTTTTATTTTCTACACAGTAGTAATCTTAGCTAAAGTATAAAAATTTAAAGACTAAGCCATTTTACCGTGGAATGTTCTGTTTATAACATCTAATTGTTGTTCTTTAGTTAATTTTATGAAGTTAACTGCATATCCAGAAACTCTTATAGTTAATTGTGGATATTCTTCTGGATGTTCCATAGCATCTTCTAAAGTAGCTCTATCAAATACATTAACATTTAAGTGATGAGCATTTTGAGCGAAGTAACCATCCATCATTGCAGAAAGATTATTTATTCTTTCAGCCATATCTTTTCCTAAAGCACCAGGTACTATAGAGAAAGTATTAGATATACCATCTTGAGCATGCTCATATGGTAATTTAGCAACTGAAGATAATGAAGCTAAAGCACCATTAGTATCTCTACCATGCATTGGGTTTGCACCAGGAGCAAATGGAGCACCAGCTCTTCTACCATCTGGTGTATTACCAGTTTTCTTACCATAAACAACATTTGAAGTTATTGTAAGTATAGATTGAGTAGGATAAGAATTTCTATAAGTTTTATTTTTTCTTATCTTATTCATGAAGCTTTCAACTAGCTCTACAGATATACTATCAACTCTATCATCGTTGTTTCCGTATTTTGGATAATCTCCTTCTATTTCGAAATCAACAGCTATTCCTTGTTCATTTCTGATAGTCTTAACTTTAGCATGTTTTATAGCAGATAATGAATCCGCACAAACTGATAATCCAGCCATACCACAAGCCATAGTTCTAAATATATCTCTATCATGTAATGCCATTTCTAATGCTTCATAAGAGTATTTATCATGCATATAGTGTATTACATTTAAAGTATTTACATATAAGTTTGCTAACCAATCAGTAAATGGTTCAAATTTACTCATAACTTCATCAAAGTCTAAATACTCAGAAGTTATAGGCTCAAATCTTGGCCCAACTTGAGCACCAGATTTTTCATCAATACCACCATTTATAGCATATAATAAAGTTTTTGCTAAGTTAACTCTAGCTCCGAAGAACTGCATTTGTTTACCTATTTTCATTGCAGATACACAACAAGCTATACCGTAATCATCTCCCCAGTATGGTCTCATTAAATCATCATTTTCATATTGAACTGAACTTGTATCTATAGATACTTTAGAACAGAAATCTTTGAATCCTTGAGGTAATTTAGTTGACCATAAAACTGTTAAGTTTGGTTCTGGTGATGGTCCTAATGTATATAGAGTATTTAACATTCTAAATGAGTTTTTAGTAACTAATGTTCTACCATCTACTCCCATACCTCCTATACACTCAGTTACCCAAGTTGGGTCTCCAGAGAATAAGTTGTTGTAATCAGGAGTTCTTAAGAATTTAACCATTCTTAATTTCATAACAAAATGGTCCATATATTCTTGTAATTCTTCCTCTGTTACTGTTCCAGCTTTTAAATCTCTTTCAAAGTATATATCTAGGAAAGTAGATGTTCTACCTAAAGACATTGCAGCACCATTTTGGTCTTTAACAGCAGCTAAATAACCAAAGTATAACCATTGTACAGCTTCTTTTGAGTTAGTTGCTGGTTTTGATATATCAAATCCATAAGATTCAGCCATCTTTTTAAGTTCGTTTAAAGCTGATATTTGTTCAGTTATTTCTTCTCTTAGTCTTATAACTTCTTCATCCATACAAGAAACTTCTAATGATTTCTTTTGTTCGATTTTATCTTCTATTAAGGCATCAACACCATATAAAGCAACTCTTCTATAGTCACCTATTATTCTACCTCTACCATAAGCATCTGGAAGACCTGTTATTATACCAGATTTTCTAGCAGCTCTCATTTCTGGAGTATATGCGTCAAAAACTCCTTGGTTATGTGTTTTTCTATATTTAGTGAATATTTCTTTTATTTCAGGGTCTAATTCATATCCAAAAGCATCACATGAATTTTCAACCATTTTTATACCACCATATGGCATAACCGCTCTTTTTAAAGGGGCATCCGTTTGTAATCCAACTATTGTTTCTAATACTTTATCTAAATATCCTGGAGCATATGCAGCTATTCCAGAAATAGTTTTTGTATCTACATCTAAAGTACCACCATTTTCTCTTTCTTTTTTAAATAAGACCATTGCTTTGTCCCATAATTTTTTAGTGTTTTCAGTAGCACCAGCTAAGAAAGAGTCATTTCCTTCATATGGAGAATAGTTTAATTGTATAAACTCTCTGACATTTACTTCTTTAGTCCATCTTCCTGTTTTAAATCCTTGCCATGCATTCATTAAGTATTTCCTCCTTAGATTTAAATGATAAATAATGTTATTAAAATTAATTTTTATATACTTAATTTATTTTATATATTTTTTAAAAAATATATTTTCTAATATAATAATAACATATTATACGTATCCTGTATACATGAAAAATAAAAAAATGTCGTTTTAAAGTATAAAACAAATTATATGTTAGTAATGTGATGAAATTATACCCATATATTAATAAAATGAAACAAATAAATGTCTAAATTAATAAGGTAATATTTGAAAAAATTATAAATTAGAAATAAATAAATCTCAGTACAAAAAAGAAAAAGCATACATCTTTACAACTTGAATATTTATTTAATAGGGGGAGGTGATATATTGTTTATCACAGTGATATTATTTTTAGTAGGTTTCCTATTAATTACTAAAGGCGCAGATATCTTTATAAATTGTACTGTAGAGATAGGTAGAAAAACGAATATTTCAGAAATTATACTTGGAGCAACTATTGTTAGTTTTGCAACAACATTGCCTGAATTTACAGTGTCATTACTTGCTTCTATTGATGGTCACACTACAATGAGTTTAGGAAATGCAATTGGTTCTATAATATGTAATACAGGATTAGCATTAGGGTTAGTTGTTTTTATAAGTCCATTTAATGTAGATAAAAAAATGTTTTTTTCTAAGTCTTTACTATTAATAGTATCTGTTATAGTTTTAATTTTATTGGGGTTAGATGGAGTTATAACAAGAGGAGATTCATTATTACTTATAATAATATTGATTTTTTATATGGTTAATAACTATAAGAGTGTTGTAGGGAAATCGCATACTAAAAATAGAGGTGTTCAAAAAGATACTATTAAAGAAATACCTACAAAGAAGAGTAAACAGTACAGAGGTTTCTCTATAGCAGAAATCATAAAAATACTAATAATTTTTGCTACAGGCTTAATAATGATGATAATAGGTTCTCAAATTCTTATAGAGAGTGGTGTAAGAATAGCTAGTTTTCTTAATATACCTCAAGGTATAGTGAGTTTGACTATAATAGCACTTGGAACTTCTTTACCAGAGATAGTGTCTTCAATTACTGCCATAAGAAAAAATCATCATGAAATATCTGTAGGAAATATTTTAGGTGCAAATATATTGAATATAGTATCAGTAATAGCTGTATCAGCAATACCAAATAACATACCAATATTATCTCAAAATAGAAAACTTGATATACCATTTATGATATTATTATTGTTATTAGTAATAGTACCAACTCTTAAATCAAATAGACTTAGTAGATTACAAGGTATATTAATGTTATTTACATATTTTATATATATATCAATTTTGTATTTTATGTATATTATTTAATCATACTGTTAAAAATATTAATTGCAGAATATCCTAAAAAAGTATATAATGGATAGGTTAAGATTAATTGATAACGGAGAGGAATAATATATGAATATAACAAAGTTTGAAGATTTACCAATAAATGAGGGAATAAAAAAAGCTATAGCTGAAATGGGGTTTGAAGAGCCATCTCCTATACAAGCACAGTCTATACCTGCAATTTTGTCAGGTAAAGACGTTATAGGACAAGCACAAACTGGTACGGGGAAAACAGCAGCTTTTAGTATACCTATACTAGAAACAATAGACCCAAATAATAGAAGTTTACAAGCTGTAGTACTTTGCCCAACAAGAGAACTTGCAATACAAGTATCTACAGAAATAAGAAAACTAGCTAAATACTCGTACGGAATAAAGACATTACCTATATATGGTGGTCAACCAATAGATAGACAGATAAAATCTCTAAAGAGTGGTGTGCAAGTTGTAATAGGTACACCTGGACGTACAATAGACCATATTAATCGTAAAACATTAAAGATGGATAATGTAAAAATGATTATACTAGATGAAGCAGACGAAATGCTAGATATGGGATTTAGAGAAGATATAGAAATGATTTTAAGTAAGATTCCTGAGGAAAGACAAACAACTTTCTTTTCAGCAACTATGCCAAAAGGAATTTTAGATTTGACTAAGAGATATCAAAAAGACCCAGAACATATAAAAGTTGTTAGAAAAGAACTTACAGTTTCAAATACAAAACAATATTATATAGAAACTAGATCATCAAATAAATTGGAAGTATTATGTAGATTAGTTGATGTGTATGACCCTAAATTGTCAGTTGTTTTCTGCAATACTAAGAGAAAAGCAGATGAATTAGTGGGAGATTTACAAGCAAGAGGATATTTTGCAGATGCATTACATGGTGATTTAAAGCAAACACAAAGAGATATAGTAATGGATAAGTTTAGAAATGGTACAATAGATATACTTGTTGCTACTGATGTTGCAGCTAGAGGTATAGATGTTGATGATGTTGAATGTGTATTCAACTATGATTTACCACAAGATGAAGAATACTATGTTCATAGAATTGGTAGAACTGGTCGTGCTGGTAGAGAAGGTATGTCATTTACTTTTGTATTTGGAAAAGAAATGAGAAAGATGAAAGATATAGAAAGATATACTAAATCTAAATTAATCAAGCATAATATACCAACAATAACTGATGTTGAAGAGAAAAAAGTAGGTACTTTCTTTGCACAAGTTAAACAAACTATAGAAGAAGGTCATTTAACTAAACAATTACAATGGTTAGAAAGCTTCTGTAATGATGAAGATTATGCAATGGTTGATATTGCTGCTGCACTTGTTAAGTTATCTCTAGGTGAAGAAATGAAAGAAGAAATAATAGAAGAAAAACCTAGAAGAGAACGTGGAGATAGAAAAGGTGTTACTGGAGCTAAAGATGGTATGATTAGATTGTTTATCAATATTGGTAGAAATCAAAGAATACAAGCTAAAGATATCGTTGGTGCTATAGCTGGAGAAGTTGGAATACCAGGTAAAATGGTAGGGACTATAGATATATATGATAAGTATACTTTTGTTGAAATACCTAAAAAAGATGCAAAAACAGTAATTGAAAAAATGAAAGATATTAAGATAAAAGGTAACAAAATTAATATAGAAAAAGCCAACAAAAAGAAAAAATAATATATAGTATATAAAAATATAATCGAAAGATATATAAAATAGTATATTGAATATTTAAAAAGCCTAATGTGTTTTCAAAACAGATGATAAGTAATCTGTAAGAATCAACAACATAAGGCTTTTATTGTTTTATATAATAGTATTATTAAAGACATTTTAAATTTTGTTTGTACTTTATTTCTGTAAGTAGAAAAAATACATTAGAAAATAAATAATCAAATAAAAATTAATTAATCGCTTAGAATTCTTTGTAATCCATACGGTTAACAGAATTTTTATGTTTATACTGGCAAAGGGGAAAGCATTGAAAACTAGATTGAAATGTGTAAAGAGTATATTATAATATAATGTGTTTATAACTTTCAAATATAGCACTAATATAATCATATTATAAGTAGGTTATAGATAAAAATCAATTTAACTTATCAAGTTAACTTTTAATGTGATACAAAAGAGAAAATGAAAAATGTCTAAGGATTTAAAATTAATTTTTAAACTTAGTAAAACCTTTCAATTACTGTATCTTAAAGATAAAGTAATTGAAAGGTTTTTTATTAACTAAGAAATATAGTAAGTAAATCTATAAGGCAGTCTAACTGCTATTTTAATATTAAACAGTATGTGTGAATTTAATATTGTGCTTTCTTAATTCGATTTGTTGAAAGTAATTTTATATGAATATCATATTTATAAGGTATTTTTAAATTTATTTTGATAAAATATATTTATGTCTTCAGCAGGATATTTTCAGTATACAAATCTTAATAAAAATATAGTGAATAGGTAGCGTTTATAAGGAGAGAAAGATATTTTATGGATACAATGAAGAAATTAAGTCATGGATGTACACTAGATTGCCATGATTGTTGTAAATTTAATGTTTATACTAGTGGAAATAATGTGATAAAAATTGAAGGAGATAGGAATCATCCTTATACAAAAGGATTTATATGTAAAAAAGGGTTGGCTCATTTAGATAGATTAAATCATAAAGATAGGATAGAGACTCCAATGTTAAAGGTAGACGGTCTATGGAAAAAGATTTCTTTTGATGAAGCATTAGAGATAATGGCAGATAAACTCCTATATTATAAAGAACAGTATACATCAAAGTCTATTATGCACTATGACCAATATGGAAGTGGGTCTATATTAAAATATATAGGAGATGTGTTTTTTAATTTTTATGGAGGAGTTAGTAGACATAAGGGAGGGCCATGTTGGAGTGCAGGAATACATGCCCAAAAGTATGACTTTGGAGTAGCTAAGGGACATGCTATAGAAGATATGCTAAACAGCAAGAGTATCTTTATATGGGGAAAAAATCCAGCATATACTACCATTCATACTATGCAAATAATTAAAAAAGCTAAAGAAAAAGGGATAAAAATAGTAGTCATTGACCCTATATATACAAAGACTGCTCAAATGGCAGATAAGTACATACAAGTAAGCCCTGGAACAGATGGAGCATTAGCTATGGCTATGGCAAAAATTATAATAGAAGATAACTTGCAGGATGAAGAATATATAAATTCGTATGTTGTTGGTTTTGAGGAATATAAAAAATATTTGGATTCATTAGATTTAAACTTTTTAAGTGATGAATGTGGTGTTAAAGAAAAGGATATAAGAGAGTTAGTTAATTTATATGCTAATAAATATTCAAGTATAAACGTAGGTTATGGTCTTCAAAAGTATAAAAATGGAGGAAATACAATAAGAGCGATAGATGCCTTAGGAGCTATAACAGGTCAAATAGGATTTAGTGGTGGAGGAGTGAATTATGCTAATAAGGTTTATCCAAATGTGATAGATGCTGACCCTTATAATAGTCAATCATATGGAGAAGATAGGGAGTTTTATGTAAGTAATATTAGCAAGTTTATAGAAGAATCTTTAAAAGACAATACACCAAATGAAGCTAATAATATGTTAGAGAAAACAAATAATATACTGAGTGAATTTGATAATATGTCAAGTAAATCACTAAAAGGAAATATTCCTATAAAGATGGCAGTAATAACTAAAAGTAACATGTTAAATCAGTTGCCAGATTTAGTAGAACTAGAAAGAGTTTTTTCAAAGATTGAATTTAAAGTATGTTTTGATATGTTTATAACTGACACAGCTACTTTATGTGACTTATTTATACCTTGTACAAATACGCTTGAAAGTGAAGATATAATTTATAGCTCAATGACTAATCCATATATAACATACAATGAAAGAGCAGTAAAACCAAAGCATGAATTGATGGATGAGTATTATTTCTTTATGGAGTTAGCTAAAAAGATGGAGCTAAGAGACTATCCTTTTGTATCAAAAAAAGAATACTTAGAAAAAGTAATTGAACCACTTAAATGCTTTGATAAAAGCCTAGATATAGAAAAACTTAAAAATAGTTATTTTACTATACATAATCCTATTGCTTGGGAAGATAAGAAGTTTGAAACTCCATCTGGAAAGTATGAACTTTATTCAGAAAGGATAAGAGATTTAGGAATTAGTCCAATTCCAGTGTATATAAGTAACAAAACTAGAAACTTTGAATATGAAAATAGAAAAAATATTTTTAGACTGCTAACTAATCACCATGCAGATACTTTGTTTAGTCAACACTTTATGGATAAGACATCTATAGCTCAAGCATATATAAATCAAAGTATGGCTAAAAAAATAGGTGTTAAGAATAAAGAGATTGTAGATTTAAAGTCAAAAAAAACAAAGATAGATGTTCAGATAAATATAGATAACAGAGTAAGTGATTATATAGTAAAAATGTATGTTGGATGGTGGAAGAAACATGGCAATCCTAATAGTTTAACAGATACTGGTATATCAGATATTGGTGGTCAAGTAACATATAATGAAACGATGGTAGAAATAATACGACAAAACTAGTTAAATTTCATTGAAGGAATAGAAATAAGATTATAGAATTGATTAAAAGTTACTATTTTTACAAAACTATTGAAGGAGGGATTTTGATGGTAAAATATTCCTTAGAACATAAGAATCTATACATAGAATTTATGTGCTCAGAACTAGACCACCATGTAGCTAATGAAATAAGGGAAGAAATAGATAACTTATTAAGTGTTAATCAAGTAAAAAATGTTGTATTTGATTTTGGAAATATTAATTTTATGGATTCTTCAGGTATAGGTGTCATCATAGGTAGATATAAAAAAATTTCTAATGAAGGGGGACGAGTTTCAGTAATTAATATAGGTTCACGAGTTAAGAAAATTTTTGATTTATCTGGGTTAAATAAAATTATTGGCATTTATGATACGTATGAAGAAGCTCTAAGTTCTTTGTAGGGAGGAGTATGTGATGAATAATATTATGGAAGTTAAATTTTCGGCACTATCAGAAAATGAAAGTTTAGCAAGAGTTATAGTAGCATCATTTGCAGCAAAATTAGACCCAACAGTAGATGAATTAGTTGATATAAAAACTGCTGTCTCTGAGGCTGTTACAAATGCTATAATACATGGATATGAAGAAGACAGTTCTAAGTTTGTTTTTTTGAGATGTGAGATAGAAGGAAATACTATAAAAATTGTAGTTGAAGATGAAGGGTATGGAATAGAAAATGTGGAGAAGGCAATGGAACCACTTTATACATCAAAACCAGAACTTGATAGATCAGGAATGGGATTCACAGTTATGAAAAGCTTTATGGACGATGTAGAGGTAAGTTCTAGAAAAGATAATGGCACTAGAATTGAAATGACTAAAAAAATAAATTTGCCTAAATAAAGTCCAAAAGTGAGGTTTTATTATGGAAGTAACTGTTGCCAGAGAAGAAAAAAAACCTCTTCTTAGTCATGAAGAGACTCTAGAACTTATTGATAAAGTTCAAAATGGAGATGAAGAGGCAAAAGAAATATTAATATCAAGTAATTTAGGTCTAGTTAGGAGCGTTGTATCTAGATTTTTAAATATAGGGTATGATAGAGAAGATTT
This sequence comes from Clostridioides sp. ZZV14-6153, assembly GCF_020657855.1. NCBI lineage: Bacteria > Bacillati > Bacillota > Clostridia > Peptostreptococcales > Peptostreptococcaceae > Clostridioides > Clostridioides sp. ZZV14-6153. The sequence continues at coordinate 105,754 of NZ_JAGWCZ010000007.1, read as the reverse complement.
ATTTCAGTTAGGTTCTATAGGTTTAATAAAATCAATATATAAATTTGACCCCAAGTTTAATGTTAAATTCTCTACTTATGCAGTACCAATGATTCTAGGTGAAATAAAGAGATACTTAAGAGATGATGGTATGATAAAAGTATCAAGGTCATTGAAGCAAATAGCTGTAAAGGCCAAGATGGAAAGTGAAGCTTTAACTAAAAAGCTAGGTAGAGAGCCAAGTATAGAAGAAATAGCTCAAGCATTAGATGTAGAAAAAGAAGATTTAGTAATGGCTATGGAAGCTAACTTTAATGTAGAGTATTTGCAAGGTGTTATTCATGAAGAAGAAGGTTCTCCAATCTGTCTTATTGATAAGATAAGCATGAAAGGAGAAAGTGAGGAAGAAAAAGTTGTAGATAATATATTATTAAAGGACATACTTGGAAGACTGGATAAGAGAGAACGTCAAATAATAGTTCTCAGATATTTTGAAGATATGACTCAAAGTGAAATAGGAGAAATGCTCAATATATCACAGGTTCAAGTATCAAGAATAGAGAAAAAAGTATTGTCTAAGTTAAAAGAATATATATCATGATAATATTTATAATATATTAAGTTTTTATATTAAGTTTTTAAGTTTCGATTAAAAAATTATAAGTTCAAATAAAAAATATTAAAAAACAAGGTGTCTTTATAATAGAAAATAAATTATTTTCTTTATTAGGCATCTTTTTTATTTTTTGACAAAACTTTAAGTGTCTAAAATAAATTATAGGTTTATTTTTTTAAAATTAACAAATAATACTTTAGAGAGGTGTTTAGTATGGATAAAAATTATAAAAAGTATGTAGACCAAATAAGCCCAAAACCTACATATTTAAAAAACTATACACTTGCATTTATTGTAGGTGGAATTATTTGTATGATAGGGCAAGCTATAAATGATTTATACATGAAAGTTGGAGGGCTTGATAAATTAGGTGCTAGTTCTGCTACATCAATAACACTAATATTTATAGGGGCATTTCTAACTGGATTAGGAGTTTATGACCTAATCGGAAAAAGAGCAGGAGCTGGTTCTATAATACCAATAACAGGTTTTGCTAACTCAATAGTATCTCCTGCAATGGAGTATAAAAGAGAAGGATATGTATTAGGTGTAGGTGCAAACCTATTTAAAATTGCAGGACCAGTTTTAGTTTATGGTATAGGTTCTTCTATTTTATGTGGAATTATTTATTATATTTTTAAAATGTTTTAGATGATTTTTATTTAATTTAAACTTTATTAATTAACTATTAGCTAGAAAAATTATCTATTAGAAAATAGCTATGAAAATTTCAATTAATATTAAAGGATTAAATAGTAAAATTCAAAATTAAAAAGGTGTGAAAATATGAAAAATAAAAGAATTGGAAAAAGAACAGTCAAGCTAGAAAATAAACCAACAATAATATCAGCTGGCACTATAGTCGGTTCTAAAGAAGGTGAAGGACCGCTAAAGGACTATTTTGATATGATTATGACCGATGATTTATATGGTGAAAAAACTTGGGAATTAGCTGAAAGTAAAATGGTAGAGACTGCATCACAGAAAGCCATACAAAAGGCAGGAAAAAAACTGTCAGATGTAAATTACATGTTAGGTGGAGATTTAATCAATCAAATAGTACCAGCATCTTTTGCTGCAAGAGAATTAGCAATTCCATTTTTGGGTATATATGGTGCTTGTTCTACAATGGCAGAAGGACTTTGCATAGGTTCTATGCTTGTAGATGGTGGTTTTGCAGATTTAGTGCTATCAGGTACATCAAGCCATTATTGTACAGCAGAAAGACAATTCAGATTTCCACTAGAGCTAGGAAATCAAAAGCCAATGACAGCTCAATGGACAGTTACAGGAGCAGGAAGTGTTTTACTAGCTCCTAATGGAGAAGGTCCTAAAGTAAAATATGTTACAGTTGGAAAAGTAATAGATAAAGGTATTGATGATGGTAATAATATGGGACCAGCCATGGCTCCAGCAGCAATAGATACTATATATTCTTATTTTGAAGACACTAATGATGACCCAAATAGCTTTGACATAATTGCCACTGGCGATTTAGGTACACTTGGAAAACAGATAACAGAAGACTTTTTAAAACAAAAAGGTGTAGATATTTCAAAGTGTTATACTGATTGTGGTATAGAAATGTTTAACCTTAAAGAGCAAGATGTTCACTGTGGTGGAAGTGGATGTGGATGTTCAGCTACAGTATTTGCAGGATATATATATGAAAAGTTAAGAAAAAAAGAATTTAACAAAGTAATGCTCGTATCAACAGGAGCACTATTATCACCAACAAGTACACTACAAAAGCAAACAATACCATGTGTTGCACATGCAGTAGTAATAGTAAATGAGTAGGATGTGATATATATGTTAATGGACTATGTAAGAGTATTTATTGTAGGTGGAATTATATGTTTAATAGCCCAAGTAATGATGGATTATTTTAAGATGCAAACTCCATATGTTATGGTAACATATGTAACATCTGGTGTAGTTTTAACTTTTCTAGGACTTTATGAGCCATTAGTTAAGTTTGCAGCAGCAGGTGCAACAGTTCCTATAATAGGATTTGGATATTCACTTGCAACAGGAGTGATAAAATCAATACAAAGTGATGGATTTTTAGGTATTTTTCTAGGTGGAACAACTGCTACAGCTGGTGGAATAGCCGCAGCTATATTTTTTGGATATATTATGTCAGTAGTATTTACACCAAAAGCAAAACCATAAAATCACTTAAATATATGATAAGTTTTTTTATTAAAATAGGTAGATATCTTTTTAGATTCTACCTATTTTTTTATAGTTACAAGCGTTTACATAATCAAGTTGACAATTATTTACAACATGGTGTAGTATTATATTAGCAAAAATAAAATGAAGTGAAGTAGGGGATAAAGATGGTAACTATTAAAGATATTGCAAAGAACCTAGGCATTAGCTATTCAACTGTCTCTAGGTGCTTAAACAATAATCCTAATGTATCTGAAAAAACAAAAAAGAAGGTAGTGGAAGAGGCTAACAGGCTAGGGTTTCATTTTAATGTAAATGCGAGAAATCTAGCAAAAAAAGAAACAAATAGAATAGGGGTAATCTTTTCAAATAATTTTAATCATCAAGACACTAGAAAATTTTTTAGTGATATAATGGACAGTTCTATAAATTCTATTGAGACTAATAAGTACGACTTTATAATACAGCCTAATAATAACATTAGTGGTGACAGTAATGTCTATAAAATGGTTAATGGACAAATGGTTGATGGATTAGTAATAGTGTCTCAATCAATAAAAAAAGAAGAGTATGAGTTTTTAAAAGACAATAATTTTCCACATGTATTCATATATTTTAAGCCATCTTTTGTAGGAGAAGTAGATAATTTCTTTTGGGATGATAACGTATATGGAGGTTATATAGCTACTAAGCATTTAATAGATCATGGTCATAAAAATATAATAACAATAACTTCAGAAGATAAGAGTTCAAAAATGCACGAAGATAGAACAAAAGGGTATTTAAATGCTATGGAAGAAGCTAATTTAAAGACTGATGTAATTGAATCTAGAATGGATTTTGAATCTCAAGTTGAGCTATTAAAAAAATATATTGATAAAATAAAAAAAGCTTCAGCTATATTTGTGCAACAAGATGTACCAGCTATTTCTATAATACAAGAATTAAAAACTACTTATGGTATAAATGTACCAGAAGACATATCTGTAATAGGATATAATAATATTGAATTGATATCTTACTTTAGGTCACACTTATCAACAATAGATGACCCAAGAGAACAAGTTATAAAAAATGGAGTAGATAGTTTAGTAAATACAATAAATAAAAAGAGTACAGAACATATCCCAAGAAAACTTTATCCAAGACTAATTATAAGAAACAGCGTTAATAGAATAAAAAACTAAAAGTAGTCCAGTTGATTATAAAATTTAATATGAATAAAAACCTGCATAAAAATAAAAATACTGGAATGAAAACTCATTCCAGTATAAAGTCCAACCTTTTGGGTCTCAGTGCAACATTGAGCTTTACTATTTATTAAGATAGTTTTTTATAAAATCAATAAACATCCTTGTTGACTTGTTTAAAAATTTATTATCTGTCCAATATAGCTCAATAAATTGCTCACATCTTATATCATTAATAGGCAATAGTTTAATAGAAGATTCATAATCTATACACCATGATTTTTCAGGAATAAATCCAACTCCATGACCTTCTTTTATCAAATTATAAACAGTTGAAGGAGAATCACATTCAAAACATACATTAGGTTCAAAGTCAGCATAGTTACAAAATCTATCTGTAATTTTTCTGAAATTTGTACCTTCTTCTAAACATATAAAATTCTCATCTTGTACATCTTTAAAATATATACTGTTAAGCTTTGATAGTGGATTGTTATAAGGGATACCTATAAATATTTCTTCACTAGTTAATACTTCATAATTTGATGATTTAAATTCAAAGCAATATGAAGTAATACATATATCAAAATCGTAGTCAAATGTTGATTTTGGAACATGTTGCATTAATTTGAATGAAATATTTGGATGTAATTTTTTAAATTCACTAAGTACATCTAAAATTAACCCTGATGCAGTAAGTACGATTAATTTGATTTGGTCAAACTCACTACAAGCTAAATCTTTTATTTCTTTAGTTGATGTATCTAATAAATTAAGTATTGAATCAACTCTTTTAAGAAAAATATTTCCGCAATAGTTTAATTTAATAGACCTTCCTTTCCTGTCAAATAATTTTACACCTAAATCCATTTCAAGTAGAGCTATACTTTTACTAAGTGCTGACTGTGTTACATGCAATTGCTTAGCAGCATTAGTCATATTTTCAGTACGAGCTATAACTTGAAAATATTTTAATTGTAATAAATCCATGATGTTTAATCCTCCTTTTGCTTTATGACTAAAAGCATATAAAAATAATGAAAAATTTATATTATACATTATCGATGAGAGAATATATAATTAAATCACTAACAATTATATTGTAAGAAAATTATAAAAATTGCAAGGAGGTACAGAAATGAAAGGAAAGACAGGAATTAGAAATGCTCTGATAGCAGCCTGTATAATTACAGTATTGGCTGAATTAATTGGGCCTATTTCATTTAAAGTTATGGGTATTAATATAACTTTACTTAGTATACTATGGGCTATCTTTATAGGTATGGCTGTTTCCCCTCATTTGTTAGGAAGGATTATACCAGCTTTAAAAAAGTTTATAGGAGATAATGAAATAAATGTATCTCCATATCTTTTATCCTTAACTCTATATCCATTGGGAATCATGTTTGGAATTAATGCAGGACCTAAAGTTGGTATATTACTTCAAGCAGGACCAGCACTTTTATTACAAGAGTTTGGTCATATGGGTACAATGTTAATAGCATTACCTGTTGGAGTAGCATTAGGTCTTGGAAGAAGTGCATTAGGAGGAACTTTTTCATTATGTCGTGACACAGCACTAGGAATTATTGGGGATAAGTATGGATTGAATTCACCAGAAGGTATAGGAACATTAGGAACTTATATAAGTGGTAGTATCTTTGGAACATTATTATTTTCATTTTTGGCACCACTGGGTGTTCTTATAGGCTTTCATCCATATGCTTTAGCAATGGCATCAGGAATGGGAAGTGGTTCTATGATGGGGGCTGCAACAGCATCATTGATGAATACTGTACCAAATATGTCTGAACAGATTTTAGCTTATTCAGCAACCAGCGGATTGATTACAGCTGTTACTGGAATATACATAGAATTATTTTTATCATTACCAGTTGCCAATTATTATTATAGTAAAGTGGCTCCAATTATTGAGAAGTTTAGAAGTAGAAAAAAAACAAAAACAAGAGATGTTTTATAATGGAGGGTGTATAGATGGAAAAAACTTTGAAGACTATTATGGAACAGATAAAAATAGTAATGTTCATATATATTATTATTTGCTTTGGACAGGCTATAGCACTTAAAACACAGGCTAAAGATTTATTGATTGGAAGTGTATTTGGTTTTATATTAGTAATAATTGCTATTGTAATAAAGAATTTTGTTAAGAGACCAAATTTACCAGGTTTTGCATGGGCTACTTTGGTTGCGTTTGTATTATCACTTCCAATATCACCAGTTGGAGATTTTATAGCAAGTAATATAGGAAAAATAAATTTTATGTCTACAGTAACACCATTATTAGCTTTTGCAGGAATTTCTGTAGGTAACCAATTGGATATATTAAAGACTTTGAGCTGGAAGCTAGTAGTTATATCATTTATAGTTATGACATCTACTTATTTTGGTTCTGCTTTTATATCTCAAACAGTTCTAAAAATAAATGGAATGCTTTAAGGAGGTAGTAAGTATGGAAGAATTAAAATTAAAAATCAAAGAAGATATAAAGTTGTTATCTGATGAGAAAAAAGCATCATTTGAAAAGGTATCTAAATCTTTATTTGAAAATCCAGAATTAGCATTTGAAGAATTTAAATCACAAAAAGCATTATGTGATTTATTAGAAGAAAATGGATTCAATGTGACAAAAGGTGTAGGAGGATTAGAAACATCTTTTGAGGCAGTCTACTCAAATGGAACTGGTGGAAAGACAGTGGCTTTTTTAGCTGAATATGATGCACTTCCAGGTATGGGACATGCTTGTGGACACAATATTATAGGCACAAGTTCTGTTGGAGCGGGTATTATTTTAAAAGAAGTTATAAAAAAATATGATATAGAAGGAACTGTAAAAGTGTTTGGAACACCTGCTGAAGAAAGAGTAGGTGGAAAGATAACTATGATTAGAGAAGGAGTATTTAAAGATGTAGATGCTGCATTAATTTTACATCCATGTGATGCTTCAATACCTGATGATATATCATTTGCTCAAGTTAATTTAAAATTTGATTTTAGTGGAAAAGCTTCTCATGCTGCTGCTTATCCTTGGGAAGGAAGAAGTGCATTAAGTGGAGTAATAGCATTGTTTAATAGTGTAAATAGCATGAGATTACATCTTAAAGATTATGCAAGAGTACATGGAATTATAACTGATGGAGGTAGTATACATAACATAATTCCCGAAAAATCTACAGCTATATTTAATGTAAGAGCATTAAGCATAGAATACCTAAATGAAATTTGTGATATGCTTAAAAATTGTGCTAAGGGAGCTGCAATTTCTACAGGAACTAGTGTAGAAGTAATTCAATTAGATGAGATATATAAAGAAATAAAAAATGATTCAAGATTAGTAAATATAGTTAGAGAAAATTTTGAAGTATTAGGTGAAGACTATATTGAAAGAGATTTAACTCAAGGTATTGGCTCAACTGATACTGGAAATTTAACTCATGAAATACCTGCAATACAAGCGTATATCAAATTAAAAGAAAATACTGCAACTCATACAGAAGAATTTGCTGTAGCTGCTGGTGGAGAAGAAGGAAAAATAGCACTTATAAAAGCAATTAAAGTACTAGCAATGTGTGGTGTAGATGTTTTGTACAGTAAATAATGTATTATTAAAAAAATACATAAAGAAAGGAGATTAAATATGGTATTAAAACAAGTATTAGAGGTTTATGATATTTTAGACAAATCAACTGCAAGTGGAGAAGAAGTAAAGACATACTTACAAAGCTATGGTGGAGAAAATATAATAGTAAAAAAGCTTTCATCAAGTAAAGGTTCTACAGATTTAGTTAAGCTTACAATTGCTGGCAAGAATGGTAAATTAAAAGGAGGAAGTGCTCCTACTCTTGGTATTTTAGGCAGACTTGGAGGTATTGGGGCAAGACCAGAGGTAATAGGTTTTGTTTCAGATGGTGATGGAGCATTGGTAGCAATTTCAGTAGCAGCGAAACTTTTAGATATGCAACGAAAAGGAGATGTATTAGAAGGAGATATTGTGATTTCGACTCATATTTGTCCAGATGCTCCAACTAAAGAGCACTATCCTACACCTTTTATGGATTCACCAATAGATATGATAACTATGAATGAAAATGAAGTTGACAGTAGTTGTGATGCAATACTTTCAATCGATACTACTAAAGGTAATAGAATAATCAATACTAGAGGATTTGCAATATCGCCAACTGTAAAAGAAGGGTATATATTGAAAACTAGTGATAATCTTTTAGATATTATACAGACTGTAACTGGAAAATCTCCATTTGTATTTCCTTTATCTATTCAAGATATAACACCATATGGAAATGACTTGTATCATTTGAATAGTATTTTACAGCCAGCAGTTGCTACAAATTCTCCAGTAGTTGGAGTAGCAATTACTACAGAAATGCCTGTTGCTGGATGTGCTACAGGTGCAACTCATTTTAGTGATTTAGAGTCAGCTGGTAGATTTGCAATTGAAGTTGCCAAATTATTTGGTGTAAATAAGTGTGATTTTTATGATAAGGAAGAATGGGATATACTTATCAAAAGATATGGTAAATTAAATACATTCCAGACTTTTGGTATACAATAAGCAAAAAATATAAAATTTATATAATTTGTAATACATAAATATTATAACAATTCCCACATTAATTATAATTACTAAAAAAGGAGTGTCTCATTGAGGATTTCTAAAAATCACTCTGAGGCAACTCCTTATATTTTTGTTTGAATTTTAAGTATTTATTAATATTTAAATATAATCTTTTATTAAACTAAGGTGTTGTATTTCCACCACCATCAGGAGGGGTGACAGTACCACCACTGTTTCCACCATCATCAGGAGGAGTAGTACCACCACTGTTTCCACCATTATCAGGAGGAGTAGTACCACCACTATTTCCACCATTATCAGGAGGAGTAGTAGTTCCACCACTATTTCCACCATTATCAGGAGGAGTAGAGCCACCACCATTGTTACCTGAATTATTGTTGTTATTATTATTCTCTTCTTCTTGTTGATTATTATCTGGTTTCTTTGTATCTTCAGGAGATGGTTGAGAACTTACTCTAGAAGGAGCAGTACCTTCAATAAATGCTGCTTTAGAGCCAGAAGATTGCTTTCCTCCATCTTCTAAATTAATTTTTGTAAAATATACATTTTTAGGAACTTCAAATTCAGTAACTGTTAAATTTGCATGTATTTTTGACATAATTTTTTGCCAAAGTTTTGCTGTACTAGTACTTCCATGTGGAACATCTCTACGTTTTATGGTGTTACCAGCATCATCTTTTCTACCAGCATCATCTCCAATGTATGTTGCTCCTACATAATAAGGTGTATAACCAACAAACCAAGCATCATATGCGCTATTTGTAGTACCTGTTTTACCTGCAACAGGCATTTCTTTTGGAAGTGATGCAATACCACCTGTACCTTCAGTAATTACACTTTCTAACATATCTGTAACAACATAAGCTACTTCTGGGTCTACAACTTTATGTTCCTCAGGAGCGTTTTTAACTAATAATTGGCCATCAAAAGTAGTTATAGTAGTGTAAATAGATGGTTCTACATAAACTCCTTGATTTGCTAATGTACCGTAAGCAGCAGCCATCTGAAGTGGGGTAATACCACTTGCCATACCACCAAGTGTTAATGCTGGAAACTGTCTATCAGTTGCTCCTGTTTGGCTATTTTTAACAGTTGTTATACCAAAGTTCTTTAAGTAGTCCATCATTATATCTATACATTCATCGTAAGAATCTCCAAGCATTTCAGCAGTTTTAACTGCTATTGTATTTGAAGATTTAGCAAGTGCTTTACGTAAACTCATAGAACCATGACCACTAGTAGTAGTTCTTGGATTCCACTTATTATTTTCTTCAAATTTATATCCTCCTCTAACATCATTTAGAGCAGTTGATTGTGTAATCTTTAAAGTATCAATAGCTGGCGTATAAATTGCTAGAGGTTTTATAGAAGAACCTGGTTGATGAGGGCTAGTAGCACGATTTAAAGTTTTTCTGCCACTTATGTTTCTACCTCCAGCTAGTGCTCTTATTTCACCATTCTTGTAATCTAAAATTACCATTGCAGCCTGTGGCTGGCTAACTCCATCAGGTCCAACCATATGGCCTGGGAAATTGCTATTTTTATCAAATTCTTCTTCTAAAGCATCTTGCATTTTAGGGTCTATAGTTGTATTTACAATTAGACCACCATTGTAGAATAAGTTTTGAGCTTCATCATTTGTATGACCTTGTTCCATTAGGGCATTTATAACTTCACTTTCAATAAGGTCTTCTACAGATGAAGAAACTTTATCTGCTGATTTAGGTAATTTTATTTCTATCTTAGCATTAATTGCTTCATCATATTCTTTTTGTTTTATATATCCTAGGTCTAACATTTTCTTTAGAACAATTTCTTGTCTTTTCTTAGCTTCAGGATTGTTTATAGCTTTTCTGACAACTAATGTACCTGCTTTTAGTTGTCTATAAGTATCACTAGATATAAGTTCCCAAGTCTTTAATTTCTCAATCATATCAAAGTCTACTTGAGTTGGGTCATCTAAATCATCATCAGTTGTATTAACAAAAAATAATAATTTATTCTCTAAGTCACTCTTAGCTTCACTTCCATCTAATTTAGAAGTTTTGTAAGCTGAGAACCTAGATGGGTTTTTAGTTGAACCAGCAAGAAGTGCTGACTCAGCTATAGTAAGGTCAGCTGCAGACTTATCAAAATAACCACGTGCACCAGCTTCAGCTCCTGCAAGACCTTTTCCAACGAAGAAGTTATTTAAATAAGTTTCTAATATTTTGTCTTTACTTACTGTCTTACTCATCTCATATGCATAATAAATATCTTTTATTTTACGAGGTAGAGTTTGTTGCTCAGTAGTCAACAGCATCTTAGATACCTGCATAGGAATAGTACTACCACCTTGCTTGGTACCTGTAAGAGTCTTTAATACTGATCTAAATAAACCTTTAATGTCAACACCCTTGTGTTCATAAAAACGTTCATCTTCTATTGCAATTACTGCATGTTGAAGATGAGTTGAAATTTTATCTAATGGAACGGGTGTCTTTTTATTTACACTTGGAGCAGTAGATAATGTTTTTCCATTAGCGTATTTAATTGTAGTTGTTTGGTTGGTTTGTTTGTCTAAAACAGCTTCTGTAACTGGAGAGACATCTCTTAATGATGCAAATACTAATCCAGCAGTACCTGCTGCACCAACAACTAATAAAACTAAAAATACTATACCAAATACTCTTAGTCTTTTAAATTTATCGCTTTTTTTAGGTTTATTCTTGTTTTTAGTTGAACGAGTTTTGTTAGCTGAATTTCTATTAACTGGTTTATTTGAGTTACTAGATGAGCTAACCTTTTTTCTTCTGATTTTATTTCCATTTTTATCATTATCGTTATTCATAAGATTTTAACCTCCTTACTTAATGCAATATTATAACACAAATAGGAGTAATTTTGTAATTAATAGAAAAAATGAATTTGCTATAATATTCTTTACATTGTAGATATGTATAAACAAAATGTATTAATAAGTCTATATTTTTATTTATTTATTTTTGACAAATATTATAAAAATTATGCCAAAGTTACATATAAATAAATAGGAGGGGATAAATTTGAATAGAATAGTAGATAGAAAAAAGAAAAATGAATTTAGAAAAATTGTAGCTATTTTCTTGTTAATTCTTTTCTTGTCTGTATTTATAGGCAGTTTTATATATATAGATAAAAGTTTAAGACCAACAATTACAGTTCTAGCAGAAACAAAAGCTCTTGAATTAGCAAACAGGTCTATAAATAAAGCTGTTGCTGAAATGGTAGAAGGAAAAATAAATTATGAAGATTTAATGGATATACAGCTTGATAATAATGGAAAAATAACTATGATACAAGCAAATACTATTATGATGAATGAAATTGCATCTGCAATAGCTTTAGAAATACAAGATGAATTAAAAAAAGGTAAAACAGCAGACTCTTACATACCTATAGGAACAGCATTAGGAAGTCCTATATTAGCTAAATACGGTCCTAAACTTGAAGTATCTATTGAACCTATAGGAACAGTATCAGTAAACTTTAAAACGGAATTTGAGTCTTCAGGCATAAATCAAACAAGACATAGGATATATTTAGAAGCTCAAACCCAAGTAAAAGTTGTAATCCCACTTATAACTTCAACAAAACAAATTAAAGCTCAGATACCTATTTGTGAGACTATAATAGTAGGTGATGTTCCAGAAAGTTATGTAAATATACCTGAAAAGAACCTTGGGAATGTTTTACCTAACACTGGAAAAAATGCTAACAAGTAATATAGTGATGTTTATTTTTTGATAAATTTGAAATAATAGTTTATAAATAAAAATTTTGTAAATAATAAGTAATAAATAATAATTAAAATGGTTGTAATAAAAATTAATATAATAGTTGTAATAAAAATTAGTATAATTGTAATAAAAATTTATGTTTTTAAATATGTAAAATATTTAATATATTTGGTCTGTAGAGTGAAGGAATATATCTTCAGACCAAATATATTAGTAACATTTATTGAATGATGATTTAAAGTTTACAAATTACTTATAATATTTATTATCTATAACATCCATTTAATAAATACAGCATAACCGACAGCTGGGTCATTTTCAATGGCATGAGAAACTGCTCCTATTATTTTATCATCTTGTACTATTGGAGTACCACTCATACCTTGTACAATACCACCAGTTTGAGCTAAAAGGTTTTTGTCAGTGATTTTAATTTTAAAACTTTTACTCTCAGGATGATTTTGGTTTTCTATATCTACAATTTCAATATTATATTTTTTACATTCATTAGAGTTGTTTTGTAAAATTATTTGAGCTTTTCCTAGTTTAACTTCATTTAATGAAGCTACTTTATATTTTTTTAAGCTAGAAATATCAAAATTATTAATTTGACCTCTTATTCCAAAATCAGTGTTTTCTGTAAAACTACCAATAATATTTTCTCTTTTTGCATTTATACATCCAACACTACCTCGATAAGATTTTTCTATATCAAGATGTTTAGTTGTAGAAATTGAACCTGATTTTATAGGTATTTTTCTTGAATTACCAACACTTATTGGGTGACCTACAGCACCGAATTCTGAGGTTTCTGGATTGATATAAGTCAAAGTAGCAAATCCAGAAAGTAAGTTATTAAAACTAATTTTTTCTAATATGTGTTTAGTTGTTTTCATTGTTAGAAGTTGACCACCTCTATTTAATAAAATAGAAACTGGTTTTTCTTCTGGTAAAGCATTTAGTGTATTAGCAAAATCACTATATCCATCAACTTCTATATTGTTTACTTTGATTATAGCATCACCTAATCTAAATGGAGATGCTTCACCAGGACTTCTAACAATGATATTTTTTAGTTCTGCATCAATTTGAAGAACATTTCCTATAGGTATTAAATATTGAGGTTCACTTTTTTGTAAATTTTGTGCATAAATTAAATTATTTGAGAAAAAATATAATAAAAATAAAAATGTTAAAACAATTGTAAATTTAGACTTAGCTAAGTTATTTCTTTTACTTAAAGCTTTATCTTTAAAATAAAAATTTTTAAATTGCATAGAATACCTCTTTCTTATTAAAATATTTTAATAATAAAATTGAAATTTTCTTGCTGCCTCAATATTATGTTGCTCAAGAATCAGTTTTTGATGCTTGGAAAACTGACTCAATAACACCTTAGTTTTCATAAAAATAAATAAATTAAACAAGGTATATGATAAAATAGATACATATTCATATAAATTTAAAATAGATAATAGCTGTCTATCATTGAAAGGAGCAAAAGATGAAAAAATATAGATTGTTAGTTACTTGTATAATTGCCATGGGAATTATAATTATAGGAACATCAAATCCAGTTACCAATTTTTACAAGACAACAAATTTAATTAATTCAGGTACTACTAAAAATGAAAAAACAGATAAAGATAAAGATAAAGATGAAAATAAAAATATAAAAGATAAAGATGAAAATAAATCAAATTCAAAAAGCAAAAATGATAATAAGTCAGAGGATAATAAATCAGATAGTAAAACAGAAACTCAAAAAAATAAAAAGTTTTTAATTTGTATAGACCCAGGGCATCAAGGAAAAGGAGATAGTAATTTAGAGCCAGTAGCTCCAGGTTCTTCATCTCAAAAAGCAAGAGTATCTTCAGGAACAGAAGGTATAGCCACAAAGAAAGCAGAGTATGTTTTAAATCTTGAAGCATCTGTAGTTTTAAAAAATATATTAGAATCTAAAGGTTACAATGTAATAATGACTAGAGAAACACATGATGTAAATATAAGTAACTCAGAAAGAGCGATACTTGCTAATGAGAAAAAAGCAGATATGGTTGTAAGAATACATGCAGATAGTTTAAATAATTCTTCAAAGACTGGTGCATCTATATTAGTTCCTGAGAAGGATGGAAAATATACAGCGCCTATATATGAAGATAGTAATAGATGTGCAGAATTTATCAAAACAAACATGGAACAAGCTGGAATACAAATAAATGGAATTGTTCAAAGAGGAGATTTGACTGGATTTAACTGGTCAAAAGTGCCAGCTGTATTAGTAGAGATGGGATTTATGAGCAATTACAATGAGGACCAAATGATGTCAAATCCAGAATATCAAAGAAAAATGATGCAATGTGTGGCAGATGGATTAGATGAGTATTTTAAATAAAACGTAAATAGAGAAAAAATTAGGTTGGTATTATTTTCCTGATTTTTATCTCTATTTTTTATTCAAAAAATAGTGAAAAAGCAAATTGCAAGGCTACATAACTGTTTGTATAAGAACCTACAAATCTACATTAAATGGACAGATAGACATTTACACATATGACCTATATTTTCACAATAAATCCCAACTATATGGTTTTGTAAAGTTAGATAAGATTTAGGAAGAATTTAAAGTTGATATACTTTATTAAGAAAAGACCAAAAAAAGAAGAAAACAACAAAAAAATTATGTGTATTATAGGAAGAAAACTAAATAAAGAAAACTTTTTACTATTACGAGTTTTGATTAATGAAATAATATCAGAAACCATTTTATAATTTCAAGATTAAACAGTCTACAAAGAAATTATAGCATGCATGTGCTTTTTTAGTCGATAAAGAAGTTCTATTATTGATGAAAGTATCTATTTTTTATTTTACATAATATAATGATGAAGTTTATTTTTGGTTAAATTGTTGTAAATATAACTAAAAATATTGGTAATACTTGATTTAACTTTCAAAAGAATATATTATAGTATAGAATGTGTAAAATTTTTTTGAGAGGTGTTAAAATGCTAGTAGTAGAAAACGTAAGCCACGGATTTGGAGCAAGAACAATATTAGAAAATGTATCCTTTAGACTTAGAAAAGGTGAACATATTGCACTAGTTGGCGCTAATGGAGAAGGAAAATCGAGTTTTTTAAATATAATAACGAAAAAGCTTATGCCTGATGCTGGAAATATAAAATGGTCTTCAAGAGCTACAGTAGGTTACTTAGACCAACATACAGTATTAAGTAAAGGTAAAAGTATAAGAGAAGTGCTTAGAGAAGCTTTTAAGCATATGTTTGATTTAGAGCAAGAAATGATTGCTATGTATGACAAAATGGGAGAAGCTAGTGATGATGAGATGAGTAAGCTTCTTGAAGAAACAGCAGAGATACAAACTATACTTGAAAATAGTGGTTTTTATATGATAGATGCAAAGATACAAGAAGTTGCAAATGGTCTTGGTCTTGGAGAAATTGGTCTTGATAAGGATGTAACTGATTTAAGTGGAGGTCAAAGAACAAAAGTACTTCTGACTAAACTTTTACTTGAAAATCCAACTATTCTTATACTGGACGAGCCTACAAACTATTTAGATGAGGAACATATAACATGGCTTACTAGGTATCTTCAGGAATATGAAAACAGTTTTGTTCTAGTATCACATGATATTGACTTTATAAATAATACTTGTAATGTAATATATCATATGGAAAATGGTGAGTTAAATAGATATAAAGGTAATTACGATGAATTTGTAAGACTGAATGATATAAAGAAACGTCAAGAAGAGCAAGCTTATGATAAACAAGTTGAAGAAAGAAAGAGATTAGAAGATTTTGTAGCCAGAAATAAAGCTAGAGTTGCAACAAGAGGAATGGCTAATAGTAGACAAAAACAACTAGATAAGATGGAAATACTGGAAAGACCAAAGGAAAAGATAAAACCTACTTTCTCTTTTAAAGATGCCAGAGCAGCAAGTAAAATAATTTTTGAAACGGAAGACTTAGTTTTAGGTTATGATGAAGCATTAACAAAGCCACTTAACTTCCATTTAGAAAGAGGAAAGAAGATTGCTTTAAAAGGGATGAATGGTATTGGAAAATCTACTTTATTAAAGACTTTACTTGGAATAATAAAACCATTTGAAGGAAGTGTTAAGCTAGGTGATTATTTGGAGCTTGGATATTTTGAACAAGAGAGTTCAAGAGAAAATAGTAATACACCTATGGATGAAATTTGGAGTGAATTCCCAGGGCTTACAAACTTTGAGGTTAGACAGTCTCTTGCAAAATGTGGACTTACAAATGAGCATATAACTAGTCAAATGAGAGTACTAAGTGGTGGAGAAGCTGCAAAGGTTAGACTTTGTAAAGTAATGCTAAAAAATATAAACTTCTTAGTACTAGACGAGCCTACAAATCACTTAGATGTTGAGGCAAAAGATGAATTGAAGAAAGCTATCAGAGAATTTAAGGGAACAGTTCTTTTGGTATGTCATGAACCAGAATTCTATTCAGATATTGTCGATGATGTATGGAATATAGAAGATTTTACAACTAAAATCGTGTAGTGATTTAATTTATTACTGGGGGGATTTCATGAAAAAGTTTCTAAATATAATTTTTTCAGTGTGTATCAGTATAGTTATAATAGTAAGTGCTATTAATTTTACTGTTGGATTTAAACAACTTTATTATTTTGATATTGATTATTTAAACATATCAGAGTTATCTGGTTTATCTAAAGATAATATAAAATTAAATTATGATTACTTAATAGATTACAACCTAAGTAAGGATGTATCTGAGTTTAAGTTACCAACATTAGAATCTTCTCCAGAAGGGAAAATACATTTTGAAGAAGTGAGAAATATATTTCAAAATATCAATAAATTATCTAAGTTATTAATGATAATTTCTTTGGTAGGAATTATATTAAGTGTAAAAAATAAAAATATAAAACTACTAAAAACTACATCAATGACATTGATAATCATGCCAGTAGTGTTGGCATTTCCTATTTTGTTGAATTTTGAAAAATCATTTATTATTTTTCATAAATTATTATTTAGAAATGATTATTGGATATTTAATCCTGATTTAGACCCAGTTATAAATATGCTTCCAGAAGAATTTTTCTTTCATGCTGGACTGATGATTTTGATATTGATTTTTGCAGTAAGTATGTTGCTTTTTGCAATGTATAAATTATGTAAATTATTTAAAAGTAGAAAGATATAAATTAAAACTTATACAATAAAAATAGCTATGTAATACTATTTAGACTAAAAGTAGTCAATAAATATTTATACATAGCTATTTTTAATAAAAAATTATTTTTTGCAAGTAATTTTAACTAAGTCTTGAAATTTTCCCATAATATAATTATAATTATCTTTTTTATGAGGTAGCATACAGCTACTGCAATCTTTAATTCCTTTCTCTGTGTACTTAAAGTTTCCTCCACAATTTTCTCCTAAAGCATATAAAGGACAATAGCAAAATAAACAGTTAAATTCTTCTGGTTTATTCGTTTTATGACAAGGGAAAAACTCACAATCTTTGTGATTAAAAAATTTATAATTTTCGCCCATATTTTCCTCCTAATTTAAATAAAATATCAAATCTTTTATAAGTATATAAGATTTTGGTGATAATATAATTATACTAAATATTCTTATTAATAGTTGATAATATAGTATTATTAATCATATTATTAATGGTATAATTAGTAAACAGATAAATAATGTAAGTGTTTAATACAATTATATTATGCTTTATAACAAAAAATGAGGTGATTAAGTGAAAGAAATTCAAGAAAGAGCACTTCTTGTAGGTCTAAATTTGACAACAATAATTAAAAAAAGTGATGATATAGACATTAATGAATCCATGGAAGAGCTAAAAGAATTAGCTAAAGCTGCTGGTGCAGAGGTTGTAGGTAGCTTAATTCAAAATAAGCAAGCTGTTGATGCAGCTTATTATATAGGAAAAGGTAAGGTAGAGGAAATAAGAGCATATAGTGAATCATTAGATGCTACTTTAGTAATTTTTAATGACGAATTATCTGGCGCTCAAATTAGGAATATTGAAAATGTTGTTGGAAAAAAAGTAATAGATAGAACTACCTTAATTTTAGATATATTTGCTCAAAGAGCACTTAGTAAAGAAGGTAAATTACAGGTTGAATTAGCACAATTAAAATACAGATTACCACGACTTTATGGAATGGGTGGTGAGATGAGTAGAACAGGTGCAGGAATTGGAACTAGAGGGCCTGGAGAACAAAAGTTAGAAGTAGATAAAAGACATATACTTAATAAAGCAGCAGATATAAGACGTGAACTTAAAGAGGTAAAAAAGAATAGAGAGACACAAAGAGTTAAGCGTTTAAAATCAAATATACCAATTGTCGCACTTGTTGGGTATACAAATGCAGGAAAATCGACCTTACTAAACGAATTAATAAAGACACACAAGGATTATGAACAAGAAAAAGAAGTTTTTGTAAAAGATATGCTTTTTGCAACTTTAGATGTAACTTTAAGAAAAGCTCTTTTGCCAAATAAAAAAGAATTTTTAGTAGTAGATACTGTTGGATTTGTCAGTAAACTTCCCCATGATTTAGTAGAGGCATTTAAGGCTACACTAGAAGAAGTACAGTATGCAGATTTAATTTTACATGTAATTGACACAACTAATACTAGTTATGAATTGCAAAAAAGTACAACTGAGGGTGTATTAAAAGAACTTGGTGCAAATGATAAAAAACATATACTTGTATATAATAAAGTAGATAAGTTAGAGTTAGATATATATCCTAAGAGTCAAGAAGATATTGTGTATATATCTGCAAAACAAGGCATAAATATGGATAAGCTATTAAATATGATAGAAATTGCTTTAATGGAAAATACTTATTCAGTAAGTTTGATGTTACCTTATGAAAGAGGTGATATATTTAGTAGAATAAAAGATAAATACAATGTGGAGAATTTTGAGTATGGGGAAAATGGTATAACATTAGATGTAAATTTAGATGAAGAAGATTTTAATATCTATAGAGAGTACATATTAGAAAAATAGGTTTGATATGGATATAAATTGGGAAAATATAGATAATCTTGAAGATTATTTTATAACCTATCTTCTTTACAAAGAATCCAAAACAGTATCTCAAATTAGTAAAATTAGAAATATTTCAAATGTTGAAGCAAGTGAGCAACTTATACAAGCAAAGTTGAAGATAAAAGAAATGCAAAAAGATGATTTTGAGGCATCTAAGGATATTTTAGATAAATTTTTAGAATTAGATAAAATTAAGAGACTTGATTTTATGGATAGCTTAGATGACGAAAAAATGGTATACTTTAAGAGAAAGGTTTTCAAAAGAATCCTTGTAGAAAAAAATGCTGAAGATTTGATTGTTTTAATTTGGGCAACAGGTGAGCTAAGAGATGATAGGTTTTTGAAGTTACTCCATCAGCTCACAAACCACAGACACTCAGATATTAGAAGAATAACTTATTCAGCAATAAGAAAGATTGAGTCACCAAGTAGTAGAGAAGTTTTGCAAAAAGGTCTCTACGATAAAAATGCACAAACTAGACAATATTGTGCAAAAGCTCTTTCAAAATTAGGAGATGAAAACAGTTTAAAGATTTTACAGCAGTTAAAAGATAAGAATAAGAATTTTGAAAAAGAGTACGTGCTTAGAGCTTATGATGAAGCCATTAAAGCATTATCAAATTTGAAAAAGTGATTTTTTATTAAAGTAATTTGTTTACTTAATGATTTATTTATGGAGTTTAACAAGGTAATTAATAAATTAATGGGAGGGGTTTCAAATGATAGTAAGACGTTGTGCAGGTGGAGTAGTGTTTTATGCTAATAAAGTACTTATTGTAAAAAATGATAGAGGTGAATGGACACTTCCAAAAGGAAAGATACTTGGAGGAGGACTTCCATATGAAAGTGCTGTTGAAAGAGTTAAAGTAGAAACTGGCATAGATGCTAAAATGATAGATGTAGCTGGCGATACTATGTATGAATTTTTCTCAAGAAGTAGACAACAAGAAGTTTGTAATGCGATAATGTGGTATGTTATGGAAGCTTGTAATACTGAATGTGTACTTGCTCCTGAATTTCAAGAAGGTGGATTTTACAAGATAAAAGATGCTTTAGAAATGTTGTCACATCATAAAGAGCAAGCTTTAGTTGAAGTATCTTATAAAAAGTTTAAAGAATTAAAGAAATTAGTTTCAGAGGGCGACGATGTTCCAGCAAACTAGTAGTGAATTTATAGAGTTTTGAGGAAGGGTTAGACCCTTCCTTTTTTAATTCCAAGTTTTAGAAGTGTATACTTTATAGTTTATCTGATTTGTATATTAATAAATTATATTGATTTATGTCTCAATAAATTATATTAAAAATAAAAATTAAAAATCTTGTGATTTTATTATATAATTGACTTATAATGCTAACAAAATGAATACTAAAAATTCTATTTACATTTTAAGTGGAGTAATTTTTATAAATAAAGATATATTTTAGCAAATGACAAAAATAGGAGGAGTTATAATGAGTAATTATAGGACATTACACGAATTTGGAACAGATGAGATAACAATTGAAAAATCTGTTTTTATTGGATATGCTAAGCCTATACAAAGTGAAGAAGAAGCAGTAGAATTTATAAATGAAATAAAGAAAAAACACAAAGATGCAAATCATAATGTGTGGGCTTATACAGTTGGACAAAATATGAATATACAAAGGTATAGTGATGATGGAGAGCCACAGGGAACAGCAGGGATACCAACATTAGAAGTCATAAAAAAAGAGGATTTGAGAGACGTGGTAGTTGTTGTTACTAGGTATTTTGGTGGTATAAAATTAGGTGCAGGTGGTCTGGTTAGAGCTTATACAAAAGGTGCTAAGTTAGGCTTAGAATCTGGAAAAATAATTAGTAAGGTAATGTACCAAGAAGTTAAAGTTAAGATAGATTATACTCAACTTGGAAAGGTACAAAATGAACTGATGAATTTAGGGTACTTTATAAAAGATACCATATATGAGGATAATGTTGAGATAATAGTATATTCAAAGTTAGAATATGTGGAAAAACTATCAGAGAAAATGATTGATATAACAAGTGGAACAGGGAAGATAGTTTTAGGAGAAGAATTTTATTTATCTGAACAGGATGGAGAAATTTTACTATAAAAATCTTACTGTAATTTAACCTAAAAGCATAAAAATAGAATAGTTATATAGAAAATAAAAGCCATTAATTTATATTAAAATAATTTAATGGCTTTTATCAGATTTTGCACAGAATCCTTTTTTAACTTCGAATAAACCAACTAAAAGTAAAAACACTCCAAATATTTTCTTCAATATATCAGAAGATAAATAATTAGCTAATAGTGAACCAAATATAGCTCCTAACACTCCAAATACAGCTATTGGGATAACTAATTTGAAAACTACATTTTTATTTTTTATATGTATAGCCAGTGCTATAAGTGTCATAGGTATGGATGAAAGTAAGTTGACACTCTGTGCTATTTTAGTATCTATACCAGCAAGTAAAACGAGAGCAGGAATAAGAATAGTTCCACCACCCATTCCCATTCCTCCAATAATTCCTGCAAAAAATCCAATTAAAGCAAATAACATTAAAACACCATCCTTAATGCTGCAATTATCATAATTAATCCAAAAGAAATTCTAAGAAACTTTCCAGTAACTTTATTTAGTAATTTAGCCCCTATAATGCCGCCAACAATACTTCCTGCTGCAACTTTTATTGTTAAGTTAATATCGTAAGTTCCTTTAGAAACATATAAAACAGAACTTGCTGTTGTCAAGAAAATTATTATAGAAAGAGCTGTTGCATGAGATTTATGTTCTTCTACCTTCACAATATCATTTAGTATTGGTACTAAAAGAGTACCTCCTCCAGAGCCAAATACCCCGTTTATAAATCCTGTAAATACTCCAATTATCGTATTTTTTATATTGAAATCAAAATATTTTTTCTTTAAGTTATTAGTATTTTTCATAAAAACCACCTTCTGAAATAGTTTTACCAAAATAGGCAAATTATATTTATATAAAATAATATTAAATATAATCCTTCATTTTTGCTTAAATTTGCATAAAAAAAAACATGTTAAAACAACATATTAATATATGGTATAATATATTAAAACAAAGTAGTAAATTGAGAGGAGATAATGATGTCAAATATAAAAATACAAATAGACAAAACTGTAGAATGGCTTAAAAATAAAGTTAATGAGGCAAATGCAAAAGGATTAATTGTTGGTGTATCTGGAGGAATTGATTCAGCAGTAGTTGCTAATTTAATTAAAAAAGCTTTTCCAGAAAACTCTATGGGAGTTATAATGAGCATAAAAAGTAATCCTCAAGATAGAGAAGATGCACTTAAGGTTATAGAAGGATGTGATATAGAATATCTTGATTTAGACCTTATAGAACCACAAAGTGCTATATTAGACATGGTAGTAGGAAATTTAAAAGAGAAACATTTATATAGAGAAGAATATTTAAAAATGACAGATGCAAACTTAAGAGCAAGAGTAAGAATGAGTACTATTTACACAATTGCTAACAATCTAGGATACTTAGTTGTTGGTACAGATAATGCTGCAGAAATACACACTGGATACTTTACTAAGTTTGGTGATGGTGGAGTTGATATTTTACCAATTGCAAATTTAACTAAAGCTGAAGTATATGAATGGGCAAAAGAACTTGGTGTTCATGAAGATTTAATAAATAAAGCTCCTTCAGCAGGTCTTTGGGAAGGACAAACAGATGAAAATGAAATGGGAACTACTTACAATATGATAGATGCTGTATTAGAAGGTAGATTAGATGAAGTTCCTCAAAGAGACCAAGAGATAATAGAAAGACTTCATAGAATAAGTGAACACAAGAGAAAAACGCCTGCACAACCTCCTAAGTTCTAATTTACTATTTTCAGGATTTGTGATAAAATTTACAAGTGATAAAAATTAGAATAATTAATTGTACGTATTAAGGAGTGGAAATATGGGACGTATAGGAAATATAATTAATAGAAAAGGTAAACAAGATGCTCAAAGAGCAAAAATATTTACTAAACATGCTAGAGCAATAGCCGTTGCAGCTAAAGAAGGTGGCGCAGACCCAGAATATAATGCAGCATTAAAAACAGCTATAGAAAAAGCTAAGGCAGATAATATGCCAAATGATAATATAGATAGAGCTGTTGCTAAAGGTGCAGGGGCAGGTGCTGGAGAAGACTATGAAACTATAGTTTATGAAGGATATGGACCTGGTGGGGTTGCTGTTATAGTAGAGACTTTAACTGACAATAAAAATAGAACTGCTGGTAATGTAAGATACTACTTTGATAAAAACGGAGGAAACCTAGGAACTACTGGATGTGTGTCTTTTATGTTTGATAACAAAGGACAAATATTAGTTGGTGCAGGAGATGGCGTTTCAGAGGAAGAATTAATGGATGTTGCATTAGAAGCAGGTGCTGAAGACTTTATAACAGAAGAAGATGGTTATGAAATAATAACTACACCAGAAGATTTTTCTAGTGTTCGTGATGAATTAAAAGCAAAAGGGTATGAATTTATATCTGCTGATGTAAAGATGATACCTCAAACTACAACTGTTTTAACAGAAGAATCTCATCTAAAAATGATGAATAAATTAGTTGATATGCTTGAAGAAGATGATGATGTTCAAGATATCTACCATAACTGGGAAGTAGAATAAATATTATATCACATTGAGATTTGTAATTATTACATTAATTTTACTATGTGATAAATTTTATAAAATAAGTAATTATTAAAATGAACATATACACCTCTAAACTATGTCTGCATAAATAATATGTGAACATGGGTTAGAGGTGTTTTTTTGTGTATGGAAGATAGCTGTAAAAAATGTATTTATAAGTTAAGAATTTTAAAGTAAGTTCTGAGCAGGACTTGATTGCCTATAAATAATTGATGGGTATATCACTTGTTGCTGAATACCGCTTATACGACCAGTTACTATATCAATAATCATCCTAAGACTACGTTCTGCTGTCTCTTCCATCTTCAAATCTATAACTGTCAAAGGAGGAATACTTCTTGCCATTAGTCGTGCAGGACCATTGCTTGCTGCAAATATTTGAACATCCTCTCCAATTACAATTCCCGATTCATTAAATGCATTCATCATACCAAGAGCTACCACGTCATGATTACAGAAAATTACTTTTTTTAGTGAATTTTTTGCAAGCATTTTTTGAGCAATATCGTATCCACTATCTATTTTATTAGAACAATAATATATAGAGTCTGATAACTGTACTCCATGTTCCTTACATGTTTTTAAAAAAGATTTACCTCGCAAGGTCATGCATGTGAAAGACGTTGGATTGAATACAGCTGCAATATCATTTTTACCATTTTGGATAGCATGTAAAGCTGCTATACGACCAGTTTCTTCATTGTCAATAGAGACACTTGAAAAACCAGGTATTTCACGATTTACAACAACTACAGGAATTTTAGGTTTATTTTTTAATAGATATTCTATGTCATCAGCATTGATACCTGTTAAAACAACTCCATCATAATAATTATTTGAAAAAAGATATTCATCATCACATAGATGGCCAACACTGTAAGGGCGTATTATGATATTTATATTTAAATGTTCTAAAGAAACTATGTGGTTTATTGCTTGAAATATATTAGTTGATGCCAACTCAAATCCTTCATCTTGCCAATAAAATGCTATTTGTATATTGTTGCGTTTAATAGGAGTAGAGCGTTTATATCCAAGCCTATCTGCTGAATTTAATACAAGTTCTTGTGTCTGTAGTGGAATTCTACGCTCATTTCCTTTACCACTTAAGACATACGAGACAGTTGCTGAAGAAAGGCCACAGTCCTTTGCAATATCTTTGATTGTTGCCATGATAAAATCCTCCTTGAGTAGTTGCTTAAATTTGCTTATATCAATAATCTTAACATATATTCAACTAAAGAACAATATTCTACAACGCGTATATTTTACATGTCTAGAATAAATAAATTTTAAAAAATTTATTATTATGTTGACAGATTATGTTGACAGAATTTAGTTTATAGGATTATAATATGCTTAAATAAGCTTATTAATTAAGTTAAATTAAGCGAAGTTAAGCAGGAACATACAATGCTAGCTTGTTATGTGACTGTAAAAAGGGGGAAAAGAAATGAGTAAGGTAAATATATTTGAAGTTGGTCCTAGAGATGGATTTCAAAATCTGAAGGAATTTTTAGATACTGATAAAAAACTTAAGATTATTGATGGTCTTATTGCATCTGGGATTAGACAACTTGAAATTAGTTCATTTGTAAGCCCAAAAGCAATACCTCAGATGAAAGATGCAAAGGAAGTAGCAACTTACTGTGTAAAAAATTATCCTGATGTGAAACTTTATGCATTAGTTCCAAATTTATATGGTGCTAAAGTTGCATGGGAGTGTGGTATAAGAGATATATCTTATGTTATTTCTTTGAGTGAAACTCATAACAAGAAAAATATAAATCGTACTCATGAAGAGTCTATTGATGAGCTTAAAAAAATAATGAGTACTTATCCAGATATGAATATATGTATTGGAATGGCTACTGTATTTGGATGTCCCTTTGAAGGTTTGCCAAAAATTGAAGATGCCATAGCATTTGCCAAACGTCTTTGGGAAAACGGTATCAGAGAGATAAACCTAGCAGATACAATAGGCATTGCCGACCCTAAACAAGTAAGAGATACTATTAGTGCACTAGTTGAAGCTTTGCCAGAGTGCAGATGGCAGGTACATATTCATGACACTAGAAATATGGGGATGGTTAATACTCTTGCTGCTATTGAATGCGGAATTACCACTGTGCAGTCTACACTTGGGGGATTAGGAGGGTGTCCTTTTGCTCCTGGAGCATCTGGAAATACTGCAACTGAAGATTTAGTATACATGCTCGAACGCATGGGGTATGATACAGGCGTTGATTTTGTTAAACTTCTTGAATTATCAAAGTATCAGATGAGTTCTGTAAATGGTGTATATAGTGGTCATCATGTAAATATAAAGTCTGAGAGTTCTAATTGTCAGTCCTATTGATTAACGAAACATATCTATTAATAAAGTATATTAGTTAATAAAATAAATAAAAGAATTGAGGGGATTAGTATGGATGTTATAGCTTTACTTTTATTCTTAGGAGTTATTATTCTTGCATTTGTACGTAAGAATAATGCAGGTATTTTAGCTTTAGCTATTGGTGTTATAGCTGTTAGAATTTTTGGTATGGATGATAAAGATCTTTATGGAGCTATAAGTAACTCAATGTTTACTACGCTTGTTGGTATAACATTACTTTTTGCAATAGTGAATTCAACAGGAGCATTGAAGCTTGTTGCAGAAAAAATTGTAGCTGCTTCAGGTAAACGTGTTTGGCTTATACCTATAGCAGTTTTTATAGCAGGGTTTGTTGTTGCTGGTGTTGGGCCTGGAGCAATCCCAGCACTTGCAATTATTCCTGCAATGGCTGTTCCTGTAGCAATAACTGTTGGTTATAATCCTGTGATGCTTGCACTTATAGGTGAATGTGGATTAATGGCAGGACGTATGACTCCTATTACTCCAGAAGGTCAAATCATAACAACTGTTGCAGAGGGAGTTGGAATTGAAAATGTTATGCCTGCTGTTTTAGCTTGTCAGACTCTTTCAACAATCGTATTTTCAATAGTATTGTTTATAATTTTTAAAGGATATAAACTTAAAAAGCCTATAAATGTTATAAATAGTAAGGAAATAGAAAAATTTAATGTAAAGCAGATAATTTCTCTGACAAGTATAGTGGTTATGATTGCTTTTATCATAATCTTTGATATGAATGTTGGACTTGCAGCTTTTTCAGTTTCAGCTGTACTTCTTCTTTTCAATATTGCTGAAGATGGAGAATGTATCAAAGCAATTCCATGGAGCACGATAGTAATGGTACTTGGAGTAGGTGCAATGATGACAATCGTAGACGCAGCAGGAGGAATTGATTTAATGAGTAATGCATTGTCATCATTGATGAATAGTAAAACAGCTACCCCAATTATGAGTATTTCAGCAGGGCTTATGTCTATGGTTAGTTCAGCATTAGCAGTAGTGTATCCAACCATGATGCCTATGTGTGTTGATATAGCTAAGTCAGTTGGAGGAGTAGACCCACTAGCACTTATTGCAGCAGTTGGTGTGGGAGGTTCTCTTGCTGGTGTAAGTCCACTTTCTACTGGTGGTGCATTGATTTTGGCAGCTATGGGGTCAAGTAAAAAAGACTTCAATAAAGAAGAACAAAATAAGGTGTTTGTTCAACTTTTCATTATGAGTGCAGTTGGACTATTGGTTATTGCAGTAGTATCAGTTCTATTTTTTAATGGAATAGCACATATAATGCATTAATTTCGATAATCGGAGAATTTGTTATTAAACTCAACTTTTAATATTGAGTAATATAATATAAATTGGGGGTATAGTTATGAAAAAGGGAGCATTAAGTAATATAAAAGTACTTGACCTTACTAGAGTTCTTGCAGGGCCATATTGCACAATGATGTTGGCTGATTTTGGGGCTGATGTTATAAAAATAGAAGTACCAAAAAAAGGTGATGATACAAGAGGTTTTGGACCTTTTGTAAATGGAGAGAGTCTATATTATGCAAATATAAATAGAAATAAGAAAGGTGTAACTTTAAATCTTAAGTCAGAAAAAGGCAAAAAGATATTTTTAGATATGGTAAAGCAAGCTGATGTTGTAGTAGAAAATTATAGACCAGGTGTTATGGAAAAGCTAGGATTGGGTTACGATGAGCTAGCTAAAGTGAACAATCAAATAATTTATGGAGCTGTATCAGGCTTTGGATGTTATGGGCCATATTCAGAGCGTCCAGGATATGATATTATTGCACAAGCAATGGGTGGTCTTATGAGTATAACAGGAACTGAAGGAGGAGAACCAACAAGAGTAGGTAATGCTATGGGAGATGTATTGGGTGGAATGAATTTAACTATTGGTATACTTGCAGCACTTAATGCTAGAGAGATAATAGGAAAAGGGCAAAGAGTAGATGTTTCCCTCGTTGATTCTGTTGTATCATCTCTTGAAACTGGTATACAGAGATATTTTGATTCAGGTCAACCTGAACTTATGGGAAATAGATATGCCTCAGCTTATCCTTATGATTCTTTTAAAGCAAGCGATGGTAATTTTGTAATAGGTTGTGGTAATGATAAACTTTTTGAAAATTTATGTAAGAAGGTTCTTTTTAGAGAAGACCTTTTAATAGATGAAAGGTTTAATACAAATCTTAACCGTTGTGAAAACCATGCATCTCTCAAACCAGAGATAGAAAAATGGTCTATCAACTATACAATAGAAGAAGCTGTTGATTTAATATCGAAAGCAGGAGTTCCTGCTGCTCCTATATATGACCTCGGTCATGTTACAACAAATGAACATATTGCAAAGGCAAGAGAAATGATTGTAGATATTAAACATCCTATTATAGGAGATATGAAAGTCAATGGAAATCCAGTTAAGTTGATGACAACAAAAGCTCAAATTAATGTACCAGCACCATCTTTAGGAGAAAATAATGAGGAGATTTATAATAGCTGGCTTGGGTTTGATGGTGGAAAAATAAATGAGTTAAAAGAGAGTGGAGTTATTTAATTTTAGAATAATATCAAATAAAAGATTAAATCAACATTATAAATCAAATCTAAAATTATCAGGAGTATTTAAGATAGGAAAAACTATTTAGACATTAAGTCTTTGTGGTTTTTCCTATTTTCGTTAAAAAATTTATACTATTGGAACATATACATAGATATACTAAACTAAAGTATTAACAATTTAAATTAATAGAAAATAAATTACCTAATATGTTAAATAAAGACTCTTTTACTAGAGTGCAAATAAACTTAGTGCAAATAAACTTATGGATATACAACTTAAACTATTTTAATGAAAATATCAAAAATGAGACTACATTCTCAAAAATGAGACTGTGTTTTTAAAGTATTTTCTCGAAAATGAGACAAAAATATGGTTTTATGGGTTTTGTTGGATAAAAATTCTTTAGTGAATTATAATTTAATCAATTCTAAAGTTAAAAATGATTAAAAATTAAGTGAAATTTATGTATATTTTGTTTATTTTATCAAAAAAAATAATTTTTTAACAAAAATAAAGGAATTTAATATAAGTTGGCGTAGAACTTGCTATTATATATTAACAAGAAATGTAGAAAAAATAACAATGCATAATGGGGGGAATATGATGGGATTTGTAATGGAAAATTTGAAAAATCTTAAGGTGGAAGTTAAGGATAAAGTCTGTGTTATTACTATAAATAGACCTAAAGCTTTAAATGCTCTTAACAATGACACTCTTAGAGAATTATCTCAAGTTATTGATGTAGTATCAGAAAAGGAGGAAATATTAGGAGTTATTATTACTGGAGAAGGTAAAGTTTTTGTAGCTGGAGCTGATATACGTCAGATGCAAAACTATAAAAGTGAAGAAGGCAGAAAATATGCAGGTTATGCCCAAGGAATTTTTGATAAAATTGAAGCTCTTGAGAAAACAGTAATAGCAGCAGTCAATGGATATGCATTAGGTGGTGGATGTGAACTTGCTATGAGTTGTGACATTAGAATTGCATCAGAAAAGGCTATATTTGGACAACCTGAAGTTAATTTAGGAGTCATTCCATGTTTTGGTGGAACTCAAAGATTATCAAGACTTGTTGGAACTGGGATAGCCAAGGAATTAATTTTTACAGGAAGACAAGTAAACGCAGAAGAAGCTAAATCTATTGGTCTTATTAATAAAGTGGTTCCAAGTGATGTGCTTTTAGAAGAGACAATTAAGATGATGAACCAAATAGTTGAAAAAGCACCAATAGCAATAAGATATGCAAAAGTTGCTATTAATAAAGGGATAGATATGGATTTAAAAAATGCTCTTGAACTAGAGAAAGATATTGCAGGCTTAACTTTTGCTACAAGAGATAAGCAAGAAGGCATGGATGCATTTATAGAAAAGAGAAAACCGATTTTTGAAAATAAGTAATTATTATAACTAAAATTAGAACAAATATAGAATATATTCAAAATCTAAATTTCGTGAAAAAATACATATAGTTTTATAGTTTAATTTTAAAAGGAGTTAATTTATGAATACGGGAGTAATTATAAGTTTAGTAGGGATTATCATGGCTCTATCCCTTCTAGTTGTAATGGTTATGAAGGGAGTAAATATTTTTATAATAGCAATTGTATGTTCATTATTAGTTGCTATAACAGGGAATTTAAATGTGTATGATGCACTTAAGGTGGATTATATGACAGGATTTGTTGAATTTCTTCAGGCAAATTTCTTTATTTTCCTAACAGGTACCTTAATGGGAAAAATAATGGAGATTACTGGTGGAGCAAAATCTATTGCTAAGATGATTGTAAGATGGATTGGTAAGGATAAAGCATTACTTTCTATTCCAATAGCTTGTGGAATATTAGCTTATGGAGGAGTAAGCGTTTTCGTTGTAAGCTTTGCAGTGTTTCCGATAGCTTTAGAAATTTTTAAAGAAGCTGATTTGCCACGACGATTTATACCAGCAGCCTTGACTTTTGGATGTTCAACTTTTGCTATGGTTGCACCAGGGGCACCTCAGATTCATAATATTATTCCAGCTTCAACATTAGGGACAGATATTATGGCTGGAGCAGTAAATGGATTTATATCATGTGCAGTAATGTTTATAGTTGGAAGCACCATTTTATACAAGATGGTTTCAAAAGAAAAAGCCAATGGTGGGCATTTTATAGCACATGAATCAGATACATTTGATGAAGTAGCAACAACTAATTCTAAGAGAGAAAATGGTCCTAATGGTCTAATTGCGTTAATTCCATTAATAGTATCAATCCTAATAATTAATGTGAAAATTAATGGACAAGCAATAGTACCAATTGAGGTAGGAGTATTTATTGGAGCTTTATTAGTATATTTATTGTTAAATAAATATCAAGATAATGCAAAAATAGTTGGCCATGTTGGTGATGCATGTAAAACTACAGTAGTAGCAATATGTAATACTTGTGCTGTAGTAGCATTTGGTTCAGTTGTAAAATCAGCAGTCGGTTTTGACTTCATAGTTAATGCTATGACTAATATTCCTGGACCTCCTATTGCAGGGGCTGCAGTTGGAACTACAGTTATTGCGGGTATCTGTGGGTCAGCTTCAGGTGGACTTGGAATTGCGGCTCCACTTCTTGGACCAGTATTTTTAGCTAAGGGTGTCTCTGCTGCAGCATTAACTAGAACTATGGCAATTTCGTCAGCAGCATTAGATTCACTTCCACACAATGGATATATCGTTACTGTAACAAATGGTCTATGTAATGAATCACATAAGGATGCTTATATGCCAATATTCTGGGTAACTGTTTTAACCCCGATTATTGGAACCGTAGTAGCAGTTCTTCTGTTTACAATGTTCCCAGGATTACCATAACAGAAAAGACAAAAAGTATAAATTATATTTTGATATTGTAGAATCAATTTTCAAAGTATATAAAGTATATACAATAAATTTTATGTTTTAATACCATAAATACCATATTTAAAATACCAAGTTGACAGTATAAGGAGGAATTGAAAGTGTTAAATAAACCATTAGAAGGAGTTAAGGTCATTGACTTAACATATTTTGTAGCAGGTCCAGGAACTTCCAAAATATTAGCTGACTGGGGTGCTGATGTTATTAAGGTAGAGCCAAGCTTTGGAGACCCAGGAAGAAAGACAGGGGCAACAATGACAATGCCAATAGATGATTATAATAATCCTTTCTACAGCACATATAATTCAAATAAAAGAGGTTTGTCTATAAATCTTAAGAGTGAAACTGGAATTGAAATTATGGATAAGCTTTTAAGTGAAGCAAACGTATTTGTTTCAAGCTATAGAACAGGAGCATTAAAAAGACTAGGTCTTGACTATGAATCATTAAGCAAAAAGCATCCACATCTTATCTGGGGACAAATAAATGGTTTTGGCGATTTTGGACCTGCTAAGGATAATGCAGGTTTTGATACAGTTGCCTTTTGGGCAAGAAGTGGAGCTATGCTTGATATCGCAGAGAAGGATACAAGCCCAATAAACCCACCTATAGCCTTTGGAGATGCCACAACTTCTTGTAGTTTATCTGGAGGTATATGTGCAGCTTTGTATCAACAAGCTAAGACTGGAAAAGGACAAAAAGTAATGGCATCTTTATTTGGACAAGCAATATGGAATGCATCATCTTTATTAGCATCTACACAGTTTAGCGATGAGTATCCAAAAACTAGAAAAAATGCTATTTCTCCAGTAATAAACTCTTATCGTTGTAAGGATGGAAAGTGGATATTCTTAAGTATCCTAGAGCATGAAAGATATTTTGAGGCACTTTGCAGATTATTTGGAAGAGAAGATTTAATAAAAGAAGAAAAATTTGCATCTTCAGTAGAAAGTAAGAAAAATGCTACAGAGCTTATTAATATTTTGGATGGTGAATTTGCAAAATTCACTCAAAATGAGATGGTTGAAAAGCTTACTACTGCGGATATAGCCCATGAAAGAATTCAACATGTTAATGATGTAGTAACTGATGAACAGGCTATTGCTAATAACTATATATATGAACATACAAGTAAAAATGGAAATAAGACAATGCTTGCATCCACTCCAGTTAAGTTTGGAAATATTGAAGTTAACATGACTTGTGATGCTCCACTTATAGGAGAACATTCAGATGAGATATTGAGAGAACTTGGATACAGTGATTCTGATATAGAAGTTCTAATTGAGTCTGGAATTGTAGCAATGAATAAAGAAACATGTGAAGTACGTTAATAAATAGGAGGAAATTTTATGGATTTTAGATTAACAGAAGCACAATTAATGCTTCAAAGAGTAGCAAAAGAATTTGCAGAGAAGGAAATAGCACCAATAGCTGCTGAAACTGATAGAACAGGTATTTTTCCAAGAGAGCTTTTTAGCAAAATGGCTAAAATAGGCTTTAATGGTATTGGAACACCTGTAGAGTATGGTGGTTCTGGTGGAGCAGATATAGAAAAGGTAATTGTTGTTACTGAGGTTGCCAAAAAATGTGCAGCATCTGCAGCAATATTATCAATACACACAATATATGCTCAAGCTATTTTAAAATTTGGTACTGAGGAGCAAAAGAAAAAATACCTTCCGATGATGGCTGAAGGTGGGTGTGTAGGTGCTTTTGCTTTAACTGAGCCTAATGCTGGTTCAGATGCCGCAAGAGCTGCAACAACTGCAATCATTGATGAAGCAACTGATGAATATGTCTTAAATGGGACTAAGTGCTTTATTTCTGGTGGAGGTCAAGCAGAATCATTAATAATATTTGCATTGACAGAGCCATCAAAGGGAATAAAGGGAATGTCTGCTATCATCGTTGACAAAGGGACTCCAGGTTTTTCAATAGGAAAAATTGAAGAAAAAATGGGTATCCATGGTTCAGAAACTGCAGAGTTAATATTTGATAACTGTAGAGTTCCAAAGTCTAATTTATTAGGAAAAGAAGGAAAAGGCTTTAACATAGCTATGACTTGCCTAGATGGAGCAAGAATTGGAGTTGGAGCTCAAGCTGTAGGAATTGCTGAAGGGGCTTTAGAAGAAAGTATCAAATATTCTAAAGAAAGAGTTCAGTTTGGCAAACCAATTTCAGCTTTGCAAGGTATTCAATGGTATATAGCAGATATGGCGACTATGGTGGAATCAGCAAAGTTGTTGGTATATTATGCTGCAGACTTAAAAGCTAGAGGAGAAAAACATACTAAAGAAGCTGCTATGGCAAAATACAATGCGTCACGTACTGCAAGAGAGGTTACAAACCTAGCTCTTCAAATCCATGGAGGATATGGATATATGAAGGATTATCCATTAGAGAGAATGTACAGAGATGCCAAGATAACAGAAATTTATGAAGGTACTTCAGAAATACACAAGGTTGTTATTTCAAGAGCAGTACTAGGATAGGAGGAAGAGCATGAATATAGTTGTTTGCTTAAAGCAAGTTCCAGATACTAATGAAGTTAAAATAAATAAAGAGACAGGTACCCTAATAAGAGATGGTGTACCAAGTATAATCAATCCAGATGATAGAAATGCTTTAGAAGAAGCTTTAAAAATAAAAGATGAACTGGGAGCAGTGATTAAGGTTATAAGCATGGGACCTCCTCAGGCTAAAAGTGCTTTAAAAGAAGCTTTGGCAATGGGCGCTGACGAAGCATACTTAATTTCAGATAGAGCTTTTGGTGGTTCAGATACCTGGGCCACATCTACAATTATTGCTGCTGCTATAGAGAAGGTTGGAAAGTATGATGTAATATTCTGTGGAAGACAAGCTATAGATGGAGATACAGCTCAGGTTGGACCAGAGGTTGCAGAATTCTTAGGGGTACCACAGGTTACCTATGCAAAAGAAGTAAAGGTTCAAGATGATAAATTACTAGTAACTCGTTATACAGAGACAGGAGATTATTTAATAGAAGCAAAGATGCCAGTTTTACTAACTGCTATAAAAGAGTTAAATAATCCAAGATATCCAAGTGTCAAAGGAATCTTAGGAGCTTATAATAATGGAGATGCAAAGATTACTGTGTTAACACTTGAAGACTTAGCTGTTGATACAACTCAAATTGGATTAAAGGGTTCACCTACAAATGTTTACAAGTCTTTTGTACCAGTTAAAGACAAGCATAATGAAATAATCGAAGGTATAAATAAAAAGGAAAAAGCTGAGAAATTAGTAGAAATACTATTCGATTTGAAACTAGTATAGGAGTGTTAAGATGATGAGAGCAAAAGTTAATCAAGGTATAAATTTAAATGATTATAATGGCGTTTGGGTAATAGGAGAGCAAAGGGAAGGCAAAATCAATCCTGTTACTATAGAACTTATTGGTGAGGGAAGAAAGCTTGCTGACCAATTAGGAAAAGAGCTTGCAGTTGTAATAGCTGGATATGAAGTAGAGAAAGAAGTAAAGGAGTTACTTCACTATAGTGTTGATAAAGCATATTATATCAACGACCCTCTTCTTAAAGATTTCACAACTGATGGATATGCAATTTCAATAGCAGGTTTAATTGAAGAGAAAAAGCCAGAGGTTGTACTAGTTGGAGCTACTTCTATAGGAAGAGATATCGCACCTAGAATTGCAGGTAAAGTTGGAACAGGTCTAACTGCTGACTGTACAAAACTTGAAATAGATTCAACGGATAATAAGTTATTACAAACAAGACCAGCCTTTGGTGGAAATTTAATGGCTACTATTGTTTGTCCAAAAAATAGACCACAGATGTCAACAGTTCGTCCAGGGGTTATGGCAAAAGCTGTAAGAAGTGAATCAGAGGCTGGAGTTTTAGAGGTTATTACTCCAGAACTTAATGAAAAAATGATTAGAACTAGATTAGTAGAAATGCTTCCACAAGAAAAGAAATCCATAAATCTAACTGATGCTAGAATAATAGTATCAGCAGGAAGAGGATTAAAGAAGGCAGAAGGATTTGAACTAATAAAAGAATTGGCGGATAAATTGGGGGCAGAGATTGGTGCTTCAAGAGCGGCAGTAGATTCAGGGTGGATAGAGCATTCTCATCAAGTGGGACAAACAGGAACTACTGTTAGACCAGAGTTATACATTGCATGTGGGATATCTGGAGCAATACAGCATTTAGCAGGTATGAGTGATTCTAAATATATAGTTGCTATAAATAAAGATTCCAAAGCCCCTATTTTCAGTATATGTGACTATGGAATTGTAGGAGATTTATATGAAATTCTACCTGAAATAATAGAATCATTAAATAGGTAACTTCTAGAAAACATTGAATACATAGAATGGTAAGTCTTATAATATTGTATTGTAAGACTTATTATTTTTGCTGAAGGTTATAGTGGAGGGATGAAACAATGAAAGAGCACTGGTATAAGGATATATTTGCAAGAGTGTTATCCATGACTGATGATGGTTTTATTGTTGTAAATAAAGATGGAGTAATCATAGATATTAACGATAAATATTGTGACTTCTTAGGGAAAGAAAGAGACGATATAATAGGACACAATATACAAAGTATTATACCAAATACAAAAATGCTAGACATTATGAGAGATAAGTATTGTGAAGAAGGAGCTATACATCATTACTCAGGTGGAAATACAAAAGAAAAAAGTGTAATAGTAAGTAGGTCTTATGTGGAAAATGACAATGGAGAAGTAGTTGCAGGAGTAGCTCAAGTTAAATTTAGATTGCAATCCTTTGATGTAGCTAAAAAGTTAATGTCAGAATATATGGAGCTCCAATATTATAAAGAACAGTTTAAGGATAACTGTGGTTTTGACAAGCTCATAGGTGAAAATAGAGATTTCATAGAACTTAAGAAAACAGGTGTGAAAGCTTCTAAAACGAACTTCTCAGTTCTTTTAACAGGTGAAACTGGCACAGGTAAAGAAGTTTTTGCTAGAGCAATTCACAATAATAGCAGTAGGTCAGACAAACCCATGGTTAGTATAAACTGTGCTGCAATACCAGAAGAATTATTAGAATCAGAGCTATTTGGGTATGACGAAGGAGCTTTTACAGGAGCAAAAAAAGGCGGCAAAAAAGGTAAATTTTTAGTTGCGAATAATGGTACAATCTTCTTAGATGAAATAGGTGACATGCCTTTGACCATGCAAGCAAAACTTTTAAGAGTTCTTCAGGAAAGTGAGATAGAACCAGTTGGAGGTCTTAAAACTATAAAGATAGATGTAAGAGTAATCTCTGCTACAAGAAAGAATTTAAGTAAAATGGTTGAAGAGGGATTATTTAGAGAAGACTTATACTATAGGTTAAATGTAATAAATATTCATATGATGGAATTAAAGGATAGACAAGATGATATTTTATTGCTAGCAAATTATATATTAAATAAATTAAATGTTGAATATAAGGAATTGAAGGTTTTAAGTGATAAGGTTAAAAATTGTTTTATTAACTATATTTGGCCAGGAAATATAAGAGAACTACAAAATGTAATAAAAAGCGCCTATGCTGTAAGTGATGATATGGTCATTATGATGTGTGACCTTCCATCTAAAATGGATAATATCAGCAGAGTGGCTCAATGTAATGTGGATAGTAATTGCTCAATTCATGAAATGGTTGAAAATTATGAGAAGAGTTTAATTATTGATGTGTTAAGGAAGTACAATTGGAAATGTTCTAAGGCAGCAGAGGTTATGGGAATACACAAAAGTCTTTTGTATAAGAAAATAAAAAAGTATGAAATTGAATTAAACAATTAAGATGACTTTAATTAAGATTAATTAATTTTGGACATAACAAAACCCTCCTAGTTTTAGACAGTTTTACATATTTTAACTGTCTCCTAAGAGGGGTATCGTTCAAAATTAGAGTGACTTTTATCTAACATTTATAAAAACTGTTTTGAATAGTTCTTTTGTTATTTAATCATAATTTTCTACTTCTTTATCAAGTTCTTTTCCACAAGAATCACATTTATATATAGCATTATATCCGTAATCATATTCATCAACTATTTTCTTTTGTCTAAATACACCACCACAATCACATAAGAAACCGTTTTTTATAAGAGTAACAATAAATTGTGATTTTATAAACTTTATATCATTACATTTATCATTAGTGTAAAAATTATAAATATAAGAGTTGTCACATTCATCTCTCAATTCAAATTTTTCAATATATGTGTTGTTTTTTAACTCCTCAAACTCTTCTTTAGTTAAGTATGACTTTTGTTGCAATTCGTGTAAGCGCTTAATTTGGTCCATAATTTATATCCTCCTAATAATTTTAGTATTTTAAGCTTAGATAAGGACTCTAAGTTTTATTAAATTTATCTCAAGGAATTATTTAAATTATATTTAGTTTTATTTAATTACAACATAAATAAATTAGCTATAAATAAAAACTAATTTTAAAAATAATTTCCTATGAAAATCTAAATTACTAACCCCTTACTAACCCGAAAAACTAAAAAAGAAAATAAAAAATATATCCAATCTAAATGATATATAAATAAAGATATTTTATATAAATTTAACTTTAAATATCTCAACTGTAATATATAAAAATATATTATAGTTAAAATATACCACATATTTTGGGTATTGTATACTGGAATTGAAGCAATTAATTTATTTTTTAACATACAAATGATTTTATAAAAAAAAACAAGACTGAAAAATTCTTATATTATTTGATAGAATAAAAATAAGAGTAAATTTATTGAATTTTATAAAATTTATAAGGAGTGAGTTCAAGATATGCAAGAGAATAAAAATGATATATTTGAATCAATAGATAACAATGACTTTGACAATAAAACAGAAGACGAATATTTAGAAATAGTAAAGCAAAATGGGTTAAATTTAATATACATAAAAAATCAAACAGAAAAGATATGTCTGGAGGCTGTTAAACAAAATTGTAATGCGATAAAATGTGTTGATAATCAAACAGAAAAAATTTGCATGGAAGCAGTCAAGCAAGATTGGAGAATGTTAGAATTTGTGGAAGAGCCAACAGAAGAAATATGTATGTTAGCACTTAGCCAAGATGGAACAGCATTAAAATATATAGAAAATCAGACAGAAGAATTATGTTTAAGAGCTGTTGAAAAAAATGGTACAGCCTTAGCATTTGTAAAAGAGCAAACAGAAGAAATATGTATAGAAGCGGTTAGAAATAGTGAGTTTGGATTAGCAAGAGTAAAAAATCAAACAGATAAGATATGTATGGAAGCAGTTAAACAATGTAGTTATAATTTAAAATGGGTGGAAAATCAGACTGAAGAAATATGCATGGAGGCAGTAAGACAAAATGGGCTTGATTTGAAGTTTGTAAAAAATCAGACAGAAACAATATGTTTAAGAGCAGTAAGACAAAATGGTATGGCTTTAGAATTTGTAAAGGAACAGACTGTTGGAATATGCTTGAAAGCAGTGAGACAATATGGAATGGCTCTAAAATTTGTGAAAGAACAAACAGAAGAAATTTGTACAGAGGCTGTTAAACAAGATAAAAGAGCACTTAGTTTTGTCAAAGGAGATAAAGAAAAATATAAAGATTTATGCGACGGGAATGAGCCATTTGCAAAAAGATATGTTAGAAATGTAATAGAAAAAGAAAATAGAGCTTTGATTAAAAAAGGAGAAGAAAATGCAAAAATCAAAATTGCAGGAAAACTTCATGATAGAGGCATGTCTTTTGAAGATATATCAGATATAGTTGAGATTGAAATAAACAAGTTAAAGGTGAGTTTGGGGATTTTTTAATATAAAATAGTTAATTAAAAAATAATTGGATAGTCCTTTGTAGGATAGTAAAATAAGTGCTATAATTTGACATATAATAAATTATTTTTATTACACATTAAGGAGGGATTGAAATTGAAAATTACAATATTATATCAAACAAGAAGTGGAAACACAGAAAGAGTAGCTAAGTTAATAGAAGATGGTGCTAAAAATGTAGAAGGAATAGAAGTTAGACTTATGAGATTTGATAGTATTGATACAGAGTATTTAAATGAAAGTAAAGCAGTAATATTTGGAACACCAACATATTTAGCTAATACAACTTGGGAAGTAAAAAAATGGTTTGATGAGGATTCAAAAAAGATAAATCTAGCTGGCAAGTTGGGAGCAGTTTTTGCTACATGTGACTATGTCTGTGGCGGTCCTGATGTTGCAATTCTTACTATAGTAGGGCATTTAATGGTTAAGGGAATGCTTGTGTACTCTGGAGGTGGTTCTTTAGGAAAACCATTTATACATTTAGGACATGTACATTCAACTGAAGGGCCAGAAATACAAGACGAAAAAGCTGTAATATTTGGAGAAAGAATTGCTACAAAAGCAAAAGAATTATTTGCTTAATTTCTATATACATAACAATGCTTGAGATAAGTTTAATGCTTTAATGAGGATTTAAGGTAAAAATTGTATACAAATAAAAATTTTCCATAAAATTACTCAATATGCTATCAATATGAATTATAATATGATTGTAAACATATTATATTAAATAAAATAGTGAAAATTAAACAATAATAGTGAGGTAAGTTTATGGTATGGCATATAGAATATGAAATTTTTTCTGCAATTATAGTTGTTTTTTTGATGGTATACTTTTTTAAAAGTAAATTTATACCTACTTTACAAAATAAAATATACTGTGCACTTTTAATTTGTTCATTTTTATTCATAATTTCAAATGTTTTAGGCTCACTTTGTCTAAATAATATAAATAAACTTCCAATTTTTTTGACTGGTTTATTGAATCAAATATATTTATTTTTATTGCCGATACCAGCGGCTCTTGTATTATTTTATGTCATGGCTATTATTTATCAGGATATTAGATATATGAAAAAAAAGCTTTTATTTTTATCTATACCACTTATAATTTGCATAATTTTATCTATAACTAATCCTTTTACACACATTTTATTTGGATTGTCAAAAGAAACAGGTTATGTTCGTGGCTATGGATATACTGCAACTTTTTTATCATTTTTCTTTTATGCAATATATTCGGCATTTTTATCTTTTAAATACAAAAAAGCAATGCATGAATCTAAAATATGGGCTATTAGAGGTTTTCTTATAGTTTCAGTTATAGCAATTATTTTACAAGCGATTTTTTTACAGTATCTTCTTACAGGAACAGCATGTGCATGTAGTTTACTTTTGACATATCTTTCTATGCAGAATCGAGGTCTTATCATTGATGACCTTACTGGTGTACTTAATAGACAATCCTTTATTCAAGAACTAGATTTAAATATAAATACTGAACAGTCAGGATTTATTATTACAATTGCTCTTGATGATTTCAAATTTATGAATGAAACTTTTGGGACTAAAAATGGAGATATTGCATTAAAAGAAGTTGGGAAATATTTGATTCATATTCATGATGTAAATCATGTATATAGAATAGGAGGAGATATATTTTCTATTGTTGTTAATAGTCAGTTAGGAATATCTCCAGAGACAATTATCAATGAGATAAAAGAAAGATTTAAAAAACCATGGCTAATAGAAGAAATAAGTTTTAATTTATCAACTAGTATTGCAGCTGTTTCTTTTCCAGAAAATGCTGAAACGACAGAAGATGTTATAGTTGCAATTGACTTCTCTATACATGAAGCAAAACGCTCTGAATCAAGACAAGTTATTTATGCAGATGCGTCTATAAGTGAAAAGATAAAGAAAAAACATATAATAAAAAATTGTTTGAAAGAAGCTCTAGAAAATGATGGTTTTGATGTATATTATCAGCCTATATTTTCTACTAGTAAAGATAGATTTGCTTTAGCTGAGGCTTTGATTAGGCTAGAACATAAAGAACTAGGGTTTATACCACCAGATGAATTTATACCAATTGCAGAGCAGACAGGTCTTATTAATTCAATTGGGTTAGTGGTTTTTGAGAAGGTATGTAAATTTATAGCTAGTGATGATTTTGAAGATTTAAAGCTAGACACCATAGCTGTTAATCTTTCTGTAGTACAATGTATGCAGAAGAATTTGGCTGATGATTTGTTTAATATTATGAAAAAATACAATGTGTCACCAACTAAATTTAAATTTGAAATTACAGAAACTGTGGCATCAGGTTCATTTAATACAATTAGAGAGACCATGGAAAAATTAATTGATTTAGGGGTTAAATTTGCACTTGACGATTTTGGAATTGGTTATTCTGGAGTTACGAATATGCTTTCCTTACCATTTTCAGTAATTAAGTTAGATAAGAGTCTGATTTGGTCTATGAATGAAGATAGTAAGCATAAGCTCACAGTTGAAACTATTATATCGCTTATAAATAAATTAAATATGAAACCTGTAGCAGAAGGTGTTGAAACCATTGAATACGCTAAAGATTTAAAGTCTATGAATTGTGAATATTTACAAGGGTATTATTTCTCTAAACCTGTTCCAGAGGAAATTTTAAGGGATTTGTTGAGAGAAAATGCTTTTACGGTTTAATACCCTTTATTTTTTTAATTACAATTTTGTTCATTGACACTATTAGTCAAATATTATAAAATTAACACAATAATAAATATTAAAATTATTATATATATTATTAATATTTATTCCTAGAGTAAAGATTTATTATATATTTTTATAGCTTAAAATATATATTTTACTTAATTATTCTAAAGTAAGAAAGGAAGATGTGACATGAATAAAAAGAAAATATTAGTACCAATTGATGGAACAGAAAGAAGTATGCATTCTTTGGAATTTATACAAGGAATATTCAAAAAAGATGAAGTCGAAGTGGAAATAATGAATGTAAAAGAACTAGTATTTATTGATGGCATATCCCTAGCTGAAGAGATAAAGAATTCTGAAAACTTAGGAAGACGAATCCTGGACAGAGCAGCAGAGATAATGGGAGAGTATGATGTTAAAGTTCATTTTACTTTTGGTTATCCAGGAGATGAAATAATTAGAAAAGCAAAAGAAGATAATGTAGATATTATAGTTATGACAAAATCTACTAAAAAAGGTCTAACAAGAATGATAGGTTCAGTAACAGCAAGTGTAGTTAAACAAGCAAAGTGTATAGTGATGATTGTACCGGAGTAGAATTAGTGAGGTATCTGAAATATGAATAAAAAGATAGTAGCAGTTTGTGAAAGTGAAAAAAGTTCAAATTCTCTTAAAGAAGCTGCAAATATTTTAGGGTTTGACTTAGTTTATGAAATTCAAAGTGATGGAAGTATAAAAAATGAACTTTCTATATATGATATAGAAGATGCATCTATAGTGTTATTTGTTACAAGTGATTCTATAGAGAGTATAGAAAAGATTGATAGATTTATAGATAGGGAGTTTTATGAGGTTGATCCAAAATATATAATAAGTGATGCAAAATCTATAGTAAATGAAATTTTAATAGATTTAAATTAATCTTAAAAATATAGAAAGGGAGTGTCTTAAAATGATTTTTGAAAATCATAAATGAGATACTCTCTTTTATGTAAATACAAGAAATTCGCTATTGCAAAAAAGTCAACTACAGCAACCTCATTTTTTTCTACATCCTTGTTAAATTGCTATTATTAAGTGCTTGTGCCATTTGTATATCCTCCATAATTTTTATTGTCTTGCTAAGATGTTTATATTTTATGATAATAAAAAAATATATCTGTGATAATATCACAAATATATTTTTAATTTAAACTTATACAAATAGATTCAATCCAGCATCTTCAGTAGCACCTAAATATGAAGCTACTCCTCCTAAATCAACACCATCTATAAACTCTTCTGACTTTATTCCCATTAAATCCATACTCATCGTACATGCCACAACTTTTACACCCATATCCATAGCATTTTTTATTAAAGTATCTAAGTCATCAACGTTGTGCTTTTTCATTATTTGGTTTATCATCTTAGGTCCCATTCCAGCCATGTTCATTTGAGATAATGGTAATTTACCTGTATGAGATGGTAACATAATATCGAACATTTTTTCCATAGTATCTTTTGATACATTCGGCTTATCTTTTCTCTTTAATATATTAAGTCCCCAGAATGTGAAGAACATAGTTACCTCTTTACCCATAGATGCAGCTCCAGTTGCAATTATAAATGACGCTATAGCCTTATCTAAATCTCCACTAAATACTACTAGTGTTGCTCCATTTTTATCACTTTGATTTATATTGCAAGATGGATTTACATTTAATACAGTTAGTCCTTTTCTAATATATGCTACAAATGCTTTCTTTGTCTTATCAAACTCAGCCTTCATTAATGTATTTCTTGTCTTTTCACACCAAGATTGTATATCCCTGCTAAATCCTGGATCGCTTGCTCTAACTTCTAATATTTGACCTTCTTGCATTTTGTTGATTTCTTCAAATACTCTTCTTATTGGTCCTGGGCATTGAAGTCCACATGCATCTAGTGTAACATTAGCATCTATTTTTGCTATATCTATGTTTTCCATAT
The DNA here is from genome assembly GCF_020657855.1 of Clostridioides sp. ZZV14-6153. Classification (NCBI taxonomy): domain Bacteria; kingdom Bacillati; phylum Bacillota; class Clostridia; order Peptostreptococcales; family Peptostreptococcaceae; genus Clostridioides; species Clostridioides sp. ZZV14-6153. Next base: position 61,219 of record NZ_JAGWCZ010000007.1, on the reverse strand, counting down.
CCATATCAAAATCCTCACTATTTGTATTTATTTTCTCACTTTTATTCTGTTTATTTATGCTTTCTTCTGCTCTTTTTACTGCTAAATATGTTTTTACTCCACCATCTATGTTAATACACTTAAGCCCATGTTGTTCAAGTATTCTACAAGCAACATATCCTCTAAGTCCAATTTGGCAAGTAGCATATAACTTTTTATTTTTTGGTATTTCATTTAGTCTATCTCTTAGCTGACCTAATGGTATGTGCATAGAATTTGGAATTTTTCCAGTAGCTAATTCAAACTCTTCTCTTACATCTATTATTACACCACTATCAGCTATTATATTGTCAACTTCATTCCATTGTACTATCTCAACCAGATCCTCTATAATATTTGATGCATAATATCCTAACATATTAACTGGATCTTTAGCTGAGTTATATGGTGGAGCGTAGCAGGTTTCTATATCTGGTAAATCAAATACAGTAAGACCACCTTTTATTGCTGTAGCTAATACATCTATACGTTTTTCAACCCCTTCTATTCCAACTCCTTGAGCTCCAAAAATCTTTCCTGTCTTAGGGTCGAAAGTCATCTTAAGAGATATAGGAAATGCTCCTGGATAATATCCAGCATGAGATCCCGGATGTATATGAATAGCTTTATAATCTAGACCTATTCTTTTTAATGTTTTTTCATTATTTCCAGTAGTAGCAACTGTATAATCAAATACTTTTGCTACTGATGAACCTAATGTTCCTTGGTAAGTAATATCTCTTCCACATATATTATCAGCTACCAATCTTCCTTGCCTATTTGCTGGCCAAGCTAAGGGAATCATTGTAGGTTTTTTATTTATAAAATCAGTTATCTCTACCGCATCTCCAAGTGCATATATATTCTCATCAGAGGTTTTCATATAATTATCAACTATTATAGCTCCTCTTTCATTTAACTTAAGTCCTGCTTCTTTCGCTATAGTTGTTTCTGGCTTAACTCCAATAGATAGTATTATCATATCTGTTTTTATTTCTTTTCCACTGGATAATATTACTTTATTTCCATTTTCAGAAAAAAATTTAACTCCGTCTTTTAAAATCAACTCAATATCTTTACTTATTAAATGATCATGTATCACACTTACCATTTCTATATCTAATGGTGCCATAACTTGTTCACTTGCTTCTACTAAAGTAAGTTTTATACCTTTATCATGAAGATTTTCTGCCATTTCAAGACCAATAAACCCTCCACCTATAACCACTGCATGTTTTGGTTTATTATTATCTACATATGTTTTTATTTTATCTGTATCTGGTATATTTCTAAGTGTAAATAAGTTTTTGCATTCATTTATACCTGAAATAGGTGGTTTTATAGGCTTGGCTCCTGGAGAAAGTACTAATACATCATAACTTTCTTCATACGTTTCACCTGTTTTGTGGTTTTTTACACTTACACTTTTATTTTCTTTATCTATTTTTATAACTTCACTTAAGTTTCTTATATCTAAATTAAACTTTGAACTCATTGTTTCTACAGTTTGAACTATTAGCTTTTCTCTTTCATTTATGCTTCCTCCTATATAATATGGAAGACCACAATTTGCAAATGATATATATTCACCTTTTTCAAACATTATAATTTGAGCCTTTTCATCTAAACGTCTTAATCTAGCCGCAGTTGATGCTCCCCCTGCAACTCCACCTACTATAATAATCTTTTTATTCATAAAAGTATCTCCTTTTTATATATTGTAAAATTTATGATATTTTTTTAACACATCTTTATCATATTCTAAATCCATGTTTTAATCTGTAACTTAATCACATAACTTTTTGTTTTTTTAAACTATAATAAAAAATATCAACCGCAATCAAAACTTATAATTAGAAAGGAGAAATTAATATGAGCTTTTTTTTAGAACTTTTCAAAGGCAGTAAACATGAGAATATTGATGGTATGGAATTAAACATACTTTTAAAAAATAACAAAAAAACATTAATATTAGACGTTAGAACATCAGGAGAATACAGTACTTTCAATATTCCAAAGTCTAAAAATATACCTGTACATGAATTAAAATCTAAATTAAACACTTTAGATTTATATAAGAATTCTACTATAGTTGTTTATTGTGCATCAGGTGCAAGAAGTAATTCTGCTGCAAAAATATTATCTAGAAATGGATTTAATAGTGTTTATAACTTAAAAGGTGGAATATCGAGCTATATATCAAAGAAAAAGTAAAATAGTATTACAATATTTTAGGAGGTAATCATGAATAATCAAAAATGGTTAAAAGGAGCAATTATATTAGGGTTATCATTTTTTATATCAGTTTTATTAATTAAGCCAATAGGAGTATCTACCCAATTTTCAGTTCTATCAGGTATAGTTCATAGCTCTATGGACCAAGGGATAATACAAGAAGATAATGAAAGAGAAACTGGATATAAAAGTACAAATGAGTATTATGATAAATCAGATGGTAAACTAGCTAAATCAATAAAAAATCCTATTAATTATGATTTTATATTTGTACTAGCAATACCCTTAGGTAGTTTTATAGGTCATGCAACTAGGAATAAAAAAGAAAATAAGCTATATTCAGAGGATATCTGTAAGGTAAATACAAATAAAAACTTTATACAAAAATACTTGCCTAGCTTTATGGGTGGATTTTTACTATTATATGGAGCTAGATTAGCCGATGGATGTACTAGTGGCCATATGATGAGTGGTATGATGCAATCAAGTGTTAGTGGATATGTATTTGCAGGTGTTGTATTTGCTGTTGCTATACCAACTGCTATTTTAGTTAAGAAATTCAAATATTAATAAGAAGTTAGGAGAAAATAATATGAAAATATTACTTGCCATATTACTTGGAGCATTCTTCGGATACGCTTTATATAAAGTTGGAGCTATAAGCCCAAAAAAATTATTATCTATGTTAAGATTAGAAGATTTACATTTAGCTAAAGTTATATTATTTGCGATAGGTTTTTCAAGTGTACTCCTATATTTAGCAAACTTAATAGGAATATTTAACTTAGACCATTTAAGTATTAAAACTATGAACACTGGTGTTATACTTGGAGGGATTATATTTGGGTTAGGATTTGGAAGTGCTGGCACTTGTCCTGGTACTTGTGTTGGTGCAGCATCAGGAGATAACTTAAAAAAAGCAATTAGTACTATTTTAGGTGGACTTACTGGAGCATTTGCATTTTCGATGTCATATGCTTCTCTAAAATCAATTGGATTAATTTCAAGCTTAGATATGAGTAAATTAACCTTATTTAATTTATCACCAGAGTTTCCATCATTATTCAATTTAGGATTTACGGGATTACTTATAACTGGAGTCTTATTTATGGGTGGTTCTCTAATACTTCCAAATTCTATAATAAAAAAATAATTAATTAGGATGTGTTAATATGAGTCATATAAATATAGAATCGTATTTTAAAGATAAACTACCATTTTTCAATGATTTATCTGAAAGTGAAGTAAAAGATTTAATTTCAGCAAGTTATATTCAAAAATATAATAAAGGTGAACTAGTTCATTCTAAAAATTCAGCCTGTACTGGAATAGTAGTAGTTTTAAATGGTCAGCTTAGAAGTTTTATGACTTCAAATTCAGGTAAAGAAATTACTCTTTTTAAATTGTTTGAACGTGATATTTGTATGTTATCTTCTTCTTGTGTATATCAAGATCTTACTTATGATATCAATTTAGAAGCCGAAAAAGATTCTTCAGTTATTATAATTGATAGTAAATTTTTCAAAGAAATTTCTAGTAACAATCTTAGCATACAAAACTTCTTTCTTACTTTAACTCAAGATAAATTGTCTCAAATTATGTGGGTTCTTGAGCAAGTTGTATTTTTTAGCTTAGATAGTAGAGTAGCTAATTTTTTAATAGACCAATACTATTTAAATGATTCTATAAACATTAATATAACTCATGATACTATAGCTAACAATTTAGGCTCCGCCCGAGAAGCTATAAGTCGAATGCTTAAGAGGTTTGAAAATGATAAAATAGTAGAACTTTCAAGAGGAAGTATCAAAATAATTGATATAGAAAAATTAAAATTTTTATCAAGTCCGTAAAATCGAGTCTATAAAATAAAATGTGTATTCTTCTAAAAAATGGTGATAAGCAGGGTATTAATCCAATTATCAAAATAGGAGGTACACATTTTTATGTGTAATAAAACAGGACTATCAAAACATTTAATCCAAGATTATGGAAATGACATATCTGTAATAGAAAACTAATTTATTGGTATGTATTCAAAAGGTATGTCAACCTTGAGACAACTAATTTTAATGTTTAAGATTAAACTATATTTGGCTCTAGAAAATATTTCAAAATATTTAAAGAGAGAATAAACAAAAACCAAAATTGACAAAATATGGTACATAATCTAAAATAATAACAGTAATCGTTATTAATATTGAAAATTAAAGCGTAATTACGAGAAAGTCAAAATTATAAGGAGAAAGATTAGATGAAACACTCATTTACTGAAATTAGAATTCCTATTGAAAAGGATAACCCTGCAATATTTAGGGATGAATCAAAATGTGTAAAATGTGGTCAGTGTAGAACTGTTTGTGAGAAAGAAATCGCTGTAGGGAAAATGTATGACTTAGATAAGACAGGAGATAATGCCATCTGTATCCATTGTGGGCAATGTGCAGTTGTATGTCCAGTTGAATCAATTACACAAGTGTATGATTATGAAAAAGTGAAAAGTTCTATTAATGATTCAGAAAAAATAGTTATATTCAGTACATCCCCATCTGTAAGAGTTGCACTTGGTGAAGAATTTGGTATGGAACCTGGTACATATGTTGAGGAAAAGATGGTTTCTGCTTTAAGAAAATTAGGGGCAGATTATGTATTTGATACTACATTTTCAGCTGATTTAACCATTATGGAAGAAGCATCTGAATTAATAGAGCGTATAACAAAGAATGATAAATCACTACCTCAATTTACAAGTTGCTGTCCAGCTTGGGTTAAGTTTGTAGAAACATTTTATCCAGAACTGATACCAAATTTATCTACTGCTAAAAGTCCAATAGGTATGCAAGGTCCAACGATAAAAACGTATTTTGCTAAAAAGAAAGGTCTTAATCCAAAACAAATTGTAAATGTAGCTGTAACTCCATGTACAGCTAAAAAATATGAAATATTAAGACCAGAAATGAATGATTCAGGAAAATACTATAAAGATGAATCCATACGTGATATGGACTATGTGATTACAACTAAAGAATTAGCAAAGTGGTTAAAAGAAGAAGAAATTTCATTTGAAAATCTAGAGCATTCATCATATGATGATTTACTAGGTAGAGGAAGTGGAGCAGGAATTATATTTGGCAATACTGGTGGAGTTATGGAAGCAGCTATAAGAACTGCCTATTATCTAATTACAGGAGAGCAACCTCCTCAAAATATACTAAATTTCACTCCTATTAGAGGAATTGATGGAATAAAGGAGGCAGAAGTTAAAGTAGCTGATAAAGTCATAAATGTAGCAGTAATACATGGTACTGCTAATGCTAAAAGTCTAATAGAGAGTATGAATGATAATAAACATAAATATGATTTTATAGAGGTCATGACATGTAGAGGTGGATGTATAAGTGGGGCAGGTCAGCCAAAAACATCTTTTGAAGTCACAGATATGATTAGGTTTAAGCGTATAGCTGGTCTGTATAATAAGGATAATACTATAAAAATAAAATCTAGCTATGAAAATCTAGATATAAAACAAGTTTATAAAGAATTTTATGGAAGTCCACTTTCTGATTTAGCAGAAAGTATGTTACATACAGCATATAATTCTAAAAATTATATGCTAAATAATATATTAGAAAATGAGAATATTTAAATAAAAAAAATAATATTATATATAGTTGACAAAAAGTGGAAATTAATATATTATATAAATATAGAAATAGTAATCATTACTATTATTAAAAAGGGAGGAATTAATTATGAACTTAAAAGGAACTAAAACAGAGAAGAATCTAATGGCAGGATTTGCAGGGGAATCAGAAGCAAGAAATAAATATACATACTATGCATCAAAAGCTAAAAAAGAAGGGTACAATCAAATAGCTGCTATATTTGAAGAAACTGCTAACAACGAAAAGGAACATGCTAAACTATGGTTTAAACTTTTACATGATGGAATGCCTTCAACAGAAGAAAATTTAAAAGATGCAGCAGCAGGTGAAAATTATGAGTGGACTGACATGTATGCAACATTTGCTAAAGAAGCTAGAGAAGAAGGATTTGACAAAATAGCTTATTTATTTGAAGCTGTTGGAAGAATAGAAAAAGAACATGAAGAAAGATACTTAAAACTTTTAGAAAACCTAAATGAAGGAAAAATCTTTAAAAGAGAAGAAGAAGTTGTTTGGCAATGTCAAAACTGTGGTCATGTGTATGTAGGTACTGAAGCACCAGAAAAATGCCCTGTATGTGACCATCCAAAGGCTTATTTCAATATAAAAGCTGAAAACTATTAAAAATTATTATAATTAAAAAGGAATGTTAACTATGAAATTTTCTAAACAAAGAGAACTGATTTTAAATGAAATATTAAATAATCCAGTTCATCCTACTGCTGATTGTTTGTATGAAAATCTAAAAAAAGATAATCCGAGTTTAAGCTTAGGGACTGTGTATAGAAATTTAGCTCAGCTAACAGAACATGGTTTTATAAAAAAAGTTAGTATTCCAGGAAATCCAGATAGATTTGATGGTAGAACAGAAAATCACTATCATATTATATGTGAAGTATGTGGAGAGGTGTACGATTTAGAATCTGAAATTCTTAGCAATTTAAAAGAATCAATATCAGAAGAAACAGACATAAAAATAACATCTTATAACATAAGTTTTAAAGGGATTTGTAATAATTGTAGAAAGTGTAGCCAAGTAGGTTAACTTTTCAAATTCTAAAAATAATTAATGAGGTGAGTTTATGTGTAGTGAAAAAAGATTTTTTATATGTGAGACTTGTGGTAATCTTATAGGGATGATACACAGTGCAGGTGTTCCTGTTTTATGTTGTGGAAAGCCTATGAAAGAGCTTGTTCCTAATACAACAGATGCAGCAGTTGAAAAACATGTGCCTGTGATTGAAGTAGACGGAAATAATGTTACTGTTAAAGTAAGTAGTGTTGCTCATCCAATGACTAAAGAACATCATATAGCATGGGTGTATCTTATGACTGAACAAGGAGGTCAACGTAAATGTCTAGCAGTAGATGGAGAGCCTGTAGTTAAATTTGCTTTGAATGATGATGATAAAGTAGTATCTGCATATGCTTATTGTAATTTACATGGATTATGGAAAGCTGAATTGTAATATTTAAATAAACTGAATTAAAAAGGAGGCTAAAAAATAGAAATTTATTTCTATAAAAATAGCCTCCTATAAATTTATATAATTTCAAATCTTAATTTGTTTTTTTTATTTGTTTTGAGATTAATAGAGTATAAGGAGAAAATAATATGTCAATTTATAAATGTAGTGTTTGTGGATATATTTATGATGAATCTAAAAATGATAAAACATGGGATGAGTTAAGTGAAGACTGGACATGTCCTGTATGTACAAAAGGTCGTAGTTATTTTGGAAAAATAAGTACTGTGTATTTTGAAGGTGAAGAAAATAAAGAAAATAAAATAGAAGCATCTGTTCAAGAAAAATCTGATGTAAATAGTGAAAAAACAGGTGATTTAAATTATTTAAATACATATTTAAGAAGAGATGATGAAGTTGAGCAACATATGGATATAATTCATGAAATGGCTGTTACAGGAAAGTCTATAATAGAGCCTATGAAAACTAAACTACCAGTAATTTCTTGGGATGATATTTTAATTATGGGAGCTCAATTAAATCCATTACCTCTAAATGAACATGATGAAGTAAATACAACAACAATAATAGGAAAAAAAGCAAAAAAGCCTATGGTAATAGAAAATCCAGTTTATATTTCTCATATGTCATTTGGCGCTTTGTCTAAAGAATTAAAAATAGCTTTAGCAAAAGGTGCAGCTAAAAATAAAACAGCTATGTGTAGTGGTGAGGGTGGTATATTACCAGAAGAAATGGAAGCTTCATATAAGTATATTTTTGAATATGTCCCAAATAAGTATAGTGTAACTGAAGAAAATCTTAAAAATTCTGATGCTATAGAGATAAAAATTGGTCAGGGAACAAAACCTGGTATGGGAGGTCATCTTCCAGGTGAAAAAGTAACTGAAGAAATTGCCAAAGTTAGAAATAAGCCTGTAGGACAAGATGTTATAAGTCCATCTTGTTTTGAAGAAATACAATCAAAAGAAGACTTAAAGAAACTTGTAGATGAGCTTAGAGAGGTCTCAGAAGGACGTCCAATTGGTATTAAAATTTCAGCTGGGCACATTGAGAGAGATATGGAATTTATAGCTTATGCTAAACCTGACTTTATGACTATTGATGGACGTGGTGGAGCTACTGGAGCAAGTCCAAAGTTACTTAAGGATGCAACTTCAGTTCCAACAATATTTGCTCTTTATCGTGCTAGAAAATACATAGATACACATGGATTAGATATAGACTTAGTTATAACAGGTGGTCTTCGTATATCTACTGACTTTGCTAAGGCCATAGCTATGGGAGCTGATGCAATTGCAATTGCTAGTTCTGCTCTTATGGCAGCAGCATGTCAACAATATCGTATATGTGGTTCTGGTAAGTGTCCTGTAGGAGTAGCTACTCAAGATGAGGAATTAAGAAAAAGATTACATATGGAAAATAGTGCAAATAGAGTGGCAAATTTCTTAAATGTTAGTTTAGAAGAGCTTAAGACTTTTGCTAGAATTTCTGGTCATAAAGATATACATGATTTGAGCGTTGATGATTTATATACAGTTAACTCTGAGATATCAAATTATACGAATATACAACATGTATAAATTTTTAATTTAAAACTATCTAATAATACGAGTTTATAAAAGAAAATAGATTTAATAAAAAGAGAATTTTATATTATAGAATTCTCTTTTTTAATATGAAATTGAAGAGATTAAATTGTAAAATACATTGTAATATCGTACTATTAAACTAAACAACAATTTAAGGAGTGATTATTATGGAAAAGATGCAGATACAAGTTCTCGTTGATAATAATACATATATTGATAGGTACTTTGTTGGAGAACCAGCAGTTAGTTATTATATTGAGATTGATGGAAATAGAATTTTATTTGATGCAGGCTATTCAGAGGTATTTATATCAAATGCTGAAAAAATGGATATAGATTTAGGAGACTTGACTCATGTTATTTTTTCTCATGGACATAATGACCATACAAGGGGTATTCAATTTTTAGAAAATAAATATGATTTATCTAAAGTTAAGCTTATAGCACACCCTAATTGTTTTGAAACTAAAAAATGTGGAGATGATAATATAGGAGCACCATTTTCTATTGAGAAAGCTAGAAATACTTTTATGTATAAACCAAAGAGTAAACCTTTTAAGATAAGTGAAAATTGTATATTCTTAGGAGAGATTCCCTCTATAAATAAATTTGAAAAAAGAGCAAAAATAGGAAAATATAAATCAGAAAATTTATGGGATGATGATTATGTTTTAGATGATTCGGCTATAGCATGTAAGACTGATAAAGGTATTTTTATTGTTACAGGATGTTCTCATAGTGGAATTTGTAATATAGTGGAATATGCCAAAAAAGTATGTGGTGATGATAGAATTGTTGGAATCTTGGGTGGTTTTCATCTTTTTGAATTAGATGATAGACTAAGTAGTACTATTCAATATTTGAAAAAAGAAGAAATAAACATGTTGTATCCTTGTCACTGTGTTTCTTTTAAGGTAAAGGCTAAGATGAATGAAATGTTAAATGTAAATGAAGTTGGAGTAGGATTAACTATAAGTATATAGGACTTGAATTAAGTTATATAGTTTTAGAAAAGCCAATAATGAGTTTGAAAAAAATAAGTTTGTTTCAAAAAAATTAAGGGAATTAACAACAACTACATAGGTATAAATTAAAAGCAAAAGGGGCTGTCTCAAAATAGAGATAAGCCTCTTTTTCATTGTTGAAATGATGAAAATATATCTGATTTCATACAAAAAGAGTGCCTCATGAACTAAAAAGTTCATTTTGAGACACCCCCCTTTTTATATTATGTATTTATTTTAAGATAAAAGGAGATGTATAGTATTAATTAAAAAAAAAGATGTTTTTAATTATTTAATATTTTCATTAGTAGATAATTTTATTATGTATTAATAATGATGATATAAAGAGAAGTAAATTAAATTAGTTTATCTAAATACAATATTATTTTAAATATAAATTTATTTTTATATATAAGTCTTAACGATTTCAATAAGAATGCAAATATAGTAATAAATGATTATAACTATTATAGGTATGTTAAGCATTATCTAATTACATAAGTTCGTTTGTAAAAAATTTAACGTTATAAAAACAGTTTCATATAAAAAAATATAATATAAAAATATTATTAATTCATAATAATAAAATAAACGCATGAAATTTACCTGATTAGAAATAAAAAAATTAAAATTGTAAATTTTTAGAAAAATTACTGTTGAATTAACTTGACAAAAATGTTATTATTTTGTCAAATGTATGTTAAATTATAAATTTTTTACTATTATTTCTAGAGAGGATGATTTTATGCAAAAAAATGTAAAAAAAGCAAAAGCAACAGGCTCTATTCTAGCTATATTTGGAGTTGCAAGTGTTCTTTTTAGTTCGCATGCAGGTGGAGGATTTGCTACAGGAAATCAAGAAACTCAGTATTATGTGCAATATGGATGGATTGCACCACTCATGGCAATTTTAGCAATGATTATACTTACTGCTACTATGAGAGAAGTTATTATAATGTATAATAATAATAATTGTAAGAATTATAAGGATTTATTTTGTGAACTTTGGAGTCCATATCCAAAACTTGAAATAATATGGGAGATATATTATTATCTAATGGTTTTAATAGCTGTAAGCGCTGTTATAGCAGGTGCAGCAGCAGTTTTTCAGAGTATAGGAATTAATTATTTTATAGCCGTCTTTATTATCGGAATTGTACTTCTTATTTTTACTATATTTGGAGCTATGCTTGTATCTAAAGCAGCAACAGCAATGACCATAGCTATATTAGTATGTACTCTTACTATTTTTATAGTGGGTATAAAAGCTAAGGTACCAGAAATATCTGAAATATTCTCAAACAGAACAAGCTTCACACCTGGATACTTTAAGCCAATACTTAATACTTTTATTTATGCAGGATTCCAATCAGTTGTTATACCTACACTTGCAAGTTGTTCAAGACCACTTCTTAAAAATTCTAAAGAAGCTACTAAAGCAATGATAATTTCATTTGCTATGAATGCAGTTGCGTTGGGGCTTGCTGTAACTATGCTAATGGGATGGTATAGAGAATTTACTGCTGCTGGACAAACAACGCTTCCTACTCTTTATGTTGCAGGTCAATCTGGAAATAACACTATATACATAATTTATAATGTAGCACTATTCCTTTGTTTGATGTCTACAGGAGTAACTACAATATTTGGTCTTGTAAATAGATTTGAAGACCATAAAGCACTTTCTTTCCTTTCTTCAAAAATGAAAAGAAGAGTATTTACAGCATGTGCAATAATGGTAGTATCAATGCTTATATCTCTTACAGGGTTAAGTAACATAGTTAAGTATGGATATGGATATTGTGGTTATCTTGGTCTATTCACTATAGTTATACCTTTTCTAACATTGGGTCATTATAAGAATAAGAAATTTGCAAAAGAACATCCAGAGGCTAAATGGCCAGCAGATTTAGATGAGAATGTTGAGAATTTATAGTATAAATTAGTAGCTTAAGTATAAAAAGATGGTCTATAAAAGATTCATTAATGATGACTTAAGTGCAAAATTAATATAAGATTAATATCAGAAAAAATTTAAAATGATATTAACAATATTATTAAAATGAAACAATATAAAAATGTATGTGAATTTATCTAAGATAAGTACACATACGTTTTTATTTATTCAATTTTTATAAATTAAGGCGTAAAACCACTATACCTTTAGGTTAGTGGATGTAAGCCTATCCCTGACTTTGTATATATCTTTCAATAGTTTCTTTAGAAACATTTCCTATACTACAAGCAAAGTATCCATCTGACCAAAAAGTTTTTTCCTTCCAGAAATATTTGTTAAGATATAATTGGTTATTGTTAATTCTCCAAATCCTATAAGTTGAAATTTGCTTAAACCATCTTACTATCTCTAATATAGAAATTGTTGGTCTATATTTAACTAATAGATGCACATGATTTTTATCAACTTCCATTTCACTATGATTAAATCTTTTTCTTTTGCTATATTACTAAGAATATGTTTAATTTCATCACCAAATTTAATTAACAAGTTTTTTCTGTATTTACATACAAATATCAGATGTACCAATAACAAACACTTAGAATGATTTCTACTAACATAATCCACAACTCCAATTCAATCCCTTCTTAAATATATATGGTTTAATTAGTTTTACATTTGGCACTTTTTTGATTTCTTTTAAAGCTATATATTGCCCCTCATTTTGACTGCCTTTAACTGTATAAACTTTTCCATCATATTTAATCAAGTCATTTGGCTGATACAATGATTTTTGCTTCCTTATTCTTCTTTGACCTTTAGATATTTTCTGACCTCTGAACACTCTAAGATTTTCAGAATTTAAATTCTTGTTTCTAGTTCTTCTTCCACAATTAAGTTCACTTGCAGAAACTTTCTCACCAGTTCTATTATCTATATATTTAGCATCATAGAATTTTTCAAGACTTCTATTGTTTAATCTTGATTGTTCAACTTTAAATACTTCTAAATTTCTAACTTGATTAACACCTTTAGCTATAGCAAAAGCATCATTAAAATGACTTTTTTCTATACCATGTTCAATTCTATGATTTTTAGTCAAATAACCATAAGTTGCTTTAATGTTAGTATATTTTTCTTTCAACTGTTCCAATAAGTACCATCTTATCATTGACATAAATGTAGCATCTTTAAAATCTTTAACCTTTTTACCATTTTCACACCAATCATACAGAAATTTACCCTTTTTATGATTAGGAGATGTATGACACTTATTACACAAAGTTATTAAATTACTAGGAGCATCAGAACCACTATCACTCTTGTACTTAATATGATGAATTTCTAATATCTGTTCTTTATTCTTATTCTTACAATTAGGATTTTGACATTTATGTCCATCTCTATGAAGTACATATTCCCTTACATTCCAAAAACCAATTTGTTCTCCCTGCTGATACTTTACTCCATATATATCAGGATTCTTGATTTTTTGTATATCAAAGTTGGCAACCTCTATTACTATATTTTTAATAGGCAGTATTGAATTAAGATAATCTATAAATTTAACATGAGTATCTAACTTATGTTGTAAACTTGGTGCTAACCATCCATTTTCTATTTTTCTATTGTTCCATCTAGGTTTTCTATATCTTAATCTTTGTCTTCTAATTCTTCTATATTGACTTTTTTCTAATAATCTATCTTTCATACCTTGAAGCAACTTTACTTCTCCAACTATCAATTCTTTACTATCTGTTATAGCTGAAAATCCTATATTTAAATATCCGCTATCTATCCCTAATGTTACAGATTGAATATATTCAGTATCCGTTTTATACAGTAATTGTATAGTAAATGGATTAACTCTTTTAACAGTAGCTTTCTTTTGTTTTAATAATTTTCTAGCTTTTGCATTATTAGTAGGCATTAACGGTTTTCCTTCAAAGCTAATTACATACACCATAATATTAATCCTTTCAGATAATTTAACCTCACCTTACGGTGGTAAGCTCTCTTCGCCAATGTTATGAAAGGTTTTAAATATACCACACTTCGCCTGCCATCAGTGATGTTTAATGATACACCGTAGAGTTTAGGACTAGAGAAGTATCCTAAAGTACCTATATATTCTTACATAACGTAGTTAAAACTTAGGCTATTCAACTAACTTGTAATCTCCTACAAGCCACTACCCTTTAGGGTAGTTGACAATTTGATAGTTAGCCTATATATTATAATTTTACAATTCTTCTATTAATTTTAGATTCTATAGCTGTTTCAATTTCACTTAATATTCTCTCGTTTTTAGGGTCAATAAAAGCACAAGTATAACCCTGTTCTCCAGCTCTACCAGTTCTACCAATACGGTGAATATAGTCTTCAGGCGTTTCTGGTAAATCGTAATTATATATGTGACTTACTCCTGATATATCAAGACCTCGAGAAGCTACGTCTGTAGCTATTAAATATTGTATTTCTAAATTTCTAAATGATTTCATTATTCTTTCTCGCTTTGATTGGGCGATATCACTATGCAACTTTTGACAATTATATCCTCGTATAGCAAGAGCCTCTTCAAGGTTGTCAACTCTTCTTTTAGTTCTACAGAATATTATAGCCATAAAAGGATTGTCTTCGTTTAAAACACTGCATAAAGCATCTAATTTCTTTCTATCTGTAGTTTCTACTACTTCTTGTTTTATATTAGTAAGAGTAATTTCTTCTTTTTCAATAGAAACAACAACAGGATTTTTTGTATATCTATAAGCTAATTTTTTAACTTGAGAATCCATAGTTGCAGAAAAGCATAATGTCTGTTTTTTATTTGAAGTTTCTTTTAAAATAGCTTCAACCTCATTTTTAAATCCCATAAGCAACATTTGGTCTGCTTCATCTAAAACAAAAGTTTTTAATTTGCTAAGGTCAATTGTTTTTCTATTTAAGTGGTCTAGAAGTCTACCTGGTGTTGCTATAATCATATGAATATTTCCTTTTAGTTTTTTTATCTGAGAACCAATGTCTTTTCCACCATAAGCTGCTAGAATATTTATATCCTTAGATTCTTTAAGTTTTATAGCTTCTTCTGTTATTTGAATAGCAAGTTCTCTAGTTGGAGACAGTATAAGTACTTGTATATCATCTATATCCAATGATATATTCTCAAATATCGGAAGCAAGAAAGCAAGTGTTTTACCTGTCCCAGTCTGAGCTTCTGCTATGACATCTTTTCCTGATTTTATTAAAGGAATACTTTCTTTTTGTATAGGTGTAGGTGTTGTTATTCCTGATGTTTTTATAATATTTATAGTATCTTCGCTAATTCCTAAGCTCTTAAAATCCATTATTATCTTACCTTTCATGAAAAATTTTCTATTTTATTAATCAATTAATAATATCATATTTGTAAGTATTTTTAGTAATTTTTTCGATTATTATTTATATAGTTTAAAAATATAGTGTATAACTCTTAAAATATAGTGTAGATTAAATTAAATTTTAGCTAGAATTTTAGAGGTTTAATTTAAAAGGTTTTTTGAAAATAAATCTATTTATAAATTAAATTAAAATGCAAGAAAAACATAATAACTTTCATTTTTAAGAAGTTTTCACAAAAAGGAAAAAATATAGTGCAATAATTAATATAAAGTAATATAATAGATTACAAGATATGAAAAGCTAAAAAAATAAATTGCAAATGAAATTAAAATGAATAAAAAATAAAAAAATAATCAAAAGTTAGAGACATCACTGAAAAATAAGACCTAATATTATTAAAACTAAATGTATACTAAGGGGGGCATTAATATGTGCATTATATCAAAAGATAGAGCAAAGGAAATCAAAATAGTAGATACTACTTTAAGAGATGGGGAACAAACAGCTGGGGTTGTATTTGCGAATAGAGAAAAAATAATGATTGCTGAAATGTTAAGTGATTTAGGTGTCGACCAAATTGAAGTTGGTATACCTACTATGGGTGGAGACGAAAAAAATGTAATAAAGCACATATGCAATAGAAATTTAAAAGCAGATATAATGGCTTGGAATAGAGCAGTGATAAAAGATGTTGAAGAATCTATTTCTTGTGGTGTTGATGCAGTAGCCATATCAATATCAGTATCTGATATTCATATAGAAAATAAACTTAGAACTTCTAGAGGTTGGGTTTTAGAGAATATGGCTAAGACAGTTGAATTTGCAAAGAAAAATGGATTATATGTTTCAGTAAATGGAGAAGATGCTTCAAGAGCGGATATCGACTTCTTAACTGAATTTATAAATGTTGGAAAGCAAGCAGGAGCAGATAGATTTAGATATTGTGATACTGTAGGAGTTATGAATCCTTTTTCTATAAAAAATGCAATAGAAACTCTTTATGAAAGAACTAATTTTGACATAGAAATGCATACACATAATGATTTTGGTATGGCAACAGCAAATGCACTTGCAGGATTAGCAGCAGGAGCAAACTATGTTGGAGTTACAGTTAATGGCTTAGGTGAGAGAGCTGGAAATGCAGCGTTAGAAGAAGTTTTAATGGCACTTAAATGCATCTATAAATGTGATTTAAATAACGTAGATACTAGAAAGTTTAGAGGGATATGTGAGTATGTGTCACAAGCATCAGGAAGAATACTTCCTACATGGAAACCAGTAGTTGGAGATAATATGTTTATACATGAATCAGGTATACATGCAGATGGAGCTTTAAAAGACCCACATAACTATGAGCCATTTGACCCAAGTGAAGTAAATCTTGAAAGAAAGATAGTAATAGGAAAGCATTCAGGAAGAGCAGCAGTAATAAATAAATTGAGTGAATATGAAATGTATATTTCTCCAGAAAACGCTACCAAATTATTAAATGCCATAAGAGCTACATCTATAAGATTGAAAAGAAGTTTGATGGATAAAGAGATTCTTCAATTATATTGTGATATACTAGCACATGAAAAAGGTACAACAGAAGAAGAAGCAGTTAGAGGTTCATATATTTAAGATATAATTGTTTAGGAGGAAAGTATGGGAGATAATATAGTTTATAAAATAATCAAAAAACATATAGTGGATGGAGAGGCTGTTGCTGGCAATTCAATTGGGATAAAAATAGACCAGACTTTAACACAAGATTCCACTGGAACAATGACATATCTTCAATTAGAAGCTATGGGCATAGATAAAGTAAAAACAAAAAGAAGCGTTGCATTTGTAGACCATAATATGTTACAACAAGGATTTGAAAATGCAGATGACCATAAATATATACAAACAGTAGCTGATAAATATGGTGTTTATTTTTCTAAACCAGGAAATGGTATCTGCCATCAAGTGTTTTTAGAAAGATTTTCAACACCAGGAGATACACTTTTGGGTTCTGATAGCCACACACCTACTGCTGGTGGTGTTGGTATGATGGCTATTGGTGCTGGGGGATTGGATGTTGCTCTAGCTATGGCAGGAGGAGCATACTATATAAAAGCACCAAAAGTCTGTAAGGTAAACTTAGTTGGAAAATTAAATAATATGGTATCTTCAAAAGATATAATATTAGAAGTGTTGAGAAAACAAACTGTAAAAGGAGGCGTAGGTAAAGTCTATGAATATGGAGGAGAAGGTGTCAAAAATCTATCTGTTCCACAAAGAGCCACAATAACAAATATGGGAGCTGAACTTGGAGCAACTACTTCAATATTCCCAAGTGATGAAAAAACACTAGAGTTTTTTAAGAGTCAAGGAAGAGAAGATGTTTGGATGGAGCTAAAATCTGATTCAGATGCAATTTATGATGAAGAGATTACTATAAACTTAGATGAATTAAAACCATTAGCTGCAAAGCCTCATAGTCCAGACAATGTAGATGAAGTCGAAAATATAGGAAAGATTAAAATAGACCAAGTTGCGATAGGAAGCTGTACAAATTCTTCTTATGAAGACTTAATGAAAGTAGCCCAAATTTTAAAAGGCAACAAAGTTCATAAGAATGTAAGTTTGGTAATAGCACCAGGCTCAAGACAGGTTATGGAAATGATAGCTAGAAATGGAGCTTTAGGAGATATAATAAGTGCTGGAGCTAGAATATTAGAAAATTCTTGTGGGCCATGTATAGGTATGGGTCAATCTCCAGGAACTGATTCTGTATCTTTAAGAACTTTCAATAGAAACTTCTATGGAAGAAGTGGAACTCTATCAGCACAAGTATATTTAGTGAGCCCAGAAGTAGCAGCAGTAAGTGCTATAAAAGGAGAACTTACAGACCCAAGAGAATTTGATGTTAAATTTGAAAACTTAGATGTAAATGAATTTTTAATAGATGATAGTATGATAATAAAGCCTTCTGATGTAGGAAGCGATGTAGAAGTAGTTAGAGGTCCTAATATAAAGCCTTTCCCTCTTAATACAGAACTAAGTGAGTCTATAAGTGGAAAAGTAATATTGAAGACAGAAGATAATATAACTACTGACCATATAATGCCATCAAATGCTAAGTTACTTCCTTTTAGAAGTAACATACCATATCTTGCAAATTATTGTTTTAATACTGTAGATACAGAGTTTCCTCAAAGAGCAAAAGATAATGATGGTGGATTTATAATTGGTGGAGACAACTATGGACAAGGTTCAAGTAGAGAACATGCTGCCTTAGCACCATTATATCTTGGTGTTAAAGGAGTAATAGTAAAAAGTTTTGCAAGAATACACAAAGCCAATTTAATAAACAGTGGTATAATTCCAATGGAGTTTTGTGATGAAAAAGATTATGAAAATTTATCTCTTTTAGATAGTCTGGAAATACCAAATATTTTAGATAATTTAGATAGTGGTGTTTTAGAGGTTAAGAATTTAAGCAAAGGAACTTCTTTCAAAGTTAAAGTAGAATTATCATCAAAAGAAGTTGATGTATTAAAAGCAGGTGGAAAATTAAATTACACTAAGAATCAAGCTAATTAATATGAAAAGAGGGAATATTAATGTATAAAGTGACACTTATACCAGGAGATGGAATAGGACCAGAAGTTGCGAAAGCTATGAAAAAGGTTGTAGAAGCTACTGGGGTAGAGATAGAATGGGAAGAAGTTAATGCAGGAGAAGCAGTTATTGAAGAATATGGAACTCCACTTCCTCAATATATTATAGATAGTATAAAAAAGAACAAAATAGCTATAAAAGGTCCAATCACTACTCCTGTAGGGAAAGGATTTAGAAGTGTAAATGTAACTTTAAGACAAGCATTAGATTTATATGTTAACTTAAGACCAATTAAGAGTTTTAAAGGTATAAAGTCAAGATATGAAGATGTTGATTTAGTGGTAGTAAGAGAAAATACAGAAGACTTATATGCTGGTATAGAACATAAGATAGGTGATTATGCAGCTGAAAGTATAAAGATAATAACAAGAGGTGCAAGTGAGAGAATTGTTGACTTTGCATGTAACTATGTTAAAGATAACAAGAGAAAAAAAGTTACAGCTATACATAAAGCAAACATAATGAAAATGTCTGATGGCTTGTTTTTAGATGTATTTAGAGAAGTAGCATCAAAACATGGTGTCGAGTATGATGATTTAATTGTAGATGCAGCAGCTATGAACTTAGTTTTAAATCCAGAAAACTACGATGTAATGGTAATGCCAAATCTTTATGGAGACATACTATCTGATTTGGGAGCTGGTCTTGTTGGAGGCTTAGGTATAATTCCAAGTGCAAATATTGGTAAAGATTGTGCTATATTTGAAGCTGTTCATGGAAGTGCTCCACAAATAGCTGGGCAAAATAAAGCTAATCCAACAGCTCTTATTCAATCGTCAGTAATGATGCTTAGATACCTAGGGGAATATGAAAATGCACAAAAGATAGAAACAGCTTTAGAAAAAGTATTTCTTGATGGAAGTAAATTAACTGTAGATTTAGGTGGTTCAGCTTCAACTACTGAATTTGCAGATGAGGTATGTAAATATATTTAGTTGTTATTTATAGTAATAATATGATGTAAGCCTAAAAAGAGCTGTTAATTGTATATGGGACAATTAACAGCTCTTTTTTTAGCTCTGTAATTATATATTTATAAGCATCCATTCAAAAATATGAATAAAAATAAATGTAAAAAAGTTATTTTTTTAGTTGAATATTCAACCAATATATGGTAATATACAAATATAGTTGAAAATTCAACTAAATATATTTTAAACTTAGAGGTATTGATTGGAGGTGTATTTGATTAAAACTTTAGACAGTAATATATTAAGAGAAGTTGGTACTTTATCTAGAGCAGTAAATTCAATAAATGATATGAAGTACAAAGAATTAAAGTTACAAAAAGGGCAATTTACTTTTTTAACACGAATTTGTGAAAATCCTGGTATAAACCTTGTAGAATTATCAAATGTGTTAAAAGTAGATAAGGCTACTACAACCAAAGCTATACAGAAGTTAATAAAAGCAGGATATGTGGATAAAAAGCAAGATGAGTTTGATAAAAGAGGATACAATTTAACTCCAACTAATAAATCTTTAGAAGTATATGAGTTAATAATTGAAGAAGAAAATAGAAGTATAGAAATCTGTTTTAATAATCTTACAGATGAAGAGAAGCAAACAGCAAACAATATACTAGAGAAAATGAGAAAAAATATAGAAGAAGAATGGTTTAAAGTAAAAAGGTAGTAAATTAATATATGAATATAAGGAGATATTTTTATGATTAGAAAAGCAAATATAAATGATTTAGATAGTATCATGGGAATTATAAAATCAACAGTAGAGGAAATGAAAGGCTATAATAATACACAATGGGATGAAAACTATCCATCAGATAAAGACTTTGTTTCTGATATTGAGAAACAAGATTTATATGTAGAAGAAGTAGATGGAAAGATAGCAGGATTTATATGTATTAATTATGATGAACCTAAAGAATACATAGATTTAAATTGGTCGTCTAATGAGAAGGCTATGGTAGTACATAGAATGGCAGTAAATCCAAGTTTTAGAAAGATGGGAATTGCATCTAAACTAGTTGATTTTGCTGAAGAATTAGCTAAAGAAAACGATGTATCATATTTAAAGAGTGATACATATTCAATAAACTCAAAGATGAATTCATTGCTTATAAAATGTGGATTTATCAAAATTGGTGAAATGAGTTTCCTAGGAAAAGAGAAATCTTTCTATTGTTATGATAAAATATTATAAAAAGTATTTATCATACAAAGGCTAGAGAATACATTTTCAGTATTAGTAGGGGCATGATGTAAGCCAGATGTATGCTATTATGAAAGGGTTGATTTAGATGATTGAATTTCTAAAAAAAAGAAGAAGTAACTTCAATCTCATGAGCTTGGATTAGGTTCTTGCTGGATACAAGTAAGAAATAGGATGCATGATGATAGTATAGATGCTGATAAATATATTAGAGATGAACTGAACATACCTGATAAGTACAGTGTAGAATGTATAATTTCTATAGGCTACCCTGATGAAGAAAAAAAATCATACTGTGACTCTGATTTGGACTATGAAAAAGTTCATTTTAATAAATTTTAATGTATAATATATTATATTAAGACAGTATGTTTTTTTGATATTGTTAATATATATTTAAAATTGTAAAAATATATCTGAATTTTACTAACTTATATAGGGGTTATGTACAAGGATTTTAAAGATAAGTATAGAAATTAATGTTTATAATCGATACATAACTAGAGTAACAAAATTTAAGGAGGTTCAAATATGGGTATATTTAAAACAAAGATTGATGAGGATTGGAAAGTAAACTACATCAAAGAATTTAATGAAATGAGAGACTCTTATGAGAGTAAGCTTCAAAAAAAACAGTTTGAAGTAGATAGTTTAAAATCAGAATTAGATAGACTTAGAAGCTACAAAAATAGTCTTAAGCCAAAGGAAAAACAAATTACTGATGATGATATAAATAATATAAAAAACTTGAGAAGAGATGGTTTAAGCTATAAAGAAATTTCAAGTGAAACAAGTTGGAGTAAAGCAACTGTGAGTAGAGTATTAAATGGACTTTACGATTAGTATATACATGGGGTGATTTAAATTGGGGATGAAGTATAGTTATAAAAAATGTATAATGGATTCTATTTCATTGATGTTCATAGTTCAGATAGTAAGGATGATTTTAAATTATATACTTCTAAGTCAATTTGAATTTACCCTTGAAAATTTTAACATTGTAAATTTAATTTCTTTTACAATAGTTGGGTTATCATTAATTTTATTTTTAAAAAATAGTCCTTTGTATAATAAGGTGAGAAATAGAAAAATCACAGAAGCTTTCAATGAAAATAAAGATAATGTACTTATAAAAAGATGTAAGTTGATACTTTTTATAGTAGCTTTATCTCTAGTGGTAATCTCAATTTATTACAATAGAGGCTATATGTTTTTTTATGTAACTATGATGACTTTATCTGTATTAATAGTTCCAGTATTTGAAGAATTATTTTTTAGAGAGTACATATGGAATTATTTAAACAATTTTATAAAATCAAAGAGTAAAGTTATATGTATAACATCTATATTATCTGGTATTTATAATATAGGATATATAGATGTTATACATAATTACATAATGTTATATAATAACTCTTACTATACATTTGAAGTTATTATTTCAAAAATTATTATAGGTACTGTTTTTGGTATTGTACTTGGTATTGTTAAGTCAAGATTTAAAGATGTAAGCTTTTGTATAATATTGAGAAGTCTGTTTACTATACTTATTAGACAGATAATATGATTATATCTACTTAAATAATATAATTATCTTGTAATAAGTATATAAATAATATCTACTTAGATAATATAATTATCTTGTAACAAGCATATAAAGGTAATGAATGATAGCTATATATATAAAATAAACTCTAATATTTGGAGTTTATTTTTTTGTAGGAAATTATTTTAAGAAATTAATTATATTACTTATGTAATTTATTGCTTTAAAGATTAACAAGACTATTTGACAGCTTAGCCCATAATATGATATTTATATAAAATGAGATGAGTGTACAAACTAAAACTAATTATGAATGAGAGTGATTTACTTGAAGAAATTTTATGAAATATATTTAGATTTAGAGAAAGATATAAGAAATAATGTATATGCAGTAGGAGAGCTTTTACCAACCGAAGTAAAGCTTGCTCAAAAATATCGAGTATCAAGAGAAACTATTAGAAAAGCGCAGTCGCTTTTATTGGAGAAGGGGTTTATACAAAAAAAACAAGGTAAAGGGGCTATTGTTTTAGATATAAATAAATTTGAAATAGAAGGGTCAGGGTTGATTAGTTTCAATGAATTACAAAAGAATAAAAATTTAGATACAGAAATAAGTGTACTAAAAAATAAAAAGGAGATTATGCCTTTAGAAATTTGTAAAAAACTAGATATAGACACAAAAACTAAGGTTATAGCAGTTGAAAGACTTAGAAAAATTAATGGAGAAGCTGTTATTTTAGATAAAGATTACTTTATATCTGAAATAATACCAGAAATACCATTAACAGCAGTTCAAAGTTCAATATTTAATTATATAGAGAAAAATCTAGAACTAAAAATAGGTTATGCAAATAAAGAAGTAACAGTAGCTCCTGTTACAGAAGAAGATAAAATATTGCTAGATATTGGAACAGATACACATGTTGTAGTGATACGAAGTGAAGTTTACTTAGAAGATACAAGATTATTTCAGTATCATGAATCTAGACATAGAGTTGATACATTTAGATTTGTAGATTTTGCAAGAAGAAGAAATCTTTAATTATATAAAAGAGTGTCTGTTTTGTACTGTACCCTCAATTGTTGAATCAAAATTCTAATGATTGGATTTCAGTATATTTAGACACTCTTTTTTTATTAGACCATATATTATTTAATTTTCTATAAATTCTTTATTAAAGTATTTGCTCTTTGAGAATATGTATGTAAGGATACAAGTAATGGCTATAGAAAGCCCCATTGCTAAGAAGTAAACATTCCATTGGTCTGTAAATATAGATAAAAACGCTGGTAACCCTGATATACCTATAGAACTTGCTTTAACATTAAAGTAAGATACAACTCCTCCAGCTATACCTGCACCTATCATAGATGCTATGAATGGGAAACGATAACGTAAGTTTATACCAAATATTGCAGGTTCAGTAATACCTAACCAAGCTGAAATTGAAGCTGTTAATGCAACACCCTTGATTTTTTTATTTTTTAATATAAAAAACATTGTCAAAGCTGCTGCGCCTTGCCCAAGGCTAGCCATAACTTGTATTGGCCATAATGTAGCAAATCCTAAAGTACCTATCATTTGTAAATTTATACCTAAGAATAAGTGATGCATACCTGTTATAACTAATGGAGACAATATGAATCCAAAAAGTGCTCCTGCAAGTACTGCATTAATTTCAAACAATCCAAGAATTCCACTTGTAATTAAATTGGCAAATGACATTGTTATAGGTCCTATGATAGAGAATGTTAAGAAACCAGTTATTAACAATGTAAGAGGAGCAACAAAAATAAGCTGAACCATCTCAGGAATTTTTTTAGTTAAGAACTTTTCGATTGTCGCTAAAAGATAAGAAGAACATAAAACAGGGATTACTTGTCCTTGATAGCCTATTTTAGCAATATTAAAACCTAATATATTCCAGTAAGTAACAGCTTCAGGTGTTTTAGAGTATTGTGCACCAGGCATTAAATCTGGATTAATTAAAATAAGACCTAATACAATACCAAGTACAGGATTTCCTCCAAACTTTTTGACAGCTGACCAACCTATTAGTGCAGGTAAAAATGAAAAAGAAGTATTTGCTATAAGATTAATCATATTAGATATACCAGCCCAATTACTATGAACTTCTAAAAAGGGTTGTTCATAGAAAATTCCTGGGTTAGCAAGTAGATTATTTATCCCCATCAATAAACCAGAGGCAACTATAGCAGGCAATATAGGAATGAATATATCTGCCAACACCTTTATAGCTTTTTGAAGTGGATTTAATTTTTTATTAGAAATCTCTTTAACCTCAGCCTTTGTTGCTTCTTTAAGTCCAGTAATTTCTATTAATGTAGCATAAACTTTATTTACAAGACCTGGCCCTATAATAACTTGAAATTGACCATTTGAGGTAAAGCTTCCTTTCACTATATCTATTTGTTCTAATTGCTTTATATTAACTTTACTTTCTGAGTTTAGAGCAAATCTTAATCTAGTAATACAGTGTGTTGCAGAGATTATATTCTCTACTCCCCCAATTGCTTCAAGGATTTGCTCAACCTGCTCTTTATGATGTGTATTTTCTTTTAATGTGCTCATAAAATTACCTCCCTCTTAAAATACGATGTTGTATAGACAAATCTTGAAAATAATATACCATAGAGAAATTTTTATGTCAACGTTATCCTAAATATTTTTAAAATTTAATTGCTAAAAGATAAATTGTATATTATTGGAAAATCAGAAAAATAAGAGAAAATATGGAAGGATTATAGGGAATATATTTTTTTGTTTAGAGTAAATATTGATTTTAACAAAAAAAAGGTTTATTATAAAAATATAAAAGTTGTCTAGACAAAAATGAAAGGGGAAATTTGCATATGGATTTTAAGAAGAAAGTTATTTATCAAATATATCCAAAATCATTTAATGATTCTAATGATGATGGGATAGGAGATTTAAAAGGAATTATAGAGAAATTACCTTATTTATATAAATTAGGTGTAGATATAATTTGGATTAACCCATTTTTTGTTTCTCCACAAAGGGATAATGGATATGATATTGCTGACTATACATCAATAGATTCTATGTTTGGAACTATGGAGGATTTTGAAGAGTTAGTAGATGAAAGTAAAAAATATAATATAGAATTGATGCTGGATATGGTCTTAAATCACACATCAACAGAACATGAATGGTTTAAAAAAGCTTTGGCAGGAGATAAAAAGTATCAAGATTTCTATTTTATTAGAGAGGGCAAAGAAAATAATCAACTACCGACAAATTGGAAATCTAAATTTGGAGGAAATGCTTGGGGAAAATTTGGAAATACAGATAAGTACTACTTACACTTATATGATGTTACACAAGCTGACCTCAACTGGCGTAATCCTAATGTTAGAGAAGAATTATATAAAGTTGTAAATTTTTGGATAGATAAAGGTGTTAAGGGGTTTAGGTTTGATGTAATAAATGTGATTGGTAAAGATGAAGAATTGAACGATTCTACAAATAATATAGGAAAAGAAATGTATACAGATAAACCTATTGTCCATGAATTTATTAAAGAAATGAACAAAGAAACTTTTGGAAGAGTTGAGGGCATAACAACTGTTGGAGAAATGTCTTCAACAACTATTGAAAATTGTATCTTATATTCTTCTCCAGAAGAAAAAGAGCTTTCAATGACATTTAATTTTCACCATTTAAAAGTAGATTATAAAAATGGAGAAAAGTGGAGCGATATACCTTTTGACTTTATGATGCTGAAAAAACTCTTAAATGAATGGCAAGAAAATATTGAAAGTGGTGGTGGATGGAATGCACTATTTTGGAATAATCATGACCAACCAAGAGCTATTAGCAGATTTTGTAATGAAGAATATAGAGTGGAAGCATCGAAAATGTTAGCTGCTACAATACATCTATTAAGAGGAACTCCGTATATATATCAAGGTGAAGAAATAGGTATGACAAATCCAAACTTTGAAAAAATAGATGATTATTTAGATGTTGAAACTCATAACGCGTATAATGAATTTTTAAAAAATAAAATCGAAAAAGAAACAATAATGAATATTATAAAGTCCAAATCCAGAGATAATAGTCGTACACCTATGCAGTGGTCAGACAAATTAAATTCAGGTTTTACAAATGGAAAGCCATGGATTAGAATAGCAGAAAATTATAAAGAGATAAATGTTGAAAAGGAACTTAAAGAAGGGTCAATTTTTAATTTCTATCAAAAGTTAATATCTTTAAGAAAGCAATTAAATATTATATCTGAAGGCTCTTATAAGGGAATTTTACTAGATGATGATAAAGTTTATGCTTATGTTAGAAGCTTAGAAAATGAAAGATTAATAGTATTTAACAACTTCTATGATTGTGAAGTTGAAGTTGAGATTAGTGAGGAATTTTTAGGAAAATCACTTACATATTTGATAGGGAATTATGAAAAGCGAGATTTAGAACCTAAGTTAAAGTTAAGACCTTATGAAACAGTAGCATTTTATAGTAAGGATATAAAAAAATAATGGAAAGAGGTAGTATTAATGAAACCAAATATTTTACTTATGATTTCTCATGATAGTGGTAGAAAATTCAGTAACTATGGATATAATGTGGAAACTCCATGTATAAATAAATTAGCTCAAGAAGGAATTCAATTTGATAATTATTTTTGTGCAGCACCTCAATGCAGTCCAAGTAGAGGAAGTATATTAACTGGATTATACCCTCATAATAATGGGTTAATGGGACTTGCACATCTAGGTTTTTGTATAGATTCTAAACATACAACACTTCCTATGGAGTTACAAAAAAACGGATATGAAACAACATTAATAGGGCTAAGCCATGAAACAATAAATGAAGCACCACCAATAAAAGATAGAGTATTTTCTTCAACCTATGACTTAGGATATGATAATTTTATAGCGGTTCCAGGGGATAGAGCTCCTAAGGTTGCTAAAGAGGTAGTTAAATTCTTAGAGGAATATAAAGAAAATCAAGAAAAGCCATTTTACTTAAGTGTAGGATTTTTTGAAACACATAGAGATTTTGATGAATATGAACCTTATGCAGATAAATTGGATGAAGTAGAAGTATTTAAGTTTTTACCTGATACAGAAGATGTAAGAAAAGATATAGCTTTATATAATGGTTCAGCAAAAGTACTGGATGAGGCAATAGGCAAAATATACAATAAATTACAAGAAACAGGATTAGATAAAAATACAATTGTTATACTGACAACAGACCATGGAGTTGCATTTCCAGGAGCGAAAGGAATGCTAAAAGAAGCAGGATTAGAGACAGCGCTTATAATTTTATTACCTAATTCTTCTCAAAAAAATGTGAAAAAAGAAGCACTATTATGTAATGTTGATTTATTGCCAACTATACTAGATTTAATTGAAGCTGAAATTCCTAAGAATATAGATGGAGAAAGTTTTGCCAATTTATTAAAAACAAATGAAGATATAGGTAGAGACTCATTCTTTACAGAGATGACATGGCATGATCAATATAGACCAATGAGAGGCATAAGGACTAATGAATATAGCTATGTTAGAAATTTTGAAGATGGGCCTAAAGTATATATTACAGTTGATTCACATTTGAGTTTATCAGGTAAAGCTGTTAGAGATAAATTTTATGTTCCTAATGATAAAGAAGAACTTTATGATTTAAGAAAAGACCCACTAGAAGAAAATAATCTAATAAATGATTCAGATTATCAAGACATAGCAAATGAATTGAGAAAGAAAGTTGATAATTGGATGTTAGAAACGAATGACCCACTTTTAAAAGGACCTGTAAAAGGGACAGGTTCAAGTAGATGGAAAACAGAAATAGAAGAGGGTAGAGCTTATCCAGGAAGAGAAGAATATTATAGACTATTATCTGATAAGTAGAAAATATTAAACAAGTAAAAAACATTAAATAAGTAAAAATATATAAAAAAGAAGGTTTTTTATAATGAAAAGTATATCAGTTTTGATTAAACCAGTCTCATCGTTATGTAATTTGAGATGTAAATATTGTTTTTATGCAAATGTGAGCGATTTAAGAGAAGTAAAATCCTATGGTATTATGCAGGAGGATACTGTAAAAAACATAGTAAATAATACATTTGAAATTTTGGATAATGGAGATAGAGTTACATTTGCTTTTCAAGGTGGAGAGCCTACTTTAGTGGGATTAAAATTTTTCCAATATTTTATTGAGTATGTTGGTAAAATGGAAAAAAATATAACAGTAAACTACTCTATTCAAACGAATGGAACTCTTATTGATAATCAATGGTGTGAGTTCTTAAAGAAAAATAATTTTTTAGTAGGATTATCATTAGATTTACTAGAAGATTTACATAATAAAAATCGTGTATATTCAAATAATAAGGGAAGTTATATAGATGTAATAAATACAAAAAAACTACTGGAAATATACAAAATAGACTTTAACATACTATGTGTTCTGACAAATCAGATTGCACTTAATCCAAAAGAGGTTTTTAATTTTATAAAAGCAAACGATGTGAAGTATATACAGTTTATCCCTTGTTTAGATGATTTAGACTGTAAAACTAAGTCAGAGTACTCTTTAGAACCTAAATATTTTGCATACTTTTATAAAATAATATTTAAGCTTTGGAAAAATGAGTTCAATAAAGGAAATTATATAAGTATTAATTTGTTTGATAATCTTATATCCATTTTAATTACAGGAATTCCTAGTACCTGTGGGATAATTGGAAAATGCCAACCACAATTTGTAATAGAGGCTGATGGAAGTGTATATCCATGTGATTTTTATGTACTAGATAACTTTAATTTAGGTAATATAAAAGATAACACTTTGTTGGATATTTTAAGAAAATCTAAAATGCAAGAATTTTTGCATAAAGATATAAAGAAAGAAAGTATTTGTTTAAATTGTAATTTTTACAAAATATGTGGTAGTGGATGCAAAAGAATGAAAAATTCTATGTATATTGACTCTAGTAACAATTACTGTGGATATAAAGAATTTTTAATGTCTACTTTTAGTGACCTAGAAAAAATATCAGTATTAGTATATAAAAATCAAATACTAAAATAATTTTAGTATTTATAATTCTAAGTTAAAGTGATTAAAAATTATGTATAATTAAAGGGTTTTGAGCAGAGTAAATTTAGTTAGGATGATTTTAAATGAATGTAATTTTATTTGTAATAGCTATACTTTCAACAACTATAGGAGCTATAACGGGTATTGGTGGAGGGGTAATAATAAAGCCAGTGCTAGATTTGATTGGAGTATTTGATGTTTCGACAATAAGTGTGTTATCATCATTTACTGTATTATCGATGGCAATTGTTTCTGTATATAAACAAATTAAATCAAAACTTTTTAAAATAAACTTTAGACTTATTTTAATTGGTGGAGCATCAGTATTAGGAGGGACTATAGGTCAAAGGTTATTAGATTTATCTATTTCATATGTAAATAATCCTTCTATAATAAAAATAACTCAAAATATTATAATGATTATTTTGTTAGTAATGGTTTATTTATATAAAGATAAAAGTTTAAATGTTAAGTTTAATACTAACATTACATATTTTATTGTTGGCATTTTTTTAGGGGTTATATCTTCATTTTTAGGAATAGGTGGAGGTCCTATAAATGTGGCTGTGTTTACAATATTATTTGGATTATCAGCTAAAGAAGCTGCGTTTAATTCCATTATAACTATTTTATTTTCTAATATTTCAAAGTTAGTTACAGTTTTCATAAATACAGGGTTTGGTATATATGATTTATCTGGATTACCTTTTATGATAATAGGAGCAGTATTAGGAGGAATTATAGGTTCCTCGATTAGTAAAAATATGGATGACAAAAGAGTTAAATATATGTTCTCGTATATGACTATAATTATTACTGGAATAAATATATACAGTATATTTCAAGTAATATATTTTATGAATTAAAGTGTATAATGTAGATAACACGAGAAGTCAATTTAAATTATTGGAATGAGGAGATTTAATATGTTCAAAAAGTTATTCTCAAAAAATAAAAATGAAGAAGTAAAAAGTAATTATATAAAAGGAGTATTACAATCGCCACTTACAGGGAAAGTATTAAGTATAACTGATGTTCCTGATGGTGCTTTTTCTAGTAAAATGCTAGGTGATGGGATTGCTATAGAACCACAAGAAGGAGTCGTATCTTCTCCTGTCGATGGGGAGGTAATTCAAGTATTTTTGCCATCTAAGCATGCTATATGCATAAAGAGTGAAGATGATTTGGAGATACTAATACATATAGGATTAGATACTGTAAAGATGAATGGAGATGGATTTGAAGTATTAGTAAATGCAGGAGATAAAGTCTACTGTGGGCAAAAACTTATAAGATTTGATTTAGAAAAAATTAAAAAAAGCGTTAAATCTGTAATAACTCCTATAGTTATAACCAATTCTTATGACATAGATAAAGTTGAAATTTTAAGAACCGGAGATATATGTATTGGAGAAGATTTAATGAAAGTTTATAAGTAAATAGGTTTTACCAAGAGGTTTTGTCTAAATAAAAAATATTATAACTATAAAATGGCTGGATATAATAATATTGAAAGAGTGTAGGTATGCTTATTTTATTAAGGGTACCTTTTTTTATTGTGTTTTATAGAAAATTTATCTGCATAAATAAAGTTTTTTAAAACAATCTTCTTATAATTATATTACTTTTACTAATTATCTTATTTTTGATAATTTCTGATATTTATGAATTGTTATACTTTTTAGAACTCTATTTTTAAATATATATTGACATATATATATTATCTATTACAATTGATATAAACTAATAAAAATAAAATATTATTAATCAACTTATTGAATGGAGGAATAGAAATGAAATTTGTAACTTTCTGTACTGGCAATGAAGAAAATATAGGTGTATTTAACTCAGAAACAAATAGTATATATGAAATTAATAGTTTGGGATTAAGCAAATTATATACAGATATGAATGATTTTATTGAAAATGTATCTACTGGAGATTTAGAAAAAATAAAAAACCATTCATTTGAAAATGCAAAGTGTTATAAGTTAGAAGAAGTGAAATTATGTTCCCCAATTGTAAGACCTAAAAAAGATATTATATGTTTAGGTTTAAACTATAAAGACCATGTCAATGAAATTCCAGATGGTGTTATAAAAAATGTAGTTATGCCAGACTATCCAATTTATTTCTCTAAAAGAGCAGATAAGGCAATTGGAGTGGATGATAAGATAAGTTTACATGGAGATTTAGTAGAAAAGTTGGATTATGAATCAGAACTTGCAGTAATTATAGGAAAAGAAGGTATAAACATATCAAAAGAAGATGCCTATGAATATATATTTGGATATACAATAATGAATGATATAAGTGAAAGAGCACTTCAAGATAAACACGTGCAGTGGTATAGAGGAAAAAGTTTAGATACACATACATCTATGGGACCTTGCATAGTACATAAAGAAGAATTTGAGCATCCTTTAAAACTAGATATAAGTAGTGTGGTAAATGGAGAAGTAAGACAAGATTCTAATACAGAATACTTTATATTTGATATACCTACTGTAATAAGTGATTTATCAAGAGGAATGACTCTAAAGCCAGGAGATATAATTTCAACTGGAACTCCAGCAGGTGTTGCTATGGGAATGAATCCTCAAGTATATTTAAAACATGGTGATGTAGTCGAATGTAAAGTCGAAGGGATAGGAGTTTTAAAAAATATAGTTGATTAATGGATAAATATGCCATATAATTTTATTAGTACGAATAATTTAATTAATATGGAATTAATCAAATTCAAGATTAATTTACTATAGAGAGGGATGAGTGTATGGCAAAAGAACTAGAACTAAAGTATGGCTGTAATCCAAACCAAAAACCATCAAAAATTTATATGAAAAATGGAGAACTTCCTATAGAAGTATTAAATGGAAAGCCTGGATACATAAATTTTTTGGATGCATTTAATAGTTGGCAACTTGTAAAAGAATTGAAAGAGGCTACTGGTCTTCCAGCAGCAACTTCATTTAAACATGTAAGTCCAGCAGGTGCAGCAGTAGGAATACCTTTATCAGATACTTTAAAACAAATATACTTTGTTGATGATTTAGAGCTTTCTCCATTAGCTTGTGCTTATGCAATGGCAAGAGGGGCAGATAGAATGTCTTCTTATGGAGATTTTATAGCACTTTCAGATGTGTGTGATAAAGAGACTGCGACTATTATAGCGAGAGAAGTTTCTGATGGTATAATAGCCCCAGGGTACACAGACGAGGCTCTTGAGATATTAAAAGGAAAGCGTAAAGGGAATTACAATATTGTAAAAATTGATGAAAATTATACTCCTGAACCTATTGAAACAAAGGATGTTTATGGAATCACTTTTGAACAAGGTAGAAACGAAATATTAATAAATGAAGACTTATTAAAAGATATTCCAACTGATAATAAAATCTTTACAGATAGTGCAAAGCGTGATTTAATTATAGCTCTTATCACATTAAAATATACACAGTCAAATTCAGTTTGCTATGCTAAAGATGGACAAGTAATAGGAGTAGGTGCAGGACAACAATCACGTATTCACTGCACTAGACTTGCAGGTAATAAGGCAGATATTTGGTATCTTCGTCAACATCCTAAAGTATTAAATTTAAAATTTAAAAAAGATATAGGTCGTCCAGATAGAGATAATACTATTGATGTATACCTTTCTGATGATTATATGGATGTACTTGCTGATGGTATATGGCAGAATTTATTTGAAGAAAAACCAGAACCTCTTACTGGAGAAGGTAAAAGAGAATGGCTTAAAACTTTAACAGGAGTAGCTCTTGGTTCTGATGCATTTTTCCCATTTGGAGACAATATAGAACGTGCTAAAAGAAGTGGAGTAAGTTTTATAGCACAACCAGGTGGCTCTATTCGTGATGATAATGTTATATTAACTTGTAACAAGTACAATATAGTTATGGCATTTACTAAAAATAGATTATTCCATCACTAAAGTATAAAAAATATAAAATAAATACTGATTAAATTAAAAATCTACAACGAGTTTTGTTGTAGATTTTTTTATTTGCTGTATAATTTTAAATAGAACTTTATTTTTAGATATTCAATTTGGAGGATGATATGGCTTTAAATATAAGAGACTATAGCCTATTGTGTAGTCAAGGTACAGCTAAATTTAATGAAGATGTAGTTGGTATAAGTCCATTTGGAGCATGGGTTTTGGATGGTGCAACAGGGCTCAATGGAAAAAACTTAATATCAAATGAAAGTGATGCAAGATGGTATGTTCAGTGGTGGAATAAGTATTTATATAAAAATATGAATAGAGAAGAATCATTAAAGAGCATTATCAATAGTGGGATAATAGAAATTAAAAAAGAGTATGAGATGAAATTAAATGGAATAAAGGTGGAAAAATTAGATTTACCATCAAGTTCTATAGCTATTATTAAATTTCATGAAAATAAAGTAGAGTATTTTTTATTAGGAGATTGTTCTTTATTTATTAAAAATGGAGATTCTAAAGTCATAAAAGATAGAACTATTTGTAAATTTGATAATGCTGTGTTTGATGAAATGAGTAAGCTTTCTAATTTAGAAGAAATGACTTTTGATGAGATAAAGTCAAGTGTCATGGATACAATAGTAAGCAATAGATTGAAAAAGAATACTAAAGATGGATACTGGATATTGGATTTTGATGAGGATGCTGTAGAAAACTCAATATACGGATACTTAGAAATAAAAAAAGATTTTCAATTGATGTTAACAAGTGATGGTTTTACAAGTGCCTGTGATAGGTATAACCTCATAAAAGAAGAAGAATTGATACGTATAGCAGAAAAATTTGGCATAGGATATATACATAATAAAGTTAGAGACTTTGAGGATAATGACTATAAAGCAATTAAGGTTCCAAGATTCAAAGTAAAAGATGATTCTTCCTGTTTGTATCTGGATATATATAACGATTAAATTATATGAAATTGTTTAATTTTAGAGGGGCGGTAAGTAAAAAAGTGAAAATTCTTCATATAATAACACAAAAACCAAATAGTACGGGTAGTGGAATATACATGTGTGGTATGATAAAAGGGTTTGAAAAAATAGGTCATGAGCAAGCTGTAATTGCAGGGATAGATGTTAATGACAATGTAAACTGTTTTTCAAGTGATGTAAGTTTTTATCCAGTAAAGTATAATTGTGGAGAACTAAATTTTCCTGTTGTAGGAATGAGTGATTCTATGCCATATGAAAGTACTAGATATAGAGATTTAAATGTAGAAATGCTAAATAGATTAAAACATCAATTTAAAATAAATATAGACAGAGCTATGGAAGATTTTAAGCCAGATATTATAATATGTCATCATTTATATCTTTTAACTGCATTTGTCAGAGAGATTGTGAAAGATATTAAAGTTATGTCTGTTTGTCATGGGACTTGCTTAAGACAGTTAAATACTATCGATTTAGAAAAAGAATATATAATATCAAATATAAAAAATTTGGATTTAATATTTGCTCTTCATAAAAAGCAAAAAGATGATATTATAAAGACTTTTGGAGTAAGCGACAGTAAAGTAGTTGTAATTGGTAGTGGATATAATGATAGTGTATTTTATGATAAAAATTATAAAATAAAAAATGATAAGATAAGGATAGTATTTGCAGGAAAGATATGCAAATCAAAAGGATTGATTCCATTTATAAAAGCTATATCTGGACTAGTATATCGTAAAGATTTAATAGAAGTCAATTTTGCAGGTACAGGAAGTGATGTTGAATCTTATAATGAGATTGTTAAGCTTGCAAGTCAATCTCCATTTAAAATGAATTTCTTAGGAAAATTAGACCAAAGTGACTTAGCTG
The DNA here is from genome assembly GCF_020657855.1 of Clostridioides sp. ZZV14-6153. Classification (NCBI taxonomy): domain Bacteria; kingdom Bacillati; phylum Bacillota; class Clostridia; order Peptostreptococcales; family Peptostreptococcaceae; genus Clostridioides; species Clostridioides sp. ZZV14-6153. The sequence goes on along the minus strand of NZ_JAGWCZ010000007.1, from coordinate 25,574 downwards.
AGTTATTTAATAAGTCACATATATTTGTTTTACCATCGTTTTATGAAGGGTTGCCAGTTGTAGTTTTAGAGGCCTTATCATGTGGACTTGATGTAATTACCACTGATATTCCTGGCGTTAGAGAATGGATTGGTAGTGAGATTAATGATTCTGGAAAGATAGAATATGTAATGTTGCCTTCTATGAGTTTAGATGGTATTCCAAACGAAGAAGAGTTATCTATCTTTGAGAAGAATTTATGTAATGCAATAGATTTTAAAATACAATATCTATTGTCTCATTTGGAGAAAAGGTCATCTGTAGATATGTCAAAAAAAACATGGGATGGTTTAGCTTATAGGATGAATGAAGTTATTTTAATGGACGAGATGTGTCTAATTTAGAGTGATTTAAATTATAAAAAAAGTGTAACTATTTTTACACTACTTTTAAGCGAATTTATATTATACTGATACTAAATATATTTATTTTGAGGGAGGTAATTTATGAAGTTTAGTAAAAGAATATTAGCATTAGGTATTTCAGCATTATTATTAAGTGTTAGTTTTCCAACATCAGCAAATGCACTAGATAAAATCGAAAATATCCAGGGAACAGATAAATATGAAACAGCTGGTATTATTGCAGATAAGCAAGATTATACAACAGCTGTACTTATCAATTCTGATTCTACGATGGTAGATGGTATTTCTGCTAGTGGTCTTGCAGGGGTAAATAATGCAGCAATTTTATTAACTAATAAGGATGATATACCAGAAGCCACTTTACAAAGGCTTAATAGAGTTACTAAGATATATGTAATAGGTGGCGAAAATACTATAAGTAAAGATGTAGAAAAAATGCTACTTATGAGAAGAATGCAGGTCATAAGAATTGATGGAGTAGATAGAGTAGATACAAGTTATAAAATTGCAGCTGAAATAGAAAAGATAAAAAGCAGTGATAAGACGTTTTTAGTAAATGGATTTAAAGATGAAGCTGACGCAGTGAGTGTTGCATCTGTTGCGTATAGAGATGGTGCTCCTATTTTATTGACAAAAGATATAGCTTCAGCAGAAGAAGATACAGATTTAGACCCATGGTTTGGTGTTTCACCTGTTCCAGTATATGCTGTTGGAGGAAAATCTGCACTAAGTGATTATATAGTAAGTAGATATAGAGCAACAAGAATTGATGGTAGTGATAGATATGAAACTAATAAGAATGTAATTAAGAAGTTTTATAATGAAACAAAAGAGTTTTATGTGGCAAGTGGAGATGATTTAGTTTATGCTTTAGTTGCTTCACCAATGGCTAAAAACGCTCCTGTTGTTTTAGTTTCAGATAAAAGTGATAAGAGTGTATTAAATAATGCTAATAAAGTCACTGCAATAGGTATAAATGATAAGAATGTTATAGAGCAATGTTTAGAAGCTACAAAATAATAGAATGTTATCAGTAAAATGAATACATAATATATAGTAAAAGTAAGTATAATGCTTATATTTTAGTGATATATAGTGTATAAATATTAAACTATATAAATCTTCTAGTTGATTTTATGACAAAAATCAATTAGAAGATTTTTTTTATTAAAATTATGTATCAAAGTTATATACTAAAATTGAACTGTATATGTTAAAAAATAATGCATGAGCTATTCATATATAAGAATCAATTATCCTCATAAATGACAAGATGAATGGAGTCATACACAAAATTGTATGACAATTCCATCCTATCATGTTCACATCAAAAAAGAAGATATGATGCGTATTTTTTATAAAGAATAAATCTCATAAGAGTTATCTTCTTTTAGCTTTTCTAACCAAACCATTTCTAAAATATCTAATTCTTCTAAGTAATCTTTTTCAGTTTTATTATCATCATGTTTTATAAGTTCTAAAATTTCAAATGTAAATGCTTTTTCTCCATATTTTTTCCAATCATTATTTAAATCTCTTACCATACATGACCCAGCACAAAGTTGAAATTTGAGGGAGTTAAACTTGCTTTTTATATCATTGCTTTTTCCAAGATAAATCTTTTTAGTAATATCACTTTTTATCATAAATACACCAATGTCAAATTTCATTTCCCTGTATAGTTGTTTTAATTCACGTTTTCTATCCATTTTCTGAGTACCTCTCTTTATAATAATATGTAATATGTAAAATTATTTATATATTACATATTATTATAAAGATATTAATTAGAAATGTAAATAGATTTTGATAAAATTAATTATAATTTTACTATTGCTTAGTATTAATATTTAGGCTAATTAGAGTTATTATATGATTTAATGTTATATAAAATTAAAAAGAAGAGTTGACATGATGAAAATTATAGAATAAACTAAAAATGTAATAGTAAATAAATATTAACTATTACATTGAAAGGGAATTATTATTATGAAAGGGAGGAAATTATTAATATGAATAAAAATATAGAATTAATTGGAAATTTTGCTAGTGATTGGATTCGCTATAGTGATTATGAATATAAAATTACTGAAGAAGATGAACTGTATATAGTACCAACAGAAGATGCTGTATTTACTATGTACAATCCATTTGATGTTGCAGATGAAATTATAGTAGATATAATTCGCATAGGGCAAGAAGCATTACAAGATATATCAAAAGAAACTAAAGAAATGAGATTAAAAAAAGAAGTACTTGAATTTGTAAAGAAATATGGATTGTTAGGATTGATTTATTCAAGTGTATATAATAGAGATATTGTTGGTGAAGAAAGAGTACTGATGATTGAAAAGAATTATATTACAAAAGAGAATATATTGAATACTGATGAGTATGTAAATATGTTTATCCCATTTGCAAGTGATGAAGATGTATACTTTAAAAAATATAAACGAGGTATAGATGTATCAAAACGAGAGGAATCACCTAAGTTTTTTGGAAAAAGACCACTGATTTTGGATTTAGTATTTTCAAGGTTTTATACAGAACAATTGGATTGGATTGTAAATTTTGCTAAGGATATGTGTAGACATTTTAATCAAATTTGTGTCTATAAAAATATGTCTAACTTATTAACTGAAAGTGTGACTATTATGTCTGGAGGGTTTAACCCTCAAAAGATAGGATTTTCTATAAGTCAATTAGATAAACCCACTATTGCATGGGAATTTAATTCTTTAAAAACAGCTATTGAAACTATATATGCATTTGCAATTACAAGTGAACCTGCATCTTTAAATAAATGTAAGTATTGTGGAAAGATTTATATACCTACAAATTCTAAATCTCAATACTGTTCACCTTCCTGTAGAAATTGCTCAAATGTAAAGAAAAGCAGAAGTAGAGCTAAAAAAGATAAGTAAATTAATATATCATTGTTTAGATTTTAATTATAAATAACTATTAAATGAATAAATAGTTATAAAAAATATATCTGAGTAATGATATATTTTTTTATTGAAAAATTTAATTAAAATAGTAATTTTGAGTTGACAAAAACTACTTATAATAATACTATTATAAGTAGTTTTGTGAGTTGATATATATACTAATTTAAATATATCATAAAATAAGTTAAAAGTCAATAGAAAAATGGAAAAGGAGAATTTTAAAATGATATCACCTATTATTTTGAGTTCTATGCATCAAAATTTAAAGGAAATAGAAAGAAATGAATTGCTTGAAACTAATAAAGAATCTAAGTGTTATGGTCTAGTACTTTCAGAGGAGGATGTAAAAGATATAATAACTTCAAGAAATGATACTTTAAAGGGATATGGAAGAATAGAATTGGAGATAAAAGTTACAAAAAAATTAATAGAAAATATATATACATCACAGTTTACAAATATGGATGATTATTTAGAGACTATTAATGATATGCAAGAAATCTTTTATTACTTAAAAAATGAAACAGATGATAAAATTTGTGATGATGAAATTATAGAAATACTTGATGAACTTTATGAAAAATTTACAGGGAATATGGATAATGTAAGAGGGGAAGCAGAGGAATTTGCAAAAAAGTTTAAATTTGGAGAAGTTTAATCTAATGAGAGGGGAAACTTACTATGTCAAATAATAATCTAACCAACATCAATATAAACGAAAATAATCTAATAAAAAATCAATATGCAATATCTCTACTTAAAGAATGTATGGATTGTAAAGTAATAAATGAGAGAGAAGTATATAACATACAACAGGAAATATCCTTAATTCTTATAAATTTAATTAAAAAATATACAAATGGTCAAAGTACATCAGTAAAGACTGAAGTTGCTGAAAAATTATTGCTTTCAATTTGGTATGCTATTGATGCATATGTAAGTAAACTTGAAAATATAGAAAAAAGAATTGTAGGATTGACGTCTAAAAATATTAAGAATATATATTTAGAAGGCATTAAAATTCTTGAATATGATTTACTTGAGTTAGAAAAATTTTATGAACTAATGAAAAGTAGAAAATTATATACTAACTCAATAGCATATAATGATACTTTAATGGAATTGTCTGGTTTCTTTAAAAACTATAGTATAAAATTTGAAGCCTATGATATTCCAGTGAGTATAGATTATCCATTGGCATTAGATGATATGGATATTCAAGGAATTTATTATGTAAAAAATTATATTGAGAGTATAGATATAGAAAATAGATTTTGTAATTTATTTAAAAAGAAAGATAGAGAAAAATTATTTTATGATTATGGAATAACTTATAAAATAGATTGTGATGTTATACTTATAAACTTATTTGAACTTATTATAAATAACTCTATTTTCTCTACAATTTTAGGCAATGAATCAACTAATTTGAAAATTTCAGAATATGAATATGAATTTTTAGAAAAACAATTTAGAAACATCTACAATCATATCTTTGAAGGTGAAATTAAGGTATATGAGGAAAATAATGTAGTTGAATTTATTGAAGAAAATAATAGTTTTGATTTTAATGATTCTGAAGAACTCGATAAACAAAGTACAATAAATGAAAAAATAGTTTTATTGCTTGAAGAAGCAATTGATGTATTGATAGAAAGATTAAATATAGAAGATGAAGCCATGATAAAATACATAAAAGCATATGAGAAGATATTTATTGAGTCTGTACTAAGTTCAATAAAAAGTGGCACTTTTAAAAGTATGATAACTGTAAGTAAGAATGAAAGTGAACCTTTAGAAAAGTATATTGTTGATGATGAAAATAAATTAGATGATGATTCATTTAGAGCGATATTCAATGCTGTACTAGAGAGTACTTCTATAATTGAAAAAATAAAAATAATAAAGGAAAACATCAATGCAAAAAAAGACTTTATTGATATTCTTGAATCTGAGTGCTTATTTGGGGATGATTATCTAATGCTATTTGCTTCATTAAGTGAATTTGAATTGGCAATACTGGGAAGTGTAGTATTTTATGAAGATATGAGAATGGAAGAAATTAATTTATTGGAATTCTTATTAAATAAAAATAGTGAAACTACACTATGGAAAAGAGAGTACATTGAATTTATGAAGAGACAAAATAAGGAAAAAATACATTGTATAGAAGAATATATAAATCAAATTAATTAACAAAAAATTGTGAATAAATAGAATGTTAGTATATAATATAATTTGTAAAGCATATCAAAAATACATATCTGTGGAGGAGATTATGAAAGAATATATTATAAATAATATTGAGGAGATAAGAGAAGAATTAATTGATTTATCTAAAAAAATATGGGAAAATCCAGAATTAGCTTTTGAAGAAAAGTATGCAAGCAGTATTCAAAAGGAATATCTAAAGTCAAAAGGATTTGAAATTGAAGAAGTAGACAATTTACCTACTGGATTTATAGCAAGTTTTGGAGAAGGGAAGCCAGTAATTGGAATACTTGGCGAATATGATGCTTTGCCAGAACTATCACAATCTGTGAGTACAGAAAAAAATCCATTGGTAGAGGGAGAATCTGGACATGGATGTGGTCATAATTTATTGGGTGTAGCAGGTGTAGGAGCAGTCGTTTCTATTAAAGAACTAATGGAAAAAAGTAAATTTAATGGAACAATAAAGTATTTCGGTTGCCCTGCTGAAGAAGAAGGTGGAGGAAAGACTGTAATGTGTGTAAATGGATGTTTTGATAATGTAGATTGCGCATTTACATGGCATCCTTTTGATATAAATGCCACATGGAGAGGTGGAAGTCTGGCAAATTTATCTGCTAGATTTAAGTTTAAGGGAATAACAGCACATGCAGCTCAAGCCCCTCATAATGGTAGAAGTGCATTGGATGCTGTTGAACTTATGAATGTAGGAGCAAATTATTTAAGAGAACATGTAATTGACTCTATAAGAATGCATTATGTTATAACTAATGGTGGGGGAAGACCTAATGTAGTTCCTGGTTTTGCAGAAAGTTGGTATTTTATAAGAGGTAAAAAAGCAAAGGATGCAGAGCATGTTCTTGACAGGCTAATAAAAGTGGCACAAGGAGCAGCTATGATGACAGAGACTGAAATGGAGTATGTAATTACTGATGGGATTTATGATTATATACCAAATCAGTGTTTAACTGATTTAGTATACAATAATATGATTCTTGTTGGTCCTCCTAAAACTACTCCTGAAGAAGAAGAATTTGCAAAAAAATTATGTGCTACTCTTACTAAGGAAGAGAGACTAGGTGTAGCTACAGCATTCCAAGATGATAAATCTATTATGGACAGTTATATACATCATGGTATAGCTGATGGAGCAGAAGGTAAAGGATTAGCTGGCTCTACTGATGTAGGAGATGTAAGTTATGTGATACCAGTAGCTCAATTTGCAATGGCAGCATGGCCTGTTGGTGTGGCAAGCCATACATGGCAGTCATGTGCATCAGCTGGTTCAAGTATAGGATTTTCAGCTATGATAAATTCAGCTAAGGTATTGGCTTGTAGTGCTTATGATGTATTTATGAATACTAAGGTTATTGATGAGGCAAATATAGAATTTAAAAAATCATTAGATGGACAAAAATTTAAACCATTGGTATAATCTTGGTAATAAAAATATTTCTGGGGGGAATAACTATGAGAGAACAAGTTGAAAAAGTGCTTGAACAAAAGATAAAACCTGTATTACAAAGAGATGGTGGAGATGTAGAGCTTATAGATGTAAATGAGAATGGAGTAGTTTTAGTTAGATTACAAGGTGCTTGTAGTGGATGTCCAGGAGCAACTATGACAATAAAAGCTATTATTGAAAATGTTTTGGTAAGCGAAGTTCCAGGAGTAACTCAAGTATTAGGTGTTTAATAAATTTAAATTATACATAAGGATTTATGAAGTTGTGTAAAAGAGTAAGTAAAACATTATAGATAGATATGAAAAAGTGTGTAAGTGTATATTCATTTTCTTACACACTTTTTTTACTTATTATCCAGCCATACCAATAAACATACCTATAAAGTATGGAATTAACCAGATAGTCCATACAACTATACTAAACTTATGGAAGAATTTTTTCTTATCTTCATCATCCTTATACAAAACAAAAGTAGCCCATCCTGCATGAAAAAGCATAAGCACAATTGCTAGGAGACCTGTTATACTATGAAGATTTTGGGACAATACAGATTTTACTTCAAAAGAGTGGCTATTAGCTATATTACTCATTGTAAATGTTCCTAAAGTATCAAATATTAAACCAAGCCAAAATATAATTACATGTTTCTTTTTTAAAATTTTAGCTTTTCTCTCTCCAAATACACCTATAGTATAAAAAATTAAAGCTGATGTTATAAACACTATTGCAAGTATTAATTTAAAATTCATAATTATCTCTCCTTTATTTTTGCTAATATATTTCTAAGATTTTTTACTAATTCATTTAATTCTTTTTCATCACAATTTTTAAAAATATCATCAAAGCTTTCTTGCATTTTACTTTTAAAATTTGTGGCAAATTCAAGTCCATCTTCTGTAAATTTAACATATGTATTTCTCTTATCATCATATTTTTTGAACTTTTCTACATAGCCAATTTGTTCTAACCTACTGACTATACCTGATACAGTTCCTTTAGCTAAAGACATCTCATCGCATAGTTGTGATATTGTTAGCTCTTGATTATGAGCTATTAGTTTTATAACTATAATCTGTTGATGTGTCAATCCATTTTCTTTAAAATTTTCTTCCACTGTGTACATTGTTTTAGAATAGAGTTCTTTGAGAAGCATAGCTATTCTAAAACAATCATAATTAGTTTTCAATAAAATCACCTCTTAGATAGTTTGCATAGAAACTAATATAATATAGTTTTAATAAATAGTCAATATAAAACCAATAATTATATAATAAAAAACTTAATAATTATATAAAATAAGAGATTCGTAACATCATAAAAATTTAATTTTAGGTAAAAATAAAACAATTTGATGAAATTTTAACAATTTTTCAAAAGTTTGTTTACACACAACATAAATGATGCTAAAATTGGTTTATAGATAAATATTTAAAATTTAATTTTTATTTAATGATAATAAAACCACGAAGGTTTAAACGTCGATTGACGCTTGCTTTTGGTGGTTTTTTTTATTGCAACAAAGGGGGAATAGAGGTTTGTTAAAGGATATAGTTAAAAAGTTGTTGCAGTTTATTTTAGTAATGTTTTTATTATCTTTTGTAGTTTTTTATATGGCAAGACTTGCTCCAGGAGACCCATTAATTTCTTACTATGGAGATGGTGTAGAAAGAATGAGTACTCAAGAGAAAGAAAATGCTATGAAAAAACTTGGTCTAAACGAACCAATATACAGTCAATATATAAAATGGATTTCAGATGCATCAAGAGGCGAATTTGGAATTTCATTTAAATATAAGCAAAATGTTACTTCTGTTATAAATGATGTTTATATAAACACTATCATATTAGGTGGGTCAGGATATATACTTACCTTTGTGCTAGCATTACTTCTTGGAATCTTTTGTACATTGCATGAAGACAAGCTCATAGATAGGATTATATGTAAACTAGGAACAATAACCAACTGTATTCCATCATTCTGGGTTGCTTTAGTTCTTATACTTATATTCAGTATAAATTTAAGTATACTTCCAAGTAGTGGAGCTTATTCAATGGGAGAGGAATCTAGTATATCAAGTAGGATATCTCATTTAATATTACCTCTTACAGTACTTATATTGAGCCATTTATGGTATTACACATATATGATAAGAAATAAATTGCTAGAAGAAATAAGGGAAGATTATGTATTGCTATGTAAAGCAAAAGGTTTAAACAATAGAACCATTGTTTTTAAGCATTGCCTGAGAAATATAATGCCATCCTATATAAGCATTATGGCTATTTCAATACCTCACATATTAGGAGGAACTTATGTAGTTGAAAAGGTTTTTTCTTATCCTGGGTTAGGAACTCTTTGCTTTGAGAGTGCAAAGTATCACGATTATAATATGTTATTAGTTTTATGTCTAATAACAGGGGCTTTAGTAGTATTTGGAAATATGCTAGCTCAAATTATAAACAATAAAATAGACCCTAGAATGAAGTACGATAGAGGTGATAACAATGAAGCTGCAATGTAGTGATTTTGAGATTGTAGGAGAAAATTATATTTCAATAGTAGAAGACGAACAAATAGAAATAAAAAAAACTCTGTTTGAAAAATTTAAACAGTTACCATATATATCAATCATCATTTTATCCATTATAGTTATTGGAAGTGTATTTTCATCTTTGATAATGACACATGAGCCAACATATATGGATTTAGTAAGTTCTAATTTAGCTCCAAGTAAAGATTTTTTCTTTGGAACAGATTCAATGGGAAGAGATATATATTCTATGATATGGTATGGAGGAAAAATATCTTTATTTATAGGAATATTTTCGACAATAATATCAACTATCATAGGAATTGTTTATGGTAGCATAAGTGGTTCAGCATCTGAACTTGTAGATGATGCAATGATGAGATTTACAGAAATCATACTTAGTATACCATCAATATTAATTATAATATTTGTACAAGCGATACTTGGGAATTCAAATCCAATATCTATGTCCATCGTAATAGGGATAACAAGCTGGATGAATATATCTAAAATTGTAAGGACTGAAGTTAGACAAATAAGAAATAGTGAGTACATACTAGCAGCTAAAAGTATGGGTGGAGGATTTTTCTATATATTAAAACAGCACTTACTTCCAAATTTTGTTGCATCAATAATGTTTATGGTAGTAACAAATATAGGTGCAGCTATTGGAACTGAATCAACACTGAGTTTTTTAGGAATTGGTTTGCCAATAGAAATTGTTTCTTGGGGAAGTATGCTATCTTTATCAGAGGAAGCACTGCTTTCAAATAGATGGTGGGTTATCCTAATTCCAGGTATATTTTTAGTTACTACATTGGTTTGTATAACTAATATTGGTAATTATATAAGAAAGAGCAATAATAAAAAATCAAGTAATTTATAAATCAGCGTTTCAAGTGTTAAATAAGCAAATACTAAGGTATTTGAAATATCTATTTAAATAAATGGGGTCAAAGCTTTAAAAAATATTTATTATTAAAGGCAAAAGGGGGAGCATCATGAAATTAAAGAAATTAAAAGTTTTAAGTCTAGTAATGATACTTAGTCTAATGGCAGGCTGTTCTAGTGCAGGAAATGGGGACAAAAAAACAGATAAACCTAACGATGGTAAAGTGCTTGTTTATGGAAGTAATGACTATACAAGTATAAATCCGGCACTATATGAACATGGAGAAATAAATTCATTGATATTTAATGGATTAACAGCTCATGATGAAAATAATAAAGTAGTTCCTTGTCTAGCAAAAGATTGGAAATTTGATGAAGCAACAAATACATATACGTTTAATTTAAGAGATGATGTTAAATGGCATGATGGAGAGAAGTTTACAGCAAATGATGTTAAATTCACAATGGAAACTATAATGAATCCAGACAATGCTTCTGAAATAGCATCAAATTATGAAGATATAACAAAAATTGATGTAGTTAATGATACTACTATAAAAATTACTTTAAAAGCACCAAATACAGCAATGCTTGATTATCTAACAGTTGGAATATTACCAAAACATGCATTAGAAGGTAAGGATATAGCTACTGATGGATTTAATCAAAAACCAATAGGTACTGGACCATTTAAACTTGAAAAATGGGATAAAGGTCAAAGTATAACACTTGTTAAAAATAGTGATTATTTTGTAAAAGAGCCAGGTCTAGATAAAGTAGTATTTAAGATTGTACCAGATGACAAAGCTAAAGCAATGCAATTAAAATCAGGCGAATTAGATTTAGCACAAGTAACTCCTAAAGATATGTCTAATTTTGAGAAAGACGAAAAGAATTTTAAAGTAAATATAATGAAAACTGCAGATTATAGAGGGATACTATATAACTTCAATTCTAAATTCTTTAAAGATGAAAAGACTAAAGGATTACCAAATGCTTTAAGTTATGCAATAGATAGAAAAGCAATAGTTGATAGTGTATTATTGGGACATGGTGTACCAGCATATTCACCTTTACAAATGGGACCATATAATAATCCTGATATAGAGAAATTTGAGTATAATCCAGAAAAAGCTAAGCAAGAAATTGAGAAATTAGGTTGGAAATTAGGTTCTGATGGAATATATGAAAAAGAAGGTACTAAATTAGCTTTTGAAATAACAGCTGGTGAAAGTGACCAAGTTAGAGTTGATATGGCTAAAATATGTGCACAGCAGTTAAAAGAAATAGGTGTTGATGCTAAAGCTGTAGTTGTAACTGAAACAGATTGGGCTAATCAAGATGCACATTTAATCGGTTGGGGAAGTCCATTTGACCCAGATGACCATACATATAAAGTATTTGGAACAGATAAAGGTGCAAACTATAATGCTTATTCTAATCCTACTATAGATAAAATACTTCAACAAGCAAGAGAAACAGAAAATAAAGATGAAAAATTAAAGTTATATAAACAATTCCAAGTAGAGATGACTAAAGATATGCCATACACATTTATTGCTTATATAGATGCCATATATGTTGGAAAACCAAATATAAAAGGTTTAACACCTGATACAGTTTTAGGTCATCATGGTGTAGGTATATTCTGGAACATAGCTGATTGGACAATAGAATAATAGTTAGATTAATTAGAAACCTTAGGGATAAAATATATCCCTAAGGTTTGAATAGCATAGGGGTTGATGGTTTTTGGAACATTTATTGGAGGTTAATAATCTATCTGTAAGCTTTAAAATTGAAGAAGGTGAAGTACAAGCTGTGAGAGATGTGTCTTTTACTCTAAAGAAGGGTGAAACACTAGCTATAGTAGGAGAATCTGGTTGTGGAAAATCTGTATTGTGTAAAAGTTTGATGAAGATACTTCCATATAATGGATATATCAAAGGTGGAGAGGTTCTACTTAAATCAAAGGACTTAGTTAAAAAATCTGAGAAAGAAATGGAAAAGATTAGAGGAAGAGATATATCAATGATATTTCAAGACCCTATGACATCTTTGAATCCAACCATATCAATAGGAAAGCAAATAACTGAAGCTATAGTAATCCATCAAGGCATAAGTAAAAGTGAAGCTAAAAAAAGAGCTATAGAACTTATTGAATTAGTTGGGATAGATAATCCTGAAAAAAGATTTAAACAATTTCCGCATCATTTTTCAGGAGGAATGAGGCAACGTATAGTAATTGCTATAGCACTGGCTTGTAATCCAGAAGTATTAATTGCTGATGAGCCTACAACAGCCTTGGATGTGACTATACAAGCTCAGATAATTGACTTAATAAAAGAACTACAAGATAAAATAGGTTTATCAATAATATTTATAACTCATGATTTAGGTGTAGTTGCAACTATGGCTGATAGGATAGCAGTTATGTATGCAGGTAAGATTGTAGAAATAGGAACAGTAGAAGATATATTTTATGACCCTAGACATCCATATACTTGGGGATTATTAGGTTCATTACCTACTTTAGATTCACAAGAAGAGTATTTGTATAATATACCTGGAATGCCTCCAAATTTATTAAATCCTCCAAAGGGGGATGCATTTGCAGTAAGAAATAAAAATGCTCTTAGGATAGATTATGAAAAGGAGCCACCAATGTTTAAAATTAATGATACACACAGTGCAGCAACTTGGTTATTGCATCCAGATGCACCTAAAATAAATATACCAGTTAGGGTAAATGGTGGAAGGGTGATTTCTAATGAATAAAGAAAAATTACTAGAAATAAAAAATTTAAAACAATATTTTCATTTGGATAAAAGTACTACTGTAAAAGCAGTTGATGATATAAGTTTTGATATATATAAAGGAGAGATATTTGGTTTAGTAGGAGAATCTGGTTCGGGAAAATCTACAACTGGTAAAACTATAATAAAGTTACATGAGCCTACTGGTGGAGAGGTAATTTATAAGGGAAATTGTATCTCAGATAAAAAAGCATATAAATTTGTAAAAAAAGATGTAAATAAAAGTATGCAGATTATTTTTCAAGATTCTACTTCATCATTAAATCCTCGTATGACAATTGGAGATATAATTTCAGAGCCACTTAAAATTCAGGGTGTCTGTAAAAATAAAGCAGAAAGACTGGATAAAGTCTATGAGATGTTAAATTTAGTTGGGCTTGATAGAAGCTATGCAAATAAGTATCCTTCTGACTTTTCGGGTGGACAAAGACAACGTATTGGTATAGCTCGAGCTCTTTCAGTAGACCCAGAGTTTATAATAGCTGATGAACCTATAGCTTCTTTAGATGTATCTATACAAGCACAAATAGTAAATTTATTTAAAAAATTACAGCAAGAAAAAAACTTAACTTGTTTGTTTATAGCGCATGATTTATCTATGGTGAGACATATTAGTGACCGTATAGGAGTTATGCATAATGGAAAATTAGTAGAATTAGCGGATTCAGAAGAGTTGTATAATAATCCTATTCATCCATATACAAAGTCTTTACTTTCTGCAATTCCTATTCCTGACCCAAGATATGCTAAGCTAAGAAATAGAGTGGAATATAATTCTAGTATGTATAATTGTTCAAATGATGAGTTATCAAGTTGGATTGAGGTTTCAGATGGTCATTTTGTATATGCTTCTAAATCAGATATAGATAAATACCAACAAAATTTAAAAGTTGTTTAGTGTAAAAACCACTCTAGGTAAGAGAGTATATAGATTTAGAGTGGTTTTTATGTATATAAATTTATGTGTAAAAGTGTCAGTTTTAGAAACTTTCGCCTTTAATTATTATATTTAAAAATTTTATGTTTAAAGTGTTAGCAAGTAGCATATTATTTCTATAAAGGGTTCTATAAAATACTTAAAATAGTTCTATATTTTGTCTTTAAATATATTAATATTAAAAAATTTACACTTTTAACAGGATTTATGTAAGTGTTTATAGAAATAAATAAGTATGTACATAATACATAATTATTTTTTATAATTCTAAAATACAAGAATGGAGAGATAGCTATGAAGTGGAGAGATTATGCTGATGATGTAAACTTATTTGAGGATTTTGATAGAAGTATCAAACCTCTAACTGACGAACAAAAAAAGAAAAATATAAACACTTTAATTGCATATTTTTCAAAAGAAGTTCCTTCTAAAATATACAATTTATCAAATGATGAAATCAAGCCTAGAGATATACTTAGAGGACTTCTTAATGTATATCCACCAAAAGAAATTGCTCCAGAGATACTGAGTATGTTACATAATTTATTGTTAATTGAATGTGAAGAAAGAGAGTTAGTAGATGTAAATGATATAGAAGAAGTAGAGGAAGGTATTGCTATATGGAGAGGCAATATAACTAATTTAAAAGCAGATGCAATAGTAAATGCTGCAAATAATAAGTTATTGGGATGCCTGCAACCATTACATTTATGTGTAGATAATGAGATACATTCATGTGCAGGTCCTAGACTTAGAGAAGATTGTGACAAAATAATAAAAAAACAAGGACATTTAGAATATACAGGAGATGCTAAAATAACTAGAGGTTATTGTCTACCTGCAAAATTTGTAGTACACACTGTTGGACCTATTGTATCTGGTGGTCAGCCAAGTAAAGAACAGGAAAAACAATTACTACATTGCTACAAATCATCTCTAAATACTATAAGAGAAATTGATGAAATAAAGAATATCGTTTTTTGTGGTATTTCTACAGGGGTATTTGGATATCCAAAAAAAGAAGCAGCTAATCTTGCTGTAAATAGGGTGAGATTGTGGTTAAAAGAAAATCATGAGAAAAATTTAAAAGTTGTATTTAATGTATTCACAGAAGAGGAAGAAGAAAAATATAGAAGAATATTTAGATAGTACTTGTCAATAAAGTATATAGTAATATTTATTAGATGAGGTAATAGCTTATAAATATTAATGATTAAAAAAATATAATTTGTAATTTTAGTAGATTAATAGGTATAATAGAAATCATAAGAGTAGTATAAGTAGTGATTGTATTACTTTTAAAAAACACAATATAGGAAAATTAAATGGTAAATAAATATGAAAAATAGTTTTAAAAATTATATTAGTTTAACAAATAAGGTAATAGTTGTGTCAGTTGTATTTCTGTTAATACTATTAATCATATCGTACATATTTGGAAAATTGGTGTACGATAGCTCAGTTGGCTCAGAACAGTTAATAAAAAAAGAGGATGTAGTAAAAGTATTTTCTGAGAGAAAAGATAAACCATTAGATAAATTAAAAAACTACAAGACAGAGGAGTTAATGATACAAAGTTCTAATAATTACAAACTGGAAAGTCTTTTTATAAATTCAAATATAAAAACAAAAAATACTATTATAGTTGTTCATGGAATTGGAAGTAGTCACTATGAAATGTTAAAAATAGCATATGAATACTTAGATAAAGGTTATAATGTATTGATTTACAATCAAAGAAATACTGGTAACAGTGGAGGCGATAATTTCACATTTGGTCTTTATGAGAGATATGATTTAGATAGTATGGTTAAGTTTGTAAAAAATAAATTCCCAGATGGTGAATTGGGAATCCATGGATTTTCTATGGGTGCAGGAACGGCTACTATGCATACAGCTATAAATTCAGAAAGTCAAGAGGTCGATTTTTATATATTAGATTCTCCATATTCTGAAATGAAGGATGCCATTAGAATGGGAGTAATAGAAAAACATATACCAAATATATTAGTAAATTATGTAGTAGCATGTGGAGATTTGTATAATAAATTTAAATCTGGATTTTGGTATAGTGATGTAGAGCCATATAAGGCAATCGAAAAGAGTAATGTTCCTATACTATTTATACATGGAACAAAAGACACTGTTTGTAATTATCAAAATAGCCAAACAATGTATGACTTAGTCAAACATAATAAAAAAGAGCTATGGCTTATAGAAGGTGTTGAACATGTCGCTGGATATGACTCTGATAGTAGAACATATTTCAATAGAATTTTCAAGTTTATAGATAGTAGTATTATTAATTAATAGAAATTAGTTGTATATTTCAAGGGGGTGTCTCAAAATGAACTTTTTAGTTCATGAGGCACTCTTTTTTGTATGAAATCAACTATATTTTCATCATTTCAACAATGACAAAGAGGCTTATCTCTATTTTGAGACAGTCCCTTTTTCATATTAAATATAAATGTTTAATATGAATTAATTGATTATGAAAATGAAAATAACTACCAATTAAATTCACTTATACCTCAAATAAAAGAGTTAGTATTATATATAACAAAATCTAACGAAAAGAGAGGTAGTATATATGAAAAACAAAAATAATAAAGAAAAAGGCATGTTGAATGTGAGAGCATTAAGAGTTTTGGGATTACTATTGATATTTTTTGATTATACAGGAGATACTTTAAATTTTTATAACTTTTTTGCTAAACCCTTAGTATCAGGAAGTTTATATCAACCAGGAGGAGCCGACTATATAGTATTGTTATTATTTGTTGCAGAATGTGTATACTTAGTAGGAAGATACACATTAAAAATTAAAATAAATTGGAGTGAAGTTATTGAAAATGAAAAAGATAATTTTATTAATAATTTATTAGTTGAGAAAATACAAGAAGAAAGCAACTTTGTATATAACCTATTAAACTCATTTATTTTACCACATGTATACAAGAGAGGAGAATTATTCATATTTAAAACACATAACGCGTTAATCTACATTAAGGAAAAATACTATTATGTAAATATATATTAATATATATTTAACTGTTTAGTGTATTGAATTCTATATATGACTATTAAGACGAATAGTATAGGTTTCTTTGATAGGTTAAGTTTTTTGATA
Source organism: Clostridioides sp. ZZV14-6153 (assembly GCF_020657855.1). Taxonomy (NCBI): domain Bacteria; kingdom Bacillati; phylum Bacillota; class Clostridia; order Peptostreptococcales; family Peptostreptococcaceae; genus Clostridioides; species Clostridioides sp. ZZV14-6153. The sequence continues at coordinate 8,234 of NZ_JAGWCZ010000007.1, read as the reverse complement.
TACATAAAAATCGCAATTTACCTTACTATTAATTTATAAGTCTTGTAAAAATAGATTGCGATTTTTATTTTTAAACTTCTGCTATGACTTTACCTGTGTCAATCAAATCATATCCACCAAGACCCTGAAGTTCAGCCTTAAATTCAGCTGAATTAATTATACTAATTATAGTTTGGTAGACAGGGTTTTTTAAGTCTTCTTTTTTTATGACCAAATCATAGCGTTCCTTGTGAAGAGGAATAAAGTCAATATTGTTTACTTGTAGAGCAGCTTTTTCATTGCCCAATCCAACATCAGCTATACCACGAGAAACCTTGCTTGCTACGCCTAAATGTGATAATTCTTCATTATAATAACCATTTATATCAGTGCCATTAAAATTTAAAAGTCTAAGTTTGCCATCAAGCAAAACTCTAGTTCCAGCCCCTTTTTCTCGATTTACAAGTGTTATATTTGGTCTGGTTAAATCCTTCCAATTTTTTATTTCCTTAGGATTTCCTTTAGCAACGTAAAAACCTTGCATTCTATAAGCTAGATTTATAAGTACACATGGGATTCCTGGTAACAGTTTTTTAACAAAAGTACTATTGTATTCATCTGTTTCAAAATCCCATAGATGGGATGATGCTATAGAAACCCTGCCATTATACAATTCATATAGAGCATTATAACTGCCTATATAAGAGCGAAATGTATTTACTCTATCTAATTTTTTTTCAACAGACCTAGCTAAAATATCTAATATTACATCTTGACCAGAAATAATAATTTTAGAATTATTATCAATATCTATATTTTTATTGTTAAAATGTGTATCTTTAATTTTACTAGTTTTCTGATTGTTGATATATTCTTCAACATCTTTAATATCAACTCTTATTTTTTTACCTACTTTGTAAGAAGGAAGCTCACCTCTTTTGATTAATTCATATACAGTATTTTTTGTTATTTTTAATAGTTCAGCTACTTCAACAGGTGTCAAAGATGATAATGAGTCCATAATCCACCTCCATATAAGGTTATTTTAACATTAAAAAAAGAAAAATGTAGAAAAATATTTAAAAGTAATATAAATAATTTACTTGAAAATTTATTAGCAGGTATATATAATTAAGTTATACATAACAAAACATGATAAAACATGATAAAACGAATTAAAATATGTATCAAATTTACAAAAAGGGAGAGTATTATGAAAAAAATATTGGGAATATTAGGACTAGTTGCATGTTTAACTTTGGGGACAGTTGGATGTAGTAGTAAAGAAAGTCCAAAAGATGATGGAAAAGAAGAACAAACAAGTAAAAGTAGTGAGGCAGTAGAATTAAACATATCAGCTGCAGCAAGTTTAAAAGAAGCAATGGCAAAAATTGAAGAAGAATACAAAAAAGTTGATTCCAATGTAAAACTTACAGTTAACTATGGAGCATCAGGTTCGCTTCAACAACAAATAGAACAAGGTGCACCATGTGATTTATTTATTTCAGCAGGCCAAAAACAAATGAAAGCTTTAGATGAAGAAAAGTTATTGGTTTCTGATACTATGAAAGATTTAGTTAAAAATGATTTAGTTCTTATTTCTTCTGCTGGTAGCGATGTATCTAGTATGAAAGACTTAACTACAGATAAAGTAAAGAAAATTGCAGTTGGAGAAGCTGAAAGTGTTCCAGCAGGTAAATATGCAGATGAAGTATTAACTAATTTAAATTTAAAAGATACATTGAAAGATAAATTAGTGTTTGCAAAAGATGTAAAAGAAGTTTTAGCATGGGTACAATCAGGAAATGCAGATGTTGGATTCGTTTACTTTAGTGATACTGTTAATAATGATAAAATAAAAGTAGTTGAAAAAACAGATGAAAAAACTCATTCACCTATTACATATCCAGTTGCAGTAATTGAAGCTAGTAAAAATGCAGATGCTGCTAAGAAATTTGAAGAATTTCTATTAAGTGATGCAGGACAAAAGATTTTTGAGGAATTTGGATATAAAAAAGTAGAATAAGTTTAAAAATAATTTATATATAATTAAAAAGAAATTGTATATAGATAAATGAAAATTGAAAATAATTGTATATTATAATAAAATGGAAATAGTGAAATTAATAGATTTATTAATTTCACTATTTCCATTTAAATTAAGGAGGGAAAAAATGGGGACAGATTGGTCACCTTTATGGATATCACTTAAGACAGCTTTTTTGTCAACGATAATAACTTTTATAATAGGAATATTTGTGTCATATATTATGGCTAACTATAGAGGTAAGTGGAAAGGTTTTATAGATGGTATATTTACACTTCCATTAATTTTGCCACCCACAGTTGTTGGATTCTTTTTATTGTTGTTATGTGGGAAAAATGGCTTTGTAGGTAAATTTTTACTGAATTTTGATAAAACCTTAATATTTAGCTGGACAGCAACTGTAATCTCAGCAGTAGTAGTATCTTTTCCTATGATGTATAGAACCTCAAGGTCAGCTTTTGAACAAATTGATAACAATATGTTGTCTGCTGCTAGAACCTTAGGTCTTAATGAATGGAAAGTTTTTTTAAAGATTGCAGTACCATTAGCTTGGCCTGGGATAATAGGTGGACTTGTGTTGTCGTTTGCCAGAGCACTTGGAGAATTTGGTGCTACACTTATGATAGCTGGAAATATACCTGGAAAAACTCAAACGATGCCAATCGCTATATTTTTTGCAGTTGAAGGTGGAGATATGAATAAAGCTATGATGTGGGTTATGATTATTGTAGCAATATCTATAGCAATGATTTTATTATTAAATTATTGGTCGGAATTCCAGCAGAAAATAATAGGAAAGAGGTGTAGATAGTTGAGTTTATATGTAGATATTGAAAAAGATTTATCCTCTTTTAAATTAAAAGTAAAAATTGAACAGGAAAAAGGAATTTTAGGATTTTTAGGTGAATCTGGTTCTGGAAAAAGTATGACATTAAAATGTATAGCAGGACTTGAAAAACCTACAAGAGGTAAGATTATATTAAATGAAAGAGTGTTGTTTGATTCTGAAAAAAAGATAAATTTATCAACACAAGAAAGAAACGTTGGTTTTTTATTTCAAAATTATGCATTATTTCCACATATGACTGTAAGCCAAAATATCGAACTTGGTCTTTCGAAGTTAAGTAAAGATGAAAAAAAGGAAATAATAATGAAATATTTAGAAATACTTAAATTAAATGGATTTGAGGGGAGATATCCTTGGCAATTATCTGGCGGGCAACAACAAAGAGTGGCACTAGCTAGAGCATTAGCTACATCTCCAGATATACTACTTTTAGATGAACCTTTTTCTGCATTAGACCATCATTTGAGGAGTAATATGGAAAAAGAACTTATGAACATGTTAAAAGATTATAAGGGAGATATATTGTTTGTTACTCATGATATTGAAGAAGCTTACCGAGTTTGTGATGATATTATGGTTTATAATAAAGGAGAAGGTCTTCCCAAAAGACCTAAAAAAGAACTATTTGAGTTTCCAAAATATCTTATAGAAGCAAAAATAACAGGATGTAAAAATATATCTCGATTAAATAGAATAGATGAAAATACTATTTACGCCACAGATTGGGGATGCAAGTTGACATTAACTGGAAACATAGGTGATAATATAGAATATGTGGGAATCAGAGAGCATCATATTAAGGTTTTAGATTCTAGTGAAAATTTAGATGGCAAGTTATGTTTTCAATTAATTAACATCATAGAAAATCCATTTACATATACTATATATGCTAGAAACCATAATTTATCTAGTGAAAGTATGCCTATTCAAATAGAATTAGAAAAAAACAAAATGAGATTTGAGAAGGGAGACAGCATTTATTTAGATTTTCCACAGGAATATTTATTTTGCTTTAAGTACAATTACAACGAAAAGGAGTAAATTATATGACTGAAAAAGAAAAAATGTTGTCAGGTCAAGGTTACTATGCAAGTGATGAATTGTTAGTAAAAGAGAGAGAGTATTGTAGAAAATTAACTAGATTATTTAATAATACTTTGGAAGATGAGTATGAAAAGAGAGCAGATATTTTAAGACAACTATTTGGTTCAGTTGGTAATAAAATAAATGTGGAACAAAGCATAAAGTGTGACTATGGATATAATATATATGTAGGTGAAAATTTTTTTGCAAATTATGACTGTATTTTTTTAGATGTATGTAAAATTGAAATCGGTGATAATGTAATGTTAGCTCCAAATGTTCAAATTTATACAGCTTATCATCCAATTGATGCACAGCTTAGAATTTCAGGAATAGAGTATGGCTCACCTGTAAAGATAGGGCATAATGCATGGATAGGTGGAGGAGCAATTATAACTCCAGGAGTTACTATAGGTGATAATGTGGTAATAGGTGCAGGAAGTGTGGTTACAAAAGATATACCATCAAATACTATAGCAGTTGGAAATCCATGTAGAGTAATAAAGAAAATAGAAAAATAAGCTTATTTATATAAATAAGTTAAGAGTATTTACATACTATCTTTAAATAAATAATGTATTAAAAGTAAAAATATATGCCTGTTTTATGTCTTGAAAAACTCATAGAAACAGGCATATTGATTGTATACAAAAATCTCATTGAATTTTACTTTGTTTTAATATTTTATATTAATTAGAGTAGCCAAATTATTTATTTTCAGTTTTAATATAAACTATATTCTCGTCAGAAGGTTTATCTATAGAAAGTGCCTTTAGAGTATCTTCATTAATAATTAAATTAGTTTCTTCTAAACTTGTTATAGGCATATCTGAAACTTTAGATTCTCCTTTTAGAATCTTAACAGCCATCTCACCAGTCTTATAACCTAATTTTTCATAATCTATACCTTGGCAAGCCAATGCTCCACCTTTTAGCATACCCTCTTCTGCAGCTATTATAGGTATTTTGTTTTTAGTAGCAAGTTGAGAAACTATAGGCATAGAAGATGCAAGTAAATTATCTGTAGGAGCGTAAATAACATCTACATTACCCATTAAACTAGAAGCAGCTTGATTTATTTCACTAGAAGAACTAATTCCTTTTTCAACAATTTTAAGGCCTTTATCATTTGCATATTTCTTCAAGTTATCAACTTGAACTTTAGAATTTACCTCGCTAGTATTATATATAACACCTATAGTCTTTGCTTGTGGGATGAGTATATCAAGAGCCTTTAAACTCTTATCAATAGGTGTAAAATTGGAAGTTCCAGAAACATTTTTACCTGGTTTATCTAAAGAATCTGCAAATCCAGCAGAAACAGGGTCAGTTACAGCAGTTATAAGTATAGGTATATCTTTAGTAGCATTGTATGCTGCCTGAGCAGATGGAGTAGATATAGCAAATATCAAATCTTTTTTATCAGAAACAAATTTACTAGCTATAGTTTGTGTAGTAGGCATATCATTTTGAGCATTTTGATAATCTATTTCTATATTTTTACCATCTTTAAATCCATTATCTTCTAGAGCTTTAATGAATCCTTCTCTAGATGCATCTAAAGCTTGATGCTCAACCAATTGAGTAATACCAATTTTTTTAATTTCATTATTTTTATCAGATGATTTATTTGAATCATCCTCATTATTTTTAGAACAACCTGTAATGGTGGATACACTAAGAACACCAATTAAAATTAAATTTATCAACTTACTGGACTTCATTTTGACCACTCCCTCATAAAAATCTATTATATTTATTCTTGTTTAGTTTTTACATAAGAAATATTTTCATTAGAAGGTTTTTCCATACCTAAAGCTTTTAATATATCTTCATTAACAATGATATCTGTATCATCTGATGTAGCTACAGGCATATCAGAAACTGATTCACCATTTAAAATTTTAACAGCCATCTCACCTGTTTTGTAACCAAGTTTTTCATAGTTTATACCTTGACAAGCAAGAGCACCTTTTTCAACTGGACCAGATTCAGCTGCTATAACTGGAATCTTATTTTCAGTAGCTATTTTAGAAACTATAGGCATAGAAGAAGCTACTAAGTTGTCAGTAGGAACATATAAAACATCTATCTTACCAACTAAACTAGAAATTCCCTGATTGACTTCATTTGAAGTAGTTATCCCTTTTTCAACAACTTTAAAACCATTTTTAGAAGCATATTCTTTTAAAGCATCCACTTGAACTTTTGAATTAACTTCACTAGTATTGTACATAACTCCTATAGTTTTTGCCTTAGGAGCAAATATTTTAAGAAGTTCTAAGCCTTTTTCCACAGAAACGAAATCTGATGTTCCAGATACATTTCCACCTGGTTTTTCAATTGATTTAACTAAGCCAGCAGCAACAGGGTCACTGACAGCAGTTATAAGTATAGGTATATCCTTAGTTGCATTGTACGCTGCTTGAGCAGATGGAGTAGATATGGCAAATATTAAATCCTTTTTATCAGATGCAAATTTACTTGCAATACTTTGTGTAGTAGGCATATCATTTTGAGCATTTTGGAAATCTATATCAATATTTTCTCCATCTTTAAATCCATTTTTTTCTAAGGCTTTTACAAATCCTGTTTTAGTAGCATCTAAGGCTGGATGTTCAACCAATTGAGTTATACCAATTTTTTTCACTTCTTTATCTTTAGAGCTATTTTCTTGTTTAGAATTGCCAGAGTCTCCACCTTGTGAACATCCTGTAAGCATAGATACTCCAAGAGCACCAGCTAAAATTAAACTTACCAATCTTTTTTTATTAATCATTTTTATATCCCCCTCAAAAGTTTTATTGTTATATATGTTCATATATTCATATGAATTGTTGTAGTATTGCTAAAAATATTATGACTTTAAAATTATTTTATAAATAAACTAATTTGTAACTAAGCTAAAATTAAATTATCATAATAGATACTTTTAAACTGCATATTCAAATTTTTCTAATATTTCTTCAACTGTTAATTTTTCTTTTTCTTTTCCCTTTACATCTAAGACAACTTCACCTTTATGGAGCATTATCAATCTATCTCCATACTGAAGAGCATGCTTTAAGTTGTGAGTTACCATAAGGGTAGTTATATTTTTTTCTCTTACAATCTTATCAGTTAATTCAATTACTTCATTTGATGTCTTTGGGTCAAGTGCCGCTGTATGTTCATCAAGTAATAAAACTGAAGGGCTTGTTAAGCATGACATAATTAGTGAAAGTGATTGTCTTTGACCTCCTGATAAAAATTGTACTTGTACGTCTAGGTATTTTTTTAAATCCAGAGAAACTCCTTCTAATAAATTTTCTAGAAAATCTCTTTTATAACGAAGACATTTTTTTAGATTCAATAACTTACCTTTATTAAGAGCCAAGGATAAGTTTTCTCTAACTGTCATAGAAGGACAAGTTCCTAAACTTGGGTCTTGAAAAACTCTACTTACTATTTGAGTTCTTCTATGTTCAGCTAAATTAGATAGATTGTGTTTATTTAATAATACTTGACCAGAAGATTCTTTTATAAGACCCGATATTATATTTAATAAAGTGGATTTACCAGTTCCATTACTACCTATGATACTTACAAATTCACCATCTTCTATGTCAATTGATAAATTTTCAAATATAGTATTAGGTTGACCGTATGGATTTGGGAAACTCTTTGAAAGATTTTTAATTTGTAACATCTATAACACCTCTTTTTTCAGATTTATTTTTGGTACTAGCTTTGCACTTGTTTTTTTTTAGTGAGATATTTAAGTTACCAGTAGCTAAGAAAGCTATTATAACTATGGCAGTTATCAGTTTTAAATCAGTTGATAGCATACCTAAACTCATTGCAAAGTATATAGTGAATTGGTATATGAAAGAGCCAACAATTATTGCAGTAGTATCTTTAATAAAAGTGAATTTCTTAAATAATGTAATACCAATTATGATAGAAGCAATTCCAAGTACTAAAGTTCCAATACCCATATTTACATCTGAAAATCCTAAGAATTGAGCCATCAAACTACCAGATAAAGCTATAAGTCCATTTGAAATCATAAGTCCTAATATTTTTATAGAACCGATATTTATACCCAAAGATTTAATCATTTGAGAGTTGTCACCAACACCTTTTAGAGTGTATCCAAGACCTGTCTTTAAGAATAAATCTAAAAGCACTTTACAGATAAATACAAATACTAAAGCTAAAGCTATAGGAGATATTTCTCCATTGAATAAATGTTTAAAACTAAATAGTGGGATATTTGATTTTCCCATTATTCTTAAG
>NZ_JAGWCZ010000006.1:0-226111 GCF_020657855.1 Clostridioides sp. ZZV14-6153 | reverse complement strand
CTTATAGACATAAATATATCGACTCTATATATATTAAATAATTTATTTTTATTTAGCATAGTATATTTTTTCTTGTCAATTAATATTTTCTATATTAAATTATATTGACTAAAATATAATCAAATTGATTTAAAAATTATATTAAAAGAAGATACTATTTATATAATAAAAAATAGCACTCCCCTAAATAGGAAATGCTCATTTCTTAAGATTATTTTTGATTTTCTAGTATATCATTTAAGGCATCATATGTGAAATTTATTATTTCACCACAGCTTATTTTATTTTTTTTCAATGAAGCACATATTTCTGTACTGTATTTGTCCCTTACTTTATTCATTAATTCTCTTGAATACTTTTTTGCTATATTTTCATCTAAATTATTATTTCGTCCATTTAGATACCCTATTATAACAACTGCTGCATTTACAGCTCCACAAACACTCCCTACAGTAATTCCAACCCCCATACCACTTCCTATTGAAATTGGTATATCTGTTTCATGTTCTTCATTATAAGATTTTATTAATGCTTCTGCACAAGTGTATCCTTGGTTATGATATATTGATGGTCTTGTCATTTTTATACTTCCTTTCAATTTTTATTTTAACTTATAATACTTTTTCATTTGTAGAATCATCTTTGTTATATCTTAATATTATATATTTTTATTATATCCTAAATTTACTTTTATTTCTGTGACTTAGTCACATACTCTATCTTTATACCTCATTAAGACTTAATTTAATAAAAAATAAATTTAGAACTTAAATAAAAGCAATCTTATAAGTATTACTTTTTAAATTTAATCCACTGTACATTTTGCCTATCTTTGTACTTTATCTATCTTTAAAAACAATCTCTATAAATAATACATATAAACATTTATATTACTATATCTTACCTATATACTATATACTTAATTTTGATATTTATTACATTAAATTCTGAAACATTTATTATGCTTTATTAAATTAAGTAATGCATTAATGGGTTTAATTCTTTGTATTTAAACAAAAGATTTGCTAAAATAAAAATAAGCAATAATACATAAATTAAACTCTAAGGAGGTTAGCAAATTGAAAAAAATACTTATAACAGGTGCATTAGGACAAATAGGCTCAGAATTAACAATCAAGCTAAGAAATGAATATGGAGAACAAAATGTAATTGCTAGCTCAAGAAGAATAAAAGAAGGAAATCCTGTATGTGAATCTGGTATATTTGAAATATTAGATGTCACAGATAAAAATCGATTCTTTGAAATCGCAAAAAAGTATGATGTAGATACTATAATTCATCTAGCTTCTCTGCTTTCTGCAGTTGCAGAAAGTAAACATTTAGAAGCTTGGAATTTAAATATGAATGGATTGGTAAATGGTCTTGAAGTAGCTAGAGAATTGAATTGTAAGTTTTTTACACCTAGTTCAATAGCTGCATTTGGTGAAAATTCGCCAAAAAACATGACTCCTCAAGATACACTACAAAGACCTAATACTATGTATGGTGTCACTAAAGTTTCTGGTGAATTACTATGTGATTATTATCATTCAAAATTTGGAGTGGATACTAGAGGAGTTAGATTTCCTGGCCTTATTTCTTACGTTACTCCTCCTGGTGGTGGAACTACAGATTATGCAGTTGATATATATTATGAAGCATTAAAAAATAAAAAATATAAGTCTTACATAGCAAAAGGTACAAAAATGGATATGATGTACATGCCTGATGCCATTCAATCTATAGTAGATTTAATAGAAGCTCCAGCCGAAAAACTTATTCATAGAAATGCTTTTAATATCACCGCTATGAGTTTTGCTCCTGAAGAAATAGCTGATTCTATAAAAAAATATATACCTGATTTTACAATAGAGTATGATGTAGACCCTGTAAGACAAGGTATAGCTGATTCTTGGCCTAATTCATTAGATAGTAGCAGTGCTGTAAATGAATGGAATTTTAAAGCTAATTATGATTTAGATAAAATGACTAAGGATATGCTAGAAAAATTATCAGAAAAAGGAATTGGCAAATAACAAATTAAGAATTTAGTACCAAAAAATTCAGAGAATAAAACATCTTATCTTTATGATTCTATTTTATAAATCTTCACTTTTATATAGTTTTTATTCTCTGAAAATATAAAAGTTTTTACTTTTAACATACAACAAACTATTATTTATAAGCATATTAATAGTTTTCTAATATGGATTAGTCATATAAAAATAAACAGAAAGGAAAAAGCTACTATTGCAAGTATAATAAAAAAACTTAATCAAATTTTACTATACTTTGCATATTATAATACAAGTAGCAGGTGTTAATGTTGCTAAATTTAAGAGAAATTAGAGAAGAAATAATTAAAGAATATATAGGGAATAATTTAATCTCTGAACTTACAGAAGAGTTAAAGAATATTCTTATAGCTGATTTAAAATCTAACCCATTTAAAAGTAATATTGAACTCAGTATAATACCCGCAAATATAGAAATATTTAAAAAAATAGAAACTAAATTGATAGAAGCTAAAGTTAATCTAAAAATAGGTTGGGAAAGAATACTTATAAATTCTATCTTAAAAGATTCCTTTGATTTAAATTACGAAATAAATAAAAGTTGTAATGAGCCTTTGATGTTCAGAATCATTATATCGATTGATTCTTATGACGCTTAATCTCATTAAATAATATCTATGAGGATGTGCTTTTAATTTATGAAATACAAGTTATTTATAGACTTTGAATTTAATATATTAGATGATAATAAATACAAGCTAGAATATAGTGGAGCTGAGTTGATTTCCATAGGTTGTGTTTTGGTAGATAATGACTTTAATATAGTTGATGATTATTATTCTTTAGTTAAACCAAAATACAATGAATTACTTTCATCTAAATGTAAAAAACTCACTAAATTAAACCAGTTAGAAATTGATAATGCTCATAATCTTTTATATGTTATGGATGATTTTTGCAAATGGTTTAAAAAATTTAGTGATGTTACAATATATAATTGGGGTAATTTTGATATTGCTGGTCTTCTAAATTCCTTTAGAGTATATAAATATACGGGTATCTGCTTAGAGTTATTCAATATGATGATTGATATTCAACCTTTTATATCTCAGCATATTACATACAAAAATAGAATCTTATCTAAGCAACTATCTTTACTAAATATGAAAAAGATTTTTTCTGTAGAGGGAGAAATTAAACATAATTCACTTTCAGATGCTATGGATTTAATGAATGTATGTAAATGTTTTTACCTTAACTATCCTAAAGATACTAATATACTTGAAGAATTATACAATAAACTGCCTCCTATTAAAAATCCTTTATATTGTATTCCCTACTTTGAGGATGAAAATTTTGAACTTAAATTTGACAAGACTCCAGAGGATATAATAATGCATCTTAAACAAATATTCAATATATTAAATATAAGTAAAAAAGACATTTATTTTAAAAAAAGAAGTGTATTAGTAAATAATTCTAAAATTATCAGCTTTAAAAACTTATCTTCTTCTTTTAAATTAATAAAGCTCAATGAATTTGAAGAATACCCTGATTTTGTATTGAAATTAGGGGATAAAAAGAATTTTGTTGAATCTGTAGTTAAGATAAATAAAAGTAATAGAAAATCTATAAAAAATTTAATATTGAGACTATCAAGAGTACCTTAAATAATTGAATTCAATTGTTTAAGGTATTTTTTATAATCTGAATTAATTTTTTTATATAGGATATACTAACTTAGTGTAAATATTTTTTAAAGGAGTAATTGATAGATATGACAGTTGTATTAATAAGAAGTATTATATTATACATAACAGTGTTGATTGCACTTAGAGTCATGGGAAAAGGTGAAATCGCTGAGATGAACTGTTTTGACTTGGTCATAACACTTTTAATTGCAGAAGTTGCATCCGTCCCAATGGAAAATAATAATATACCAATTATAAATGGCGTTGCAGCAATAACTGGCCTTGTAATTATGCAGACTCTAATTTCATTTTTATCCTTAAAAAGTAGAAAATTAAGTTCATTTTTATCAGGTAAACCTTCTGTCTTAATTGACAAAGGAAAGATTGTATATAATGAACTTAAAAAAGAAAGAGTTAGTATAGATGAGTTGTTAGAGCAATTGAGAATTCAAGGCTACTTCAACCTAAAAGATGTACAATATGCTATTTTAGAGACTGATGGTAATTTAAGTGTAGTTCCAGCATCAAGTTACAATAGTACTCCTCCAAGAGCTTTTAATCATTTGCCAATTCCACTTATATTGGATGGTAAAATAATAAATAAAAATCTTGATATGGCTGAAAAAGATACTAACTGGTTAATGGGTATCTTAAAGTCTAACCACATAGAAACTTTTAAAGATGTTCTTATTTGTGTTTTAGATGAAAATGACAAAATATTTATTCAAAATAAGAAGGGTGATTAATATTGAAATCTGCAACATTTGTTATACTATGGGCTGTTTTATTTATGCTATTTGGATTTTATGTTAATAATAAATTATATGATTTTACAGAGGACTATAAAAGTAATATGTCTATCTTAGAAAAATCTATAGTAGATGAAGATTGGGAAAAAGCTCAAAAAGAAGCTGATTCTATATCTACTAGATGGTCTAAAGAAAGAAATCATTGGTATAAAGTTTTAAATCATGAATACTTTGATGAAATAGGTCTAAAATTTAATATTCTTGATAAGGCAATTTATACTGAAAATAAATTAAAATCTTTAGAAGAAGTTGAAAGTATAAAAACATATTTAGGAAATATTGTTGAAAGTGTTAAGTTCGATATAAATTATATATTTTAACAATCACAAGTAAGGATATAGATAAAGTAATAATTCTATATCCTTTTTCTACATTCAAAATATAATCAACTTTGCAATAATCTAGTTGCTATTTTTTATCCTATTTTACAATTTTCCATATTTGTTTACTTATATTTTACTATTATCAGAATAAATTTTTAGAGCTTCTCCAATGAATTTAGATGCCCCTTTACCATATTTCTTATCATTTACTTGTATATAAATAGAATTTTGTAAATAAAGTTCTGCTAAATAATCTAAATTATTCTCTCCTTCATCTATCTTGTAAAATTCATTACTTCTGTTAGTTTCATACACTATATCTTCAACAATATCTTGAATTTCCTTTGAAGATGGATTTTTACTTAAGTCTGCTACAAGTTTTTCATATAACATATTTATTTTGGGCTGTTTATTACCTAAATAATGCTTCAAAACTTCGCCAATAAATTTACATGCTCCATTACCATACTTTTTATCAACTTCTTTTATCCATATGGGATTTAGTAAATAATTTTGTACCATGCCATACCAATTATCATCTCCATACTCCATATTAAAAAGTTCATAATCTTTCTTAGATGTATCTGTTATCTCTTTAGCAATTTCTTGAAGTTCTTTTGATAAAGGATTTTTACTTAAATCTGCTACAAGTCTTTTATACAGTTCTTTTAATTTTGGATGATTGTCCTCCAAACAATCTTTTTTAAATTCATCAAATTGTTCTGCTAAAGTTAATATATCACTATTAAAATTCTTCTTTATAGCCTCAGCATATTTCTCAATACTTCCATATTTTTTTATAGCCATTTTAGCAATTTCATCTTCTTTAGATTTAAACGTCTCAATATGCTCATTATATTTCTCTACACTACCATAAGTTTTGATTATTTTATCTTCATGCTCTATTTTAAATTCCTCTAATACTTTAAAATATTCACTCATGTCAAATCCTTTGAAGTTCACTATATTTTCCCCTTTTAAAGTTTTGTCTATAATTTCTATTAGACTATCCAATCTTTTACGTTTTATAATAAGTAGCTTTTTTTGACTTTCTAGAGCATGCATTTTATCAAAGTATGGGCTTAACATTATATCTTTAACCTCTTTTAAAGGTATCTCAAGTTCTTTAAAAAATAAAATTTGTTGAAGCGTTTCAATAGCTTCATCATCATAAAGCCTATACCCTACTTCTGTAATTTCACTTGGCTTTAATAAGCCTATTTCGTCATAGTAATGTAATGTGCGCACACTTATTCCTGTCAAATCTGAAACTTGTTTTACTGTTCTCATTGCCTCACCTCAAAATTTTATTTTATAGCTACAAATATTAATAAATACTTATATACCTATCAGTATTTATTAATATTTTCAAACTATGTTTTCATATTACAATATGACGTGGTGTTAGGGTCAACACTTTATAAATATATAATTTGATTTTTTGAACTCATTTCATATTTAAATTTTGATTATCTAGCTAATACACTTTTATTAAAAAAGAAATCTTATTCTATATTCATATACCTAACATTAAGTATCCAGCTTTCATTTGTTTCAAAATTTCAGAAAATAGCAAAGAAAGTTTTTCAGTCTCATCAACCTTATTCGATAAATAATCTATTATTATATTAGATATTTTTTTAATTATGATTGAACTTTCTTCAAAAATCTCTGCTACTTGTACCCAACAGTCATTTTTGTATTCAGTTCCAATACACTTAAGCATCTTGCTCATTTTATCAAAACCACCTTTAAATTCAACACTATCTGGTTCTTCAATTCCTTTGATTGCATTTGGAATAGTTGGTACCGTTCCAAAAAGCATAACCATATTAGCTAAAATCCTATCATAGTCATCTTTTTCCAATTCGTGTTTCCATTGTGGCAATTCTTTAATAAACTTTTCAAAACCTTTGTATCCTAAAAAACCTGTAGATGGATTTAAAAACATATCCCGCTTTATAGCAAGTGCTTCTTGGGCAATCTGATATTTATTCTTTGAACTATTCATTCTAACTGTACAAATTGTATTTGCTTTGCTTAACCCAGGATAACTACAATTCATACATTCACATAGTTCATCATAAGAAAGAGAAAGTAACTCAGTTCTCCCACAATCATATAAATATATTCTCTCTGCCATATCATCATACCCTACCATAAGCACATAATGAAAAGGAATATGCTCCTTATGATATAATTTTTCATAATATGGCAGATAATACATATCTAAAGCTCCTAAAACAACTGGATAACCAGAATCAATTTCTGATTTTGCTTTTTTTAAAGCTTGTTCATACTTTTTAAACTCATAGTGTTTATATTCAAAACCAACAATAGGTGCTAAAAATTCATACATTTTTTTGGTTCTTCCATCTCCCAAAGCAACCATTCTCTTTAATTCTTTTTTGTTTGTCCTCAGATAACAAAATGAACCAAAACCTGCTAATAAAAAGAAAAAATCATTTGGCAGAGATTCATCCATTTTATTCATATATATATCTTCTATACCATTCCACATACATTCATAATCATGCGAATGGTGTTTTATTTCAATTATTTTCCTCATTTAATCTACCTCCGTTTATAAATAATTTCATTATGGAATTAATAGTATTTTCATAAATTATATCTTTATAATTTCAAATGATATGGTTACTACCTTCTACTATGCGCAGCTTTTGCATGTAGATTTTTAATTAAACTTAGTATAAACCCTCTTATAATGTGAGAGTCAATAGCAAAATTCAAAAATAAGTATTCATATTGTGTAACTTATAAGAAAATCATACTTTTAATGCTTACAAATAAATAGGAAGTGTTGAAGAAAAATAAGTTTTAAAATTTCTTATATTGTAATAACTAAACTGTTACAAATTGTATAATGTAATAATTTTATATAAATATATAAAAAAGAGTATATAAAAAACTAAAAAACATTTCTTATATACTCTAATAATTTCAATTTACTATATTCTATTATTTACCAGCCTTCATAGCTCTAATTTTCAATGGTAAAGTAAATAAATTAATAAATCCTTCTGCATCTTTATGGTCATAAAGTTCACTATCTCCAAAAGAAGATATTCCTTCATCATAAAGTGCATTTTCAGTAAATATTCCAGCAGGTTTTATGTTACCTTTGTAAAGTTTAACTTTTACTGTTCCTGTAACATTATCTTGAGTTTGTTCCATAAATGCATCTATAGATTCTCTTAATTTACAGTACCATAATCCATTATAAATAAGTTCTCCATATTTGTAAGATACCATTTGCTTAAAGTGTAATGTATCTTTATCCAAAGTAGCACTTTCTAAAATATTGTGTGCTTCATAAAGAATTGTTCCGCCTGGAGTTTCATATATCCCTCTTGATTTCATACCAACAAGTCTATTCTCAACTATATCTATAACTCCAACTCCATGCTTACAACCTAACTCATTTAATTTATGAATTAGTGCCACTGGAGATAATTCTTCCCCATTTATCTTTTTAGGCACACCTTTTTCAAAATAAACTTCTACATATTCAGCTACATCACATGCATCCTCAGGATCTACACATTGTTTATATACATCCTTTTTGTGTTCATTTTGTAGATGTTCTATGTCTCCACCTTCTGTTGATACATGCCAAAGGTTAGCATCTACTGAATATATTTTAGCTTTAGTTGCTGTTACTTTTATATTGTGTTTCTCAGCATAATCTATAGCATCTTCTCTTGATTTTATATCCCATATTCTCCAAGGAGCTATAACCTTTATAGTTGGGTCAAGAGCTGCAATTGTAGCTTCAAATCTAACTTGGTCATTACCTTTTCCTGTACATCCATGGCATATATATTTTGCGCCTTCTTTATGAGCAACTTCAACTAATTTTTTAGCTATTATAGGTCTTGCTAAAGAAGTTCCTAATAAGTATTTTCCTTCATATTTTGCTTCTGCTTTTACAGCTTTAAATATAGTTTCAGTCACAAACTCTTCACTTATATCATCTACATAAGCTTTTGATGCTCCACTTTGTAGAGCTTTCTCATAAACATCTTCCATTTTATCTTCTTGACCTACATTTCCACAAACAGCTATAACTTCTATATCTTCATAATTTTCCTTTAACCAAGGTATTATAATTGATGTATCAAGTCCTCCTGAATATGCTAATACTACTTTTTCCTTCATTGTTAATTCCTCCTAATTTTAAATTATGATTTTTATATTTTTTATTTTTTAATAGAAACTCTTAATATTGAATGACTTTAAAAATGTGGATTCTTATAAAATCATTTTAATACTAAAAAAACCCCTCAGTATTTTTAAATACTAAGAGGCGAAATATCCGCGGTACCACTCTTATTGATAAACTTAGCTAATCAATCAGTAAATGTACAACTACTAAATACACATTAGTAAATAAATATATTAAAAAACGCCTCTTGGAAAAACCAAGAGACGAAATATATCCGCGTTACCACTCTAATTGATAAGATAAACTTATCCACTCTTTCTCTTAAGGCGAGATTACCTACTAACATACTAAATTCAATTAGCATCCTCCAAAGTTCTTTTCACTAATACTTACTTGCTAAGCTTCCACCATCCTCAGCTCTCTATAAAATACATAAAAGTTACTCTCTTTTTCATCGGATTTAAATATCAAATTTTTTAGATATCTCTTATAGAATATATAATAGTTTATTTTTCCATTTATGTCAACTATATAATTTATTTTCTTTTTAAAATGTTTTCTCTTTAAGCTTACTCATACTTTACTTTCCAAAGGCATAGTCCTTTAGCTGGTGCGGTGTCTGATGACTTACTTCTATCTTTCAACTCAAGCATATACTTAATATCTTGTGGTGCTTTTCTTTTAAGACCAACATCTATTAATGCTCCTACTATTATTCTTACCATATTATACAAAAATCCATTTCCCTCTATATATATTTCTACAATATCATCATTTTCTTTTATATTTATTGAGTAAATTTCTCTTACATTAGATTTTTTCTTAGACTTAGAAGAAGCAAAACTAGTAAAATCATGTTCTCCTACTAAGTACTCACTTGCTTTTCTCATTCTATCTAAATCTAATTTTTTACTTATATGCGCAGCATACTTTCTCATAAAAGGACTGTGATATTTATTATTATCAATCTTATATAAATACGTTTTTGATTTTACATTGTATCTTGAGTGAAATCTTTCATCAACTTCCTCAACAGTTTTTACAACTATATCTTCTGGCAGATATTCATATAGATATTTTTGAATTTTATCTACTGAATCCATACAATTTGTTTTAAAGTTTATAACTTGACCTCTTGCATGTGCTCCCATATCAGTTCTCCCAGAACCAGTTATCTCAATGGTTTCATTGGCCATTTTGCTTAAGACAGACTCAAGCTTTTCTTGTATAGTCATGTCATTATCACCTAATTTTTGATAACCTTTATATCTTGAACCATCATATGCTACTATCATTTTTATATTTCTCATCTTAATCCTCTTTCTAAGAATTTATGCCTGTTTAGCAAATTTATTTTTTATATTAAAAATTATTTTTGTTCCAACGTTCTTTTCACTTTCTATTTTCATTACTCCACCATGAAGTTTTACAATTTCATTACTAATTGCAAGACCTAATCCACTTCCAGCCTTATTGTAATCTTCTTGGAAAAATTTATCTAAAACTTTATTTAAATTTTGCTTTTCTATACCTGAACCATTATCTTCAACTGATATAGTCGTTGTATCTTCATCTTGAGAAGCTACAACTTTTATGTAACCACCCTGACTAGTGAATTTAAATGAATTTTGTATTAAATTTATAAGAACTTGTCTTAGTCTATTTTTATCTCCTTGGATATTTTCTATAAATTCATTTTCAAATTCAAATAAAAGTGATATATCTTTTTCAGCTGCTTTAACTTTCAACTGATTTACAACCCCAACAACTAATCCTTCAACATCAACTATATCAACATGAAGTTTTATCCTATCAGAGGAAAGCCTTGAAAAATCCAATAATTCTTCTACCAACTTTATAAGTCTTTCTGTCTCATCTTGTATAATACCTAGACCTAAATCTAACTCTTCTCTAGTTATACTTTCATATCCTAATGTTTCACTCCATCCCTTTATAGATGTAAGAGGAGTTCTCAGCTCATGAGATACAGAAGATATAAATTCTTCTTTCAATTTTTCACTCTTATCAATTTCATGTGCCATATGTTCAAATGTCTGTGCTAAATCACCAATTTCATCATCTACAATCTTCATATTTTCCAATTTTATATTGTAGTTTCCTACTGCTAATTCGTTTGCAAACTTCTTTAGCTCTCTCAACGGTTTTATCAGAGTCTCAGCAAATTTGAGACTTATTAATATAGCTATAATAAGTATAAATATTCCTGCCAATATAAGCCATGTAGCTTGCTTTAATATGGCGTTATCTATTCCATCTAATGAAACAGTATATCTAACAACACCTTCTATAATATTATTTACTTTGAGTGGTAAGGAGATACTCATGACATGTTCTCCTGTATCTGGTATTTTATAAGTATATGGTGTTAAATTCTTAGTCTTTACATCTCTTAATGCATTATCTACATCTTCATAATTTGCTTTTTCTTTACTTTTAAATCCATATTGGTCCAATATAACATTTTTATTCTTATCTATTATTGAAATCCCAAATTCTGAATTCTTTGTTAATGGTTGTTTATCAAAAATGTTTTTGACTTTTTTCTCAAAACTTGTAGTTTCCATTGTAATAGCATTATATTCATCAGCATATTTTATTTCAGATTCAAGTAGCTGTTTAACAGAATCATAGTAATAGTTTTGTATATAAAACATGAATAGCCCTTCAAACAGAGTTACCATTATAATAATTATTATAAAATAGTTTTTTATTACTTTTTTTCTCAGACCTTCAAAATGTAACACTATTATTCTTCCTTTCTAAAACAGTATCCATAACCCCAAATAGTTTGTATATATTTTGGTTTTGATGGGTCATCTTCTATTTTATTTCTTATCCTTCTTATATTTACATCTACTATTTTAAAATCATACAAATAATTAGTTCCCCATACCTCATCTAATATCTGATCTCTACTTAATGATTGTTTAGCATTTGATATCAGATATTTTACTATTGAAAATTCTGTTGGAGTAAGTTCAATCTCTTTACCATTCTTAAATAATTTTCTTTTATCTATATCAAGTATAAATGGTGGTGAGACTATTTCACTTGACTTAACATTTGAATCATCTTTTGCAACTCTTCTAAGAAGAGCAGAAACCCTGACTAAAAGCTCCTTTATACTAAATGGTTTTATGATGTAATCATCTGCTCCTGAAATAAATCCTTCTATTTTATCATCTTCTTGAGCTTTTGCAGTAAGCATTATTATACCAACTTGATCAAAATTTTCCCTTATAAATTTACAAACCTCTATTCCACTTATATCTGGAAGCATTACATCTAAAAGAGCTATTGTAATGTCACTTTCTGTTGTCATTTTTTCTATAGCTTCTCTACCTGTACCCGCTTCAACTATTTCATAGCCTTCTCTTTTTAAGTTTATACTGACAAAACTTCTAATTCCAATTTCATCTTCTAGTATAAGTATTTTTTCCTTCATAAAATAAAACCTCCAATTGAGTATAATATTAACCATATATTAATGAGAAATACTCTTTTAATGCGTCTATAGTAATATCTAGCTTATCCATTTCATTTGCATCATTTATAACTAGTAAAAAAGTATATTCATCACTTTCTTGAAGTACAATAGAATTTTGTGTATTTGCACTTTTTCTATCTTCAAGTTTATTTTTACTCTCTACTACTATATTAAATAAATTCTTACGTTCTGAATAATCAAAATAGTAAAATTTAAATACTGCTTTTTCACCAACAAACTCTTGTTCAACAATTATTTTATCCACTAAATTATTTTGCATAAATAACCTAAAATTGTATTTATAATTATAGTATATCTGGCTTATAAATATTAATTTTGAATTAGAACCTTCTTTCCCATTCCATCTGTACCAACTTATATTAGCAGATGCTTTAGAGGTATAGGTATTTCTATTTCCACCAGCAACTATAGGTATCTCTATAATTTTATCTTTATCAACATCATCAACAGGTATGTAGTAAGGTTTAGTAATAGTTTTATCATAATCACTAAATACTTTTTGAATTTTATCATTTTTCATATATAATATCTGTGTGATATAATTATTTTCCTTTAACATGGGAATATCAAGTACAACACCTTTGATGGATGCCGATGAGTTTCCAACAGATGAAGCAACATTACCTAGAGTTATATATAACTCATTTAGATTTTTTACATTTTCAAATTTGACATAATCCTTAACCTTCATAGTTCCATCAAAATTTGCAACAGTTGCAAACATCTCATTAGTTTTATTATTCAAATGAAGCATTAATATATCTATCTTGTCATCTCCATCTATATAACCAATCTTTACTTTTATATCGTTAAAATCTTCTTTATTTTGAATCCAAGAAGCATCTAAATCGTATACTTTTGTGATTTCATTATCCCTTACTTTGTATATATGCATATTAGTTTTATCTTTGGATTTAACAAGTAAAATAACTTCCTTATATCCATCTGAATCCAAATCATAGAAATTAGCATATTCTATTGATTCTCCATTTTCTAAATAATGGTCTCCTAGTACATATTTTTCACCATTGTAACTTAAGGTTACAAAACCTACTTTATTAACATTATTACTTAAATCTTCTTTTTGCTCAAATACTACTAATTCATCAACTCCATCACTATTTAAATCTACCTTATTTATTTTTCCTACCTCTTTTGTATTAGAAGGCAATATCATAGATGAGTCTGGTTTTAGTAGCTGATCTATACCATCGTACAATACTTTTTTTGTATCATCATAGTCAGGTATCTTTGCCAATTGCTCTGGAGATTCAGTTTTAACATTACATCCAGTAACAAATAACATCATTAAGCCTGATACAATAATAAGTTTTAATAACTTCATTTAACTCCTCCTAATCCTACAATCTTAAATTTTTCTCGCAAAAATCTCCTCACAATAGTTAGACGTTTCAAATCCTCATAAGGTTTTACTTATTTTAACAAAACTTTATTATTTTGATAAAACTTATGATAAATATAAAATCTAATTATTATTTCTAGGAGGTTTAGGCCCTGGATATTGGAAAAAGTTAGTTTTTAGCATACCATTATATAGTTTTCTCTTTTTAGCTGCTTTTTGTCCAAATTCATATTCAAATTCTTCATAAGAAGTTATCAGATAATATGACCAATTTTTTAACTTTCTAAATGCATAACCAAGCTCTTTATATAATTGTTTAACACTATCCTTATCTTCTAATCGTTCTCCATAAGGTGGATTGGTAACTATAAATCCAAATTCTTCTTCACTTTTAAACTCAGTTGCATCTCCTACATTAAATTCTATATATTCATCTACACCTGCTATTTCTGCATTTTCTTGAGCTATATCTATACATTCTGCATCTATATCATATCCATAAATTTTAAATTTAGATTCATTGTCTATTTTATTAAAAGCATCTTTTCTTACATCCCACCAAATCTTTTTATCAAGTGTTCTCCATTTTTCTGATATAAATTCTCTATTTAAGCCAGGCGCCATATTTATACCTATCATGGCTGCTTCAATTAATATAGTACCAGAACCACACATAGGGTCTACTAAAGTCCTACCTGCTTTCCAAGGAGTTAAGTAGATAAGTCCAGAAGCTAAAGTTTCTCTTATTGGAGCTTTATTTGCTTTTTCTCTATATCCTCTTTTATGTAGAGCATCTCCAGTTGTGTCTATTGAAAGAGTTACTTTATCTTTGTGTATAAATACAAATATAGGGTATTTTTCTTTATCTTCTTTAAGCAAACCATCCTCTAAATAACTTTTCTTTAAGCTTTCTACAATAGCTTTTTTTACTATAGCTTGTACATCTGGTGTACTGTATAATTTTGATTTTATAGAAGAAGCCTTTGAAATAGGAAATTGCGCTCCATAAGGTATATATTTAGACCAGTTTATCCTTTTTGTATTTTCAAATAATTCATCAAAGCTTTTTGCTTCAAATTCAGCAATCTTAAGATGTACTCTTTCTGCACATCTCAACCACATATTTGATTTTGCTATTCCAAATTCATCAGTCTTATATGTTATTCTTCCATCTTCTGTTTTTATTATTTCATATCCCAAATTAGTAATTTCTCTAGCCAACATTTTTTCCATTCCAAAAAAACATGGCGATATTAGTGTATAGTTTTTCATAAAACCTCCTGTTTCTTATATTAATTATAACGATTATTTATTTTTTAACCTATTTACATATTTACATATTTAAATTCATACTTCCCATTTGATATCCTGACATATCTAGTGTAACATATTTAAAGCCAAATTCTTTTAATTTAGTGTCAACTTTACTAAAATTGTTATTTTCAAAAAATTTACCTAATTCTTCCTGGTTAACTTCTATTCTAGCTATATTTCCATGCATTCTTACTCTAAATTGAGAAAATCCCAAGTCGGATAAATATTCTTCACTTTTTTCTATTATCCTAAGCTTTTCATCTGTAATTTCAACACCATAAGGAATTCTGCTTGCCAGACATGCAAATGATGGTTTATTAAAAGTTTCTAACTTCATATCTCTTGAAAGTAACCTAATTTCATCTTTCTTTAATCCACTTTCTTTTAATGGACTAATTACTTCTAATTCATTTAGTGCTTTAAGACCTGGTCTATAGTCTCCTAAATCATCTACATTGGTTCCATCTACTATGTACTTTATATTATGTTCCTTTGCGACCTCTTTTATTTTAGTAAATATATATTTTTTACAATGATAACATCTTTCAGCACCATTTTCTTTGAATTCCTTTAAATCAAAATCTTCTGTTTTTAATATAATATGTTTAACTCCAAAATCCTTAGTATATTGTTTTGCTTCTTCTATTTCTCTATTTGAGTGCATCATTGCATGAACAGTTACAGCTATAACATTATCTCCTAATGTATCTCTTGCTACTTTAAGTAAGAAATTACTGTCAACTCCACCTGAATAAGCAACTGCCACACTTTCTAACCCAATCAAATTTTCTCTTAATTTTTCTAGCTTTTCTCTTTCCTTCATTAAATCTACCTCCATATCAAGAAAATATGAACTCTAAAACTATTCTTATTTTTTACATACTTAATGATTATAACATATAAAGTATATATTTAAAAAATTAGAATGTCTTTTAAGTATATTAATTATAATATTAAAGTACTTTTATTTATATCTTTATAATTTAAGCATATTACTGTACTACACTATATAAAAACAAAACAGTGTAATACAGCAATATACTTAAAAGCCATGAAGTGTAAGTAGCCTATCTTCATGGCTAAGTTCACGATTTTATTATCATATAATTACTCTTCTTAGTAATATAATTGTAAATTACAAAAAGATACTATCATTAGAAATGTTCTAAAAACTTAAACTTAATACTTATAGTTTACACAGTTCTATATCAATCCCACCAAAAAAGCCATATAGTAGAACCTTGTATTACCTCTTTTAGAGCTCTTAATGTCTCATATCCTTGTACAATAATATCTTCACAGTACAAGATTAATTCTATGCATAAGTTATTAAACATTTTATTATCGCTAGTTATATTTTTTGAAAAATATTGAACTGTGTCACATCCAATTGCTATCGGGTATGCTCCATAGTTTTCGTACCAATATTTTGCAACTGCTATATGCTCTTCATCACTAGGACAATCGTTAAATCCACCAATTGGTATATATGCAAACACTTCGTAAGGTTTAGTTGTTGGGACTTTAGCTATGTAAACTTTGTTATTTTCTTGAAATATATCTATATTTGTAATTGGGTTAAAACTTTTATAGTCACAAAAAGTATCTTCTGAATCTATGAGTTCTTTTATCATCTCTGAAATTTCACTCTTCCTATACTTGAAAAATTCATTTACATCAATTTCATTATATTTTTTCAGACAATACTCTTTGTAGTTCTCAAGAGATCCATACTCTTTATTAATAATATCGATGTTTTCTTTTAGCAATCCTACCTTTTCATCGATAATTATAATTGGTGTATACCCTTTTTCTTTTCCATCTTCTATCATCGTCTCTAATAAATTGTCAATATCAATATCATTGTTCACAGGAACACATTCAAAACCATATAAATCTTCAATACCCATATTTATCTCCTATTCTTTTTAGATTTAATTCTTTTGAAAGTTTTCTTTTTTTGTTGTCAAATTTTTAAATACTATTATTATTTGTAAAACTATAAGTAGAGGTATAATTTGTAAAAAACATTCATATCAAATAAATTTTTCATTTAATTTTTTGTATAAATATAATGTTTTTTATGACAATATCCTCATATAAATATAATATCACAAAACAAATGTTCATGGTTAATAATAAGTAATTTTGTAATAATTCGTTGTAATATTATGTTATTTTAAATAAAATAAATGATATAATTTGTATAAGAAAGGTCATGTTTATTCACATTAAATTTATTTGAGACAAATTTAATGTGGATATTTTTTTAATAGTAACAAATATCCACAAAATAATAAATAATATTATATTTTATTAGACTTTACGTATAGTATAAATTCTAAAAAATCACATGCCAGTTTGCAAGAATTAACAGATTAAAATCAAGATTTAGATTTAATAGTACTTTTATGTAAAAAGATATGTATTTATTTAATATATTAAACTCAGAAAGTACAAGATTCTTCTATCTAATAGTTAATAATTCTATTGATGTGGTTTTAATCTCAATGCTAAATACTAAAAATACTTAAATTTATAGGTGTATCAATTAAAAATTTTAACTAATACACCCATTGATTTCTATTCTTCCTTTAATAAAATATCTTTCCATACATCTTCTTTAAACCCTAACAGTACATTTTTACCATCAAATAGTAGTGGTCTTTTAATAAGCATACCATCGCTTACTAATATTTCTAGAAGTTTATCATCTTGCTCAGTCTTTACTACATCTTTAAGACCTAATTCTCTATATTTCATTCCACTTGTATTAAAAAATTTTTTTATATCATACCCACTAATATTATAAATTGACTCTAATTCATCCTTAGTTGGTGGATTTTGAACCATGTCTATATCCTCAAATTTTAAATTATTTTCTTTAAGCCAATTTTTTGCTTTTTTAACTGTAGAACATTTTGTATATCCATATAATTTAATCATTGTAGTAAAACTTCCTTTCTAGTTTTTTATCTTAATATTTATATGCTTATACCCATAATTTGTATATTTTAATCAATTTGTATCATAATTACTCTAAGCTTTCAATAAAATTCTTGAATTTTTATACAATTAAAAGCCATGACAATTTAAAGTCACGACTTTTTTACTACGTTGTTAAATTGAAATTTAGCTACTCTATATTATGCTTATTAGTTGTAGGTTTTTTGTTTTAACTATGTACTCAAATACCAAGTATACCCATACCTATCAAGCACTTCAGCACCACCATCACTTTGATCTGGTGGTGGGTGTGGTAAAAATCCTTGCACAAGCGTACCGCCCTCGGCAAGTTTTACAGATATTTCTTCTATTACTTCTCGAGACGGTAGCACAACACAAATCGCCATTCCAGAAATTACAACAGGCTGGTTTGTATCGGCCCCCATTATACAACCTTCATATTTTGTGAAAGTAACACTTGCGTGCATAACAGGATTGCTTGGGTTGTTATCTAATCGTGCAAACAGAGTTTTTCCACCTCCGAAAGCCTCAGCATAAAAGTTAAATGCTTTTTCACAAGTCCCATTAAATGTTAAATATGGAGTTAGCATGGTCAATATCTCCTCCTTGATACAAAATATAAATTTTATATAATTATACATTAAAATTTATATTTTTCATTGTAAAAATCAGACAAACAATCCTTATTTTTTTATAAAATTTTAATACAAATTTCATTTATAAAAATTTAAACAATTTTTTCTTTTATTTGAATATCCTCAACTATACCATCTTTTATACTTATAATCTTATCTGCAACACTATTTGAAAATACAACATCATGTGTAATTATCAGTATAGTCATTCCCTTATCTTTAAGCCTATTCATTATATTTACTACTTTTTGAATAGTATCAATATCAAGTGCAGAAGTAGGCTCATCAAAACAGAGAACTTTTGGCATTAATGCACAAGACCTAGCTATTGCAACTCTTTGTTGCTGTCCTCCTGACAACTCAAATGGATAGGAATTCAATTTATCTTCCAAATCAACTAGTCTCAAAAGTTCTTTAGCTCTATTTTCAGCTTCCTCTCTAGGAACCTTAAAAACATTAACTGGAGATTCAATTATATTTTCAAGTACTGTCATATGAGGAAATAGATTGAAGTTTTGAAAAACCATACCTATTTTACCACGTATTTTTGCCATGTCTTTCTTATTTTTTATTATTTCATTATCTATTATAATTTCTCCACTATCAAATTCTTCAAGACCATTTATACATCTTAATATTGTAGTCTTTCCTGCACCAGATTTGCCAAGTAAGACACCAATCTGACCTTCTTCTAGTTCAAAAGAAATATCTTTAAGTACTTTATTTTTTTTAAATGATTTATTTAAATTACTGATTTTCAACATATGAAAAACCTCCTCCTATAATTATTGTAGCTTTATCTGTAATAAGAATATTTTTTTTCAAGTAATTCAAATCCCTTAGTGAGTATAGCTACAAATATAAGATATATTGCTCCTGCCTCAAATAGTGGTAACAAACTTGCTTCTCTATTCATTGCTATTTGAGATATTCTTAAAATATCATTTAATCCTAATATATATACTAAAGATGTATCTTTTACCAATGTAATTACTTCATTTGAAATAGGTGCTAGTATTCTTTTAAAAACTTGTGGAAATATGATTCTCTTGTACATCGTAAATTTATCAAACCCTAGTACTTTTGAAGCTTCATATTGACCTCTATCTATTGATTGTATTCCACCTCTAAATATTTCTGCAAAGTATGCTGCATAATTTAAGAAGAAAGCTACTATTCCAGCTGTAAATCTGTCAAACACAATTCCTATAAGAGGTAAACCATAGAATATTACTATCATTTGTAAAAGTAAAGGTGTTCCTCTCATTATTAATATATAACATTGTGTAATACCACTTATTAATTTATTTTTTGATAATCTTAAAAATGCAACTCCAATCCCCAATGGAATTGATACTATCAATGTTATACAAAACATTGCTATAACTATTTCTAAACCTTGTAACATGCCTTTAGTGCCCCCTTCTTAACAGCTAACTTATCTTTTATTTAAACCACTTATCATAAATTTTGTCAAAAGCTCCATCTTTTTTCATTTCTTGTAATGTTTCATTTATTTTCTTACAAAGTTCTGGATTTTCTTTAGATGTTGCTACAACATAATCTTCTAATCCAAAATCTTCTTTTAATACTTTATATTTATCTTCACCTTTTTGTCCCATATAGTATCTAATTAAAACTTCATCACCAACAACTGCACTAGTTCTACCTATTTCTAAGTCTCTAAGTGCTTTATCATAAGTATCATAAAGAACTGGAGCTCCACCCTTTAAGCTATTCATAAAATCTTTATCTTTTTCTACTGCATCAAGAGCTGTTGAACCTTGTTGAGTTCCAACTTCTTTATCTTTTAAATCAGCTTTTGTATTTACTTTTGAATCACTTAAAGTAACTATTATTTGTTTATTTTGTAAATAAGGTTCTGTATATGATACTATTTTCTTTCTCTCATCTGTTATAGAATATCCATTCCATAATACATCTACAGTTTTTGAATCGTTTAACTCTGTTTCTTTCATTGACCAATCTATTGGTTGAAATTTAACTTTCATTCCAAGTCTCTTAAATGTCTCTTTTGCTAAATCAACATCAAATCCCACTGTTTCTCCTTTTTCATCTAAAAATCCCATTGGTACAAATGTATTATCAAATCCTACAATTACCTCTTTTTTTGATGTATTTGAAGTATTTTTATCCTTTTCATTATCTGATTTTGAACAACCTGCCATTCCACTTACTAAACCTAACATAATTGTAAATAATCCTAATTTTTTTAATATATTTTTCATAATATTCTCCCTCATCTTTTAAATTTTTAAATATTTTGATTATTTTAGAAAAAATGTATCTGTTGCAATATAATTTTCTGCGCGCTTAAAAAATTATATTAAAAAACTCCCGTCTCTAGCTATTGCTAGAGGACGGGAGTTAAATCTCGTGGTTCCACCTCTGTTCATTAATGCCTCACGACACTAACCTCTTTAAGTACAATAAAATTATACTCTAGCACTATAACGGGTGCAAGGATACCGGAAAGCTCCTAATAAAGTATTTTTACTCTTTCAGAGTCCTGCTCAAAGATGTGTTCAAAGTAAAATCTATTGCTCCTCTCACCAATCGGAAACTCTCTGTTTAAGATTACTTACTTTTACTATTTCTTTTCGTAGCATTTAATGTTGTTTTGAATTCTTATTATGATATTGATTTTATATCATAAGGTAATATCTGTCAATATATATTTTAAAATAAATATAAAAATCTAATTCCAAGGCACAACTTCCACCTCACCATAACATCGTTCTACCAATCTATTAGAATACTCTCCTTTATATCCCAAAATAAAAAGCAAAACAAGCTCAATATATCTTGTTCCAATTGAAATTATATTCCAAATGTCTTCAACTTCTAATGTAGCTCTATGGGCTTTTCTACTTGGATGAACTATACTATTTCTTAAATAAATAATTAAATCTATTCCATCATCAAACTTCTTTTTTATCATATTGTCAAATATATCTAACTCATATTTACCATATGGTATCTTACATATATCAAGTAGAAGTCTGATATTTTTAGATGCCAAATTATGGTCAAAAGTTTCATCTGTAAGCACCTTATTCTGCTCTACTAGCATTACATATGACAAAGTTTCAAGTGCAATCTGTACAGATATTATATTATTTTCCATAGTCACACTTCCAAGAGACTCTATATACCAATCAACAACACTCTTTATCGCAGAACCATAATAAAAATCTTCTAATTTTTTACACATGAGACTTATATATTTTTCCATATTATGATAATTTGACAGCGTATCTGACCATGTTGGTACATATCTAAAAGGTGTTATTTGATTCTCATTCCAAATTCTATAAACTTCATTACCATTTCTATATCCTTTTGCCAAACAAAATCCAACATATCTGCCACACATAAAACTCAAGGCTGTTGCTATTCTATCTAAAAGATTTATTGTATTATTAGTTCTAAAAATTTTACCATCTTTTCTTCTAATCCTACCTATATGAGTTATTATTGCTCCAGATTTAGACTTCAAATCTGACTTTAATTCTTTTCTATAATCATACCGTTTATCTATAGTAACAACATAATCATTTATATCAAATTCAATCCTACCTGCATATACTTTATCATTGTATTTTATAAGTTTTCCAGGTATTTTATCTAAGTTTATTATATTAAAATCTACATGTTCAACATAAGAGTTTTTAGATTTTATACAATCATCATTGATATATCCTTCTATGCCAAAATCACTTAGAGTATTTATTGTTATAGAAATAATCTTATAACCATAGACCTCAAGAATAGCATTATCATAATCCAAAACTAAGTTATCATCTTCATTTTCTATATCTTCAATGCAACCTATATCTGCTTTAAAATTTATGGATATTGGAGGTGTCATTTTATAATAAATTTTTCCATTACATCTATATTTCTTATCTAAATATATGCAAAATCTACCTTTATAGATACTAATATCTTCATTGATATCATAGCTTAAATATGGTGATGTTATAGCATCATCAATTGCTTTCATTTTTGTTCCCACCTTTGCTTTTGTATAATAACATGGGGATTTCAGTTCTTTTTTATTTAGTAAAACCCAATCTATTATATAATTCAATATATTATTTTTATTAATTATGTATTTTATAATTTCTTATAAAAACAGTATCATTCTAGTATCATCGTTTGTTAGACACATTATGTATTTTTAAATTTTTTATTTATTAATAATACCTAAAGTGGATTGTAAGAAATCATTTTACTACCAAAGCTTTTATTCATTTAGATATTATCATTCATATATATACATTGTCAAAGAAAACATTTAATTTATCAAATATTTTCTTTAACAATATATTATCTATAATTTTATAAATAATACATTTAACAAACTGAATCTATTTCATTGAATGATTTTTCAAAATAAAAATGGTAGCTTTAATTTGTTATTTCAAAACTACCATTAAATTATGTATATTCTCTTTTAACATATAAAGCTTTTACTCATTACAACAATTTTTACTACTTTTATTTAGTCTATATATTCAAGCATATTATAATACTCATAAAATTGGAACCCAATATTCAATCAAACTTTTACCATCCTTATCAACTACATCCTGTATTGTTTCTAAATTAGTTTTCATAATGCCTCCTTCTAGTATGATTGTACATAATTCTGTCTTAGCTGTTTTCACATTTCTTGCTATTGTCAAAAAAATTAATCCCTAATGATGATATCAACTGGTAAAATTTAGATAATATATCTTTACTCAAGATTAGATAAAGTATTACTTATATCCTTTTCTACTAATGGTTTCATATTATCATTATAAATACTTATATCTGCATTACTTAATTCCCTTCTTATACGATGAATAAGTTGTTTCTTATATTTTGTAATATTAGGTAATGACTGAATAAAATTTCTCGCCACAGAAGGCTTTTTATCCACTATGTGACTTAGTATACTATCTATATTCATTTCAATTTTATTATCAGTATCCCACTTAGCATTTGCAACTATTAATGACAGTCCTCTTGTACGAATATATGAACTTTCATTATTAATCATCTCTAGAAAATAATCAAAGAAACAGTACGTAATGTTTGATTTTTTGCTTTCATTTTCTAGAAATAAAAAAGTTTTATATGCTTCAGTGTGATTTTTTGAACATAAGTCATTAATAAGCAAATCAATATTTTCCAATACTTTCATCTCCTTTGTAACAAATATTTATTTAAGCTGAGTATAACATAACAAAAAATAAATAGAAATAATTGAGATACCTATATAAATATTATCTGTTAATTAAGCTGATTTACATCAATGAATGCTAATACTCAACTGTCATTTAAATTCTGTTAATAAATAATATAACTTTTTTCTAAATTATACTAGCAAAAAGACGCTCCTTTCTGAGCGTCTTTATAATATAAAATCTAATATTCTTTTAAAGTTCATTGCGTTTTATTTGCAACTAATAAGTTATAATATAATAGACTTATTAAATATATTATATCAAATAGCTTATATTCTATAGCTTATATTTATTATAGTTCCTTTTTTAAAGTTTCTTTTAAACTATCATATGCAAAATCCATTATCTCTCTACATGCAACTAAATCTTTTTTTAAGTCTATACATAACTCTGAACCGTACTCATTTCTTACTGTTGTTGTCAAATCTTTAGCATATGCTTTAGCTTTAGTGCTTTCACCTTCATGGTTTCTACCTCTTACATATCCAATTATTATATTTGAGGCGTTTACTGCACCACATAAACTAGCAACTCCACAGCCTGAACCTAATCCACTACCTAAACAAACTGGTATATCTGTATTAAACTCTTCATTATATGCTTTTATAACTGACTCTGCACAATTGAACCCCTTTTCATGATATTTTGATGCTATAACTTTATTGCACATTAAAACTCCCCCTTATCATCGTAAATTAAAAATTTCTTCTAACATAATTATATCAAATATTAACAAAAAAATCACTTTTAACCAATTTAACTATTTTTTTCTAAATCTAATAATATTTTTTTTAAGTCAGAATGATTTCCCATATATCCACCAACATTGTTTTTACCAACAACTCTGTGACAAGGTATTATTATTGGGATTTTATTGCTTTTACTTGCTTGTCCAATTGCTCTAACAGACTTTGGATTATTTATATTTTGTGCTATTTCTGAGTATGATAGTGTTTTTCCATAAGGTATTTTTAACATTTCTTCATAGACAGATTTTTGGAATTCAGTACCATCAACACGTATTTTTAAATCAAATTTTTTTCTTTTTCCATTAAAATAATCGTCTATCTGATTTATTGCTTCTTTTAAATCTTCTTTACTTCTTTTTATATCTATTCCTTTTTTAATATATTCTTCTTTTAAATTATTAAATTTTTCATCTCCTATATCTACGCTAACTACAAAACCATCTTCACTCAATATGTACAAATTTCCTATTTTAGACTCATAAACATCATATACTAAATTCATATAACTTCCCCCCCTTTTATATTAGTATACATATAATTTTTCAAGTAATAAAGAGTTACCCTAAAAAATATAGAGTAACTCTTTTTATAATTATTAATATAATAGTAGCTTATTTAGAAAGCTATAAATTTTCAACATGTGAAACCTTAATCTTCTATATTTTTAAAAGCTTTAGAAAGCATAAGTTTTATCCTGTTAAGCTGATTCACCTCACTTGCAGAAGGGTCATAATCAATAGGAATTATATTTGCATTCTTATATAACCTTTTTAATTCTTTTATGGAACCTTTACCAATTATATGATTAGGTAAACATCCAAAAGGTTGCATACAAATGATATTTTCCACACCTTCATTTAATAATTCAACCATCTCACCTGTTAAAAGCCATCCTTCTCCAGTTTGATTTCCTAATGATACTACTGGTTCTGTATTCTTCGCAACTGTTTTTATATTTCCTGGAGCATAAAATCTTTTACTTTTATCAAGTGCTTTTTTATATACCCTTTGGTATATACTTGTTATGTATATAAAGGCTTCCCCTATCATTCTACTTTTTCTACTTCCTTCTAAATGAGTGTGCTTATAAATAGTATTAAACGCACAACTTAAAAAGAAATTTGTAAGGTCTGGTACAACTGCTTCGGCTCCTTCTCGCTCTAATATATTCACTAGATTATTGTTTGCAATTGGATGAAATTTCACTAATATTTCTCCAACTAAACCTACTTTAGGTTTTTTAATATCTAATATCTCTAGGTTGTCAAACTCATTTACTATCTCTTTTATATTTTTAGTAAATACAGAAATTTTAGCTTTGACAAGAGATTTTTTACATATATCAACCCATTTTTCATATAGAGCATTTGTACTTCCAATAACTTTCTCATATGGTCTCACTTTATAGAGTACTTTCATTAATAAATCTCCATACACAACAGCCATAAAAAGTCTATTGATTAATTTTAGCGATACATTATCCATTATTCCACTATCTTCTATTCCATTTACACTAAGTGCAATAACTGGGACATCTTTAAATCCTGCATCATACATAGCTTTTCTTAAAAATCCAATATAATTTGTAGCTCTACAACCGCCACCAGTTTGAGTTATTGCAACAGATGTATTATTTAAATCATATTTTCCAGACTTTAATGCTGTTATTAATTGACCTACTACTATTATAGCTGGATAACAAGCATCATTATTTACATATCTCAAACCTTCCTCAATAACACTACTATCTGTATCTTTTAAAATTTCTATCTTATATCCACTCAAATTTACAGCTTCTTCAAGAAATTGAAAATGTATAGGTGACATTTGCGGTGCTAATATAGTATGTTTGTTCGTTATTTGATTATTCTTTGCATACTGTATTCTATCTACTTTCATATTTTTTACATCTATATTTTTACTTTCTCTTTCAAACATAGCTGCTTTTAAAGACCTCATTCTTATCTTTGCAGCTCCTAAATTATTACCTTCATCAATTTTTATAATAGTATATATTTTAGATTTTTCATTAAGTATTTCTTGAACTTGGTCTGTAGTTACTGCATCTAAGCCACACCCAAATGAATTAAGTTGAACCAATTCTAAATAATTTTTATCTCTTACAAAACTAGCTGCTTTGTATAATCTTGAATGATAGACCCATTGGTCTACAACTCTAAGTGGTCTTTGCATATTTGCTAAGTGACATATAGAATCTTCAGTAAGCACTGCCATGTCTAAAGAATTTATAAGCTCTGGCATTCCATGATTTATTTCTGGATCTATATGATATGGTCTACCACATAATACAATTCCCTTTAAGTTTCTCTCTTTTATCTCCTTAAGTGCTCTTTCGCCTGCTGCTTGCATCTCCATTTTAAATGAATTTTGTTCATCAGTAGCTTTATCAACTGCATGATTAATTTCTTCCTTAGTTATATTTATACCAGTAAAACGTTTTGATAATTCCTCATGAAGTCTCTTTTTCAACTTTGCCTTATCATTTAAACTAATAAATGGATTTATGTAATTTATATTTTTGTTTCTTATATTTTCCACATTATTTTTTATTACTTCAGAATAGGATATTACAACAGGACAATTATAATAATTATCTGCACTTAAATCCTCTTTATTTTCATTGGTCACACTTGGATAAAATATATTTTTTATTCCTTTTGAAATTAGATTTTCTATATGCCCATGAACTAATTTCCCAGGATAACACACTGTTTCAGAAGCAATGCTAGTTATACCAGTTTCATATAATTGTTTTGATGACCTATCTGAAAGTACAACTCTAAATCCCATATCATTGAAAAATGTAAACCAAAATGGATAATCTTCATACATATTTAATACTCTTGGTATTCCTATCTCTCCTTTTTTTGCCTTATCTTTTTCTAATGGTTTGTATTTAAAAATCCTGTCATATTTATACTTAAATAGATTTATGGGGTTTTTCTTTTCTAAACCTATCTTTTTATCGCCATAAATGGCTTCTCCCTTCTCACATCTATTTCCTGAAATAAAAATTTCATTATCAGAAAATTTGTTTATTGTAAGAAGACAATGATTTGAGCATCCTTTACATCTAATTACACTTGATTCTAATTTTATACTATTCAATTCTTCTTTAGATAATAAAGATGTTTGATATCCACTTTCATACTTCTCTCTGGCTATAAGAGCTGAACCAAAAGCACCCATAATTCCAGAAATATTAGGTCTAATTACATTTTTGCCAATTAACCTTTCAAAACTTCTAAGTACTAAATCATTGTAAAATGTTCCACCTTGTACAACAATATTATTTCCAATCTCATTTAAATCTCTGATTTTTATTACTTTAAATAAAGCATTCTTTATTACAGAATAGGATAAGCCTGCTGATATATCTCCAACACTTGCTCCTTCTTTTTGAGATTGTTTTACTCTCGAATTCATAAACACAGTACATCTTGAACCTAAATCTACAGGACTTTGAGAATAGACACCTTCATGTGCAAATTCCTCTATTGTCATAGATAAAGAACTTGCAAAGGTCTCTAAAAATGAACCACAGCCTGATGAGCAAGCCTCATTTAATATTATATTATCAATTACACCATCTTTTATTTTTAAGCACTTCATATCTTGACCACCAATATCAAGTATAAAGTCTACATCTTTATTAAAAAATTTAGCAGCTTTATAATGTGCTATAGTCTCTATTTCCCCATTATCTATTTTTAATGCTTTTTTAATAAGCCCCTCTCCATATCCAGTTACAGTTGAACTCAAGATTTTAACGTCTTTTGGTAATATATCATATATTTCATTTATGACCTTGATTGTTGTTTTTAGTGGATTTCCTTCATTACTATTATAATAAGAATATACTAGATTCCCATCTTCATCAATAAGCGCGGCCTTAGTAGTAGTAGAACCTGCATCAATTCCTAGATAACAATTTTTATTAATTGAATTTATATCTACATAATCTATTTTTTCTTTTTCATGTCTTTTTAAAAATTCTTCATACTCATTTCTATCTTTAAATAAAGGTTCTAATAAATTTACCTCTCCATCTTCAATGTTTTTTATATTGTCTAGTTTTTCTATTAGAGATTTAAGTTTTATACTATCTTCATCTACTGATAATAATCCTGCTCCAATAGCAATATAAAGCTGTGCATCTTCTGGGAAAATTACATTTTCATCTTTTAAATCTAGTACTCTTTTAAAAGCTTCTCTAAGTTCAGATAAAAAATACAATGGCCCACCTAAAAATGCAACATTGCCTTCTATTTTTCTTCCACAAGAAAGAACACTTACTGTTTGTACGACAACTGCATTAAAAATACTCATTGCTATATCAGTCTGCTTAGCTCCATCATTTATAAGAGGTTGAATATCTGTTTTAGCAAAAACACCACATCTTGAGGCTATTGGGTAAATAACATTGTAGCCTTTAGCTAATTCATTTAAACCACTAGCATCTGTCTTTAAAAGCGAAGCCATTTGGTCTATGAATGCTCCAGTACCACCTGCACATATACCGTTCATTCTTTGATCTATTCCTCCACTTAAATAGGTTATTTTTGCATCTTCTCCTCCAAGTTCTATAACAACATCAGTTTCCGGATGGAAATATTCTATTGATTTTGTACTAGATATAACTTCTTGGACAAATTTCACCCCAAGTTTTTTTGAGATTCCAATTCCTCCTGAACCAGTTATTATAATGGTTGCATTTATATCTCCCAATTTTTCGTATATTCCATTTAGTACTTCTTTAACTGATTTCTTCACATCAGAATAATGTCTTTTATACTCTTTATGAACTATATTGTTATTATTAAGTACCACAACCTTTACTGTTGTAGAACCTACATCAATTCCTATATGAAATAATTCATCCATTGTACCCCTCCATACTTATATGCTTTTTTAATTTTTGTAAGTTCTATGGTTTTATTTTAAGTAAGTTATTTTATAATTTTTATGATTAATATTTTTGTTTTATGATTCTTTTATTAATCAATCTTACTCTACTAGGTAATTTCTAATCATACCTTTAAATTTTAAATAAGAACATATAGTTAGTGTACTAAATTTTGTCATAAATTTCTACAGATTTTTGTTACTTTTTACATAAATATAACTTAACTCTAATACCAATTTAATGTTCATATATTATAAAATATCTTCATTCAAAAAAAATAGTTGTCAGTACACAATTTCTTATTGCATATAGACAACCATTTTTTTGTATATTATTTTTTATTTTAATTATTTCTATTCATCATATTTATGATACGAGCATAAATATAAAGTGAGCTGCTGCTCCTGCACATAAACCACCTATTGTATGAGAAAGAATTGCTTTCCCAGCTAATTGTCTAGCGTTTAATGCATCCATCATACCAATATGTGTACTTAAATATCCACTCCAACACATACCCATTGCTGTAAATACTGCTATATCATTAGGAGTTATAGCTCCTGATTTTATAAATTCTGGAACTAAAGACATTGCTGCTCCAACAGCTCCTAATGAAGTTATAGGAAATGCTATTGCCTCTGGTGATGTAAATCCAAATAATGGCTCTAATATAAATCCAAGCTTATCTCCAAGAACTGGAAGTAATTTTATTCCTTCATATGCAGCTCCTGTATAAACCTCTTGACCTGTAACAGGGTCTGTAGATGGTCCAAAAGTTAGTAGCATAACTAATGTACACACTACTAGGACACCAGGGATTATAGCCATTCCCATGTCTACGCCCATCTTACCACCTTCAAGAATAGCATCTAAGCCTCTTTGGAATACATTTCCTTCTCTTATTTCTCTAAATTCAGCTTTTTTCTCTAATGTTCCTGCTGCTTTATCTTCTTCTGGATTATAGTTATAAAACTTCTTAGTAAATGTCAACATTATTCTAACACTTACAACACTACCTATTACTGCACCTAAGTTACCAATCAATGCTGGCAATACATATTCTGTACCTTGAGATATCATAAATGTTGTTAAGATAAGTCCCATACCAAAAGCTGTTCCTAAATTACATAGTGCTGGAACTTGATATTGTTTAAAATACTGTGTGAATGTTTTATCTTTAGCAAAAGGTATAATAGCTGGATTATCTGATAAATAAGTTGTTATAGCTCCTGCTATACTAGCACCAGGTAATCCATATAAAGGCTTCATAAATATAGCGAAAATTTTATTAATTAATGCTATTACTCCAAACTCTGAAAGTAGTGCGCTTAATGCGCCTGCAAGAACTGCCATAGCCATAATTAAGAAAACTGTCTCTAATAGTAAAGCATGTGCTGTACTCATTATTACTTTAAACATCATTCCTGCTCCCATAATGCTACCAACATAGCCAAATCCAACTATTAGTAATATTATGAAAACGAATGTCTCCATGCTTACTGCCTTAACCTGTCTCCTGTCTGTTAACTTCTCCATTTTGAATCATCCCTTCTTTTCTTTTGTTGTAAAGCTTAACAAAACCTTTTCTCTTTTTTAATTATACTTATAAATATTACTCTTTGCAACTTTATTTGTCATTTTTTTATCATATTTAAAATGAAAACCAGTATTCCAATAATAAAAATTTTTCAGATTTCTGCAAGTTTTCGACATATTATCTTTCATATATAAAATAATACAATTTCTTACTAAATAGACATATCCCACTCTAACGACCTAATATCCACTAACAAGTTGTAACTTGTATCTTTTACATGAACCAAAAAAGATTATGAAAAAATTTTTCCTTCAATATTTTTCATAATCTTTCTTTTATTTTTATAAAATTTTTTCAAAACTTTTTTTCAAGTTATGTACTATTTTAATTTTTCAGCTATATATTTTACCAAGTCAACAGTTCTTGAAGAATATCCCCATTCATTATCATACCATGAAACTACTTTGACCATATTGTCCTCTATAACCATTGTGGACAGAGCATCTATGATAGATGATCTTGAATCGCCTCTGTAATCTATAGAAACAAGTGGTTTGTCACAGTATCCTAAAACACCCTTTAATTCTCCTTCAGCAGCTTCTTTTAATACAGAATTCACTTGCTCAGCTGTAACGTTTTCTTTAAGTTCACATACTAAATCAACAAGTGAAACTGTTGGTGTTGGCACTCTAAGTGAAAAACCATTTAATTTTCCTTCTAATTGTGGTAATACTCTTGACACAGCTTTTGCTGCTCCTGTAGTGGTAGGTATTATAGATTCAGCCGCTGCTCTCGCTCTTCTCAAGTCTTTGTGGCTCTTATCTAATATTCTTTGATCGTTAGTATATGAATGTACAGTAGTCATTAAACCTTTTACTATACCAAATTTTTCATCCAATACTTTAGCAAATGGTGCTAGACAATTTGTAGTACAAGATGCATTTGAGATTATATTATGCTTTTCATTATCATATTGTTCTTCATTAACTCCAACAACTATAGTTATATCTTCATTTTTTCCTGGAGCTGTTATTATTACTTTTTTTGCGCCTGCTTTAATGTGTTTTTCTGACTTTTCTCTTTGTGTAAATAATCCTGTTGATTCTATAACTATATCAACCCCCAATTCTTTCCATGGTAATTCTTCTGGGTCATTGTATCTCAGTATTTTTATTTCTTTAGAGTTTACTATTAGTGTATCTTCATCCTTTGCTTCTACCTCACCTCTAAAAGTTCCGTAACATGAATCATATGTAAATAAATGTGCCAAAGACTCTGTTGTTGCTCTTGCATTTATGGCTACAATTTCTATATTATCTCCTAATTCTTCTTGAGCTATTCTCAACACAGCTCTTCCTATTCTTCCAAATCCGTTCATTCCTACCTTAATTTTCATTATGAAATGTCTCCCTCCATTACTATGTTTTTACATGATTATTGTACACTAAACAATTCATTTGTTCAATACTTTTTCTAGATTAAATAATTAAATTCTGTGTTTTTTTATTATCAAAAGACAATTAGTGTATCATTTTTATCTCTTTTAACCCTTATTTAGTATATACTTTTTAATATAAAGAGGCTAGAGGGACGTATTTTGCCCAATGTCCCTTGGGACATATTTCACCACCATTTTTTTGAATTTTTAAACTATATTTATATTTGAAAATACAATATGTATTAAAAGATTATCTCTCAACACAAAACATATAAGGATTACCTAAAAATAATCCTTGTATGTTTTTGTATTGATTACTTTACAGCTTAAAAAAATAAAACAAAAAAGAGATTATATCATTATATGAATAAAATAAATTTTTATACTTTACTCACTCACATAATACAATCTCTTTTCTGTATAATTATTCAAATAATTTAGTTCCTAAACTTACAAACATTTGTAAAATTAAAAATGCTTTTGTATCTATCTTATGATTACTCTGTAAAATTTCTTTTGCTTCATCTTGTGAAACTAAAATAGCTTCAATATCTTCATCTGGTTCTAAAAATTCATCAGTTATATTACCATCACATATACAGTAAACAAATGCAATCGATTCATCACTCATACCAGGAGATAGATAGACTTTCTCATTACTCTTATTTTTTTGAATTTCTAAAAGAGTAAGCCCAGTTTCCTCTCTAAGTTCTCTTTCAACAGAAATATCTATAGATTCACCCTTATCAATAAGACCTGCTGGCAATTCGTATATATATCCATTAATAGGTACTCTAAATTGTTTTATTAAAATTAATTTTTTGCTACTTTTATGAAGACCTACTATTGCGACTGCATCTGCACTATCTGCCTTATTTTCAAGATAAATACTTTTTAATTGCTCACTGCTTTTTCTTGATGCTACCATCCATACCTTATCTTCATCTAGCTTATTTTTATACTCAATTTCAAAAAGTCCCATAAACTTACTTTCAACCAATGGATTTATATTCTTTATTATAGTTTTTTTCAAATTTACTACGACCTCTCTTTATTTAAATACCTTTAAGTAATTATATACATAATAATTTAAAATAAGTATTGGATACAGTTTCTTATATTTCCATTTCTAAGTTATCTTTATCTATGAACCCTACTTTAATTTCACAATCAAATATTTCTTTTAATAATTTTGCTAATTCTTCCCTTGCACTCATTACTTTATCTAAATTTGCATCAGTAAAACCATCTATAGGGAAAAATATATTTTTTGAACTACTTGTAATTTTTCCTTCTTCACCTTGTCTCCATATCCATCTTCTAGTTTTTACCATATCTCCAACAGAATAAATTAATTCTCCTTCTTCCATCAACTCAACTTCAGTTTCTCCAAATGGAATAAATTTATCCCCTTTTTTTGAAAATCTAACAAATACATCATCATCTCTAAAATCCATATCATGTGCACCCATTGGAAGTAGATATTTTAATGAAATAGAATTTCCTAAGTCTACAATAGGATTTATATGTGGAAGTTTTTTATTTTTAGCAACTCTTGTTGTCATTGCTTCTATCGAACTCATAAATTTATTTGGATTCATTCCTAGGCTTCTAAATGCTTCTCTATATGGTATAATTTCTTCTGCTTCTTTTACCTTTTTATCTTTAAAGTACTCTTCTACTCTGTCTATACTTATATCTAAAAGATTATTTATTCTTTCAATTTCTTTAGTATTGTCTATTCCTTTTGCAACTACTACACCAAAACATACATTTTCTAATTTATCAAATACTTCTTTTTCTACTATGAATTTCATTTTGCCTTGTCCTCCTGTTATTTTACATTATTTTCTAAGTAAATTTTATCACTTTATGTCTTATAAATATACCCCCTATTTTAGCAATTGTTTAATTTTTTAAAATTTTCCAATTAATATAATATTACTTCTTATGAAATATTTTATATATAGTAATTGTAGATTAGGCTTTTAAAAAAAATATTCTTGATTTATAATGTATAATATATTTTTATTATACGTCTTACGGAGGTAATATTGTGAAAAATTTGATTTCTATATATTTTATAATTATTAATATTATTGGTTTCTCTTCAATGTATATTGATAAGAAAAAAGCAATAAAAAATAAATGGAGAATAAAAGAAGCTACCCTTATTACCATAGCAATAATTGGGGGTAGCATAGGTTCTATCATTGGAATGTATTCTTTTAGACATAAGACTAAGCATATTAAATTTACACTTGGGATACCATTTATAATATTACTACAACTGTTATTATTATATTTTTATATGCTTTAAAGTGATTTTTTAATATAATAATTCTATCTTTATTAATAATTTAAGGTGTATAAAATTTTTAATTTTATACACCTTTTATCTAGCAATTCATAAAAATCCAACCAATTAGATTAATGACCTTTATGTTTGGCTTTTCTTTTCTCTTGTTTCAAATTAAAAAGTCTTTCTTTTTCTTCTTCTTTTCTAGATTTAGATAGGATTTTTTTATCTTGTTTTCTTTCTTCATATTGAAGCTTAAGAGCATTTTGTGCTTTAGTTCCTATAGTTTCTTTAGCCTGTTCTTTTTTTACTTTTCTCTGCATCCTTTTGTATCCAATGTTATCTTTAGATACATTTTTCTCCAATTTAATGCTTCCAAAATTTAATGAAAAGAACTTTTCAAGTATGAATTCATATACTTCTACATCCTTTGGTTCTGCTCCAAAAACTACCCTACACACCTCATATTTTTTACTATCTTGTCTTTCGAATACACCTATCCAAAACGGTTCTTCAAATAAGACTGTTAATTTTCCACTAACATTATCCATTGCTAGTTCCTCCTATTTATTTACTTTATTTCTAAAGAATGGACAACCAAGGAGGCAGGTTACTGACAGCAATTGCTGCGTCTGGACTACCAACCAGACTGTGTTTTTATCTTCGTCAATTAAATACTAACTTTTTTATTTTAATTTGTCAATGTTGACATAAACTTATCTTCTTTATTATTGCTATTAACAACTCTAACTATTTTTCTTTAAATATTATACATTATTTCTCCATGCATAAATAAAGCTACTTCCCCAGAAATTTTTACAACATTATCCCTTAATAATTCACACTGAATAATACCACCACGATTAGAAAGTTGTGATGCTATCATTTTATCTTTTCCCAACTTTTCAGCCCAATATGGTATGAGACTACAATGAGATGAACCTGTAACAGGGTCTTCTGAGTCTAATTCTGGACAAAAATATCGAGAGACAAAATCTGTATCAGTTCCTTGTGATGTAATTATAACACCTAACCAATCTGTTAATTTACTTAAATCTTGATAATTAGGTGTATAGTCTATAACTTCTTGTTCATTATTTAGTAACAATATTAAATCTCTTGAAGAGTAGATAGCCACTGGTG
The DNA here is from genome assembly GCF_020657855.1 of Clostridioides sp. ZZV14-6153. Taxonomy (NCBI): domain Bacteria; kingdom Bacillati; phylum Bacillota; class Clostridia; order Peptostreptococcales; family Peptostreptococcaceae; genus Clostridioides; species Clostridioides sp. ZZV14-6153. The sequence goes on along the minus strand of NZ_JAGWCZ010000006.1, from coordinate 189,928 downwards.
TACAACCTATTAAACTACGTTGTTGTAATGATAATTCAATTTCAACAGGTTCTCTGTTTGGAAATATCATTTCATATAGATTTCCATTTCGTGTAACTTCAAGATTTCCGCTTTGAGTAAAAAAACAAATTTTCTGAATATCTATATCAATAAAATTGGATATAACATAAGCTGCGGCTAAAGTTGCATGACCACATAAATCAATTTCTGCTTTAGGTGTAAACCATCGTAAATCATAATTTCCATCATTTTCAACTACAAAAGCTGTTTCTGGAAGATTATTCTCTGTTGCTATTTTCTGCATTAATTCTAATGATAATCTCTTTTCAAGAACGCAGACACCAGCAGGATTTCCTTTAAATAATCTATTTGTAAATGCATCAACTACATAATATTTCATTATTCATACCTTCTTTCTAATTTAAAGTTAGGAATACATTCATATTATCTCATATTTAAATAATCAAAACAAATTACTATTTCTTATGAATCTATATAATATATTTATCTACTTTTGATAATGATTTATTGACATATAAAAATAAAATGCCTACTTATCAATATTTCAACATTATTTTCTTTTGTGACAAAATCTCTTCTATACTAATTGCAGTGACTTTTCTTTAAACCACATTATGACAGTAATAATTGTTGCACATACATCTGCTACCAATTGAGTTGCAATAAGACCTGTCATACCCCATAAGTTTGTGAAAATCAGCAGAAATGGAATGAACAGTAAACCTTGACGACATATACTTAACATACCACCTTGTTTTGCCTTTCCAATTGCTAAAAAGTAATTTCCTATGACAATTTGAACCCCTAATGTCATAAATGAAATAGCATCAACAATTAAAGCAGTTCTTCCAATTTCCAATACTTTAACTGATTCTTGATTAAATACATAAATAAATTGCTTTGAAAATAAAATGCACAAAATTCCAAACAATACATTTATAGCAGTACTCCAATATATTGCTGTCTTAGTAGCTCTTTCAACTCTATCTATTTTTCCTGCACCATAGTTATATCCAACCAGAGGAGAATAACCTTTTAAAAAACCATACAAAGCATTGGATTCCAAAGACATAAGGCGATTAACAATTCCCATAGCAGCAATGGCAGCTTCTCCAAATGGTTTGGCAACAATATTAGTTAAACTCACAGCGCCACCAGTCAAAAATTGAAAGAAACAAACTGGTAGACCTATCTTGAAAATCTCTGTGTAAATAGTACGCTTAATTTTAAAATAACTAAAAGAAATTTTCAAAAATGTATGCCCTTTTAAAATATAAAACCCATAAAATGAAGTAGAGACAAGTTGTGAAATTAATGTTGCAATAGCAGCACCAGAAACTCCCATATGACATACAAAGATTAAAACTGGGTCTAATATGAAGTTTGTCAATCCACCAAACAACATAGCAGTCATACTAAATGAAGAACTCCCTTCTGCAACTATCATATTATTCATCATTATATTGAAAACATTGAATATAAGCCCCAAAATATATATCAAACCATATTCTCTTACATAATAAAGTGTGTTATCTGTTGCCCCTAAAGAATTCATAAGAGGATTAAAAAATAATAGCATAATTGTAACCAAAACAGCGATTAAAAATATACCTGAAAAGAAAGCTATACTACTACAAATCTTTACTTCCTCATATTCTTTTTTACCAAGAAGCCTTGAAATATAAGAACCCCCACCACTTCCAAAAAGCAGCCCTATTCCAGTACCAACCATAGTTAATGGATATACTAAGGATACTGCAGCAGTTTGCAGTGTACCCAAACGACCTACAAAGAAAGCATCAACAATATTATATAATGCTGATACTACCATCCCTATCATAGTAGGCATTCCTAATTTTAACAGTGATTTCCTTACATCTTCTTTTTCTAAAAGATAGATTCTTTTTTGATTTCCATCCATACCAATCATCCTTTCAATTGTTTTGTTTCAATACAGTATAGTTACTAAACATATTTTTAAAAATAATTGCTACCCTCTACGATAGCAATTTTTTCACATATATCACTTAATTTTCTTCTAGTTTTTTATCAATACTTTCTTCAAAAGCAGAAAAATAACTCAGCATATATTCATAAAAAGGTTCTGGCATATCATCTAACAGTTTGAGTGATTCATCATTAGTTTGCTTATGATACTCTTGATGAGCTTTATAATTTTTCATTCCATCATCTGTAAGGCTCAAAACTACTTCTGTATCAGAATCAGGAGATACTTTTTTTACCACCATCCCTTTATCTACTAGTTTATAAATCATCTGAGAAGCTGCGCCTTTTGTAATACCTAAAGTATCTGCAAGAGATGTAATATTTATCCCAGGATTATTACCAACAGCTGCTATTGTATGAATTTCTGATTTTGACAATAAAAGCTCTGTTCCATAAGTTCGTTTTTTATCCTCCCATTGATTGTATTTGTGAATAATACGTTCCATCAGTGTAATTAGTTTAGAATAATCTCTCATACTTTCACCTCTATGTGTTTAGTTTCATTACTGTTTAGTTACTATACATATTATGTCCTTGCTTCTCAATTGTCAAGTTTATCTTTAAGAAATATCTAAAGATTTATTTTATAATTGAATAGTTCTTATAGGCTTTTAAGTGTTTGTAAGTATTGTTTTTTCAACATTTTTATTTTTCATTTTAATCCTTTTGTCAGTTAAATGTCAGCAAAATATTTTAGCCACAAATTTTACATAAGTTTCCGACAGCTTATCTCTATTTTTATCCACAGCAATAAAAAGGTAGCACTTATATTAGTAGCTACCTTTTAATATATATTAATCTTCTTCTTGCCAACTTTTTATCCAATCTCCTATTTCTATTATTTTTTCTTCAGTTATTTCCTCTTTATTATGTAGTTTTGAAATTAACTCTGACAGGGGATTGTTATGTAAACCTCCAAATATTCTTTTTCCTTCTAGTTTTAGATATTATTTTTCTTTTACTAATACTGTATAGTGTACATGTTTTCCAGTTCTCTGGGATATTAAAAAACCTTTTTTACTTAGCCTCGCTAAAAGTGTAATTGTAGTTGTATGTTTCCAACCATATTTTTCCTCCATTTCATCTGCAACATCTTTCGATATTACAGTTTTGTATCCCGAATTGCAAATATTTTTCATCAATTTTAATTCCGCATCTGGTAATTTTTTATTCAACATAATATATTCCTTCTTTCTATATAAACAGAGTTATCTTTTTACTATATTTTGCATATTTTTTATAAGTCTTTTTAATTTTTCTTCTATTGTATTATTTCTTTTATGTATAGTTGTAAATATTCGTATGAAAAAGTTATTATCTTTACTTATACACCTTTCTTCTTTTCTAGCACTTAAATATTCTTTTTTAATTACTAGCACCTCATAGTTTGATTTAAAACTTACTATTTTCTTTTTTAATATTCTCATCTTTACTAATCTTTTTAGAAGAATTTCTGTTGTGCTTTTCCTCCACGTATATTTTTCTTTCATTGCTGCTATTATTTCTTTTTTAAATAGAATAGATTTTTTACTCCACATATATTCCATCAACATCAATTCCCCTCTGTGCAGTTTCTCTACTACCTCTTGTTGCTCCATTTTATGTCACTTCCTCAAATTCAATCTAGCTTAAATTAATAATAGGAGTTTTTTTATACAAAAACTACAGGGAAATTTTTCCATATACTCTACATTTTCAGATTATTTTTTCTAAAATAAAACGACATTCATATTTATAAATTTATTCAATTTTCAAATTTTCAAACAATGATGTTGAATAATAACTGATTTCGTTGTATTATTAAATTGTAGAGTAAAACTAAATCGGCAAAACTAGAGAAATTTAGTGACGCAAAGCTATAGGGACTAAGATTTATAAAATTCTTATAAATTATGTCAGCCAGTTGCCAAAAAGATATTTTTCTTTTTGTTTTTATGAAAGTTTTTTAGGGGGATAATAATATATGTTTAGAGATAAAATGGATAGATGTACACATATGTTAACTGCTTATATTGGTAGTTCATATGATTATTGTGATTTTATAGATACACAGTTAGATGATTTTATACTAGAGTACGGAGAAAATGTAGTAGAAAATTGCTTACATCAAGTGATGGTATTGGTAAGTAAGTATAATTAAATAAAATTTGTTTTCTAGAAGAACCCTTTTTAGTTTTATCTACATTTATATTAATATCTAGTAATACAAAACTCTTAAATATATTTTTAATATTAAGAATAACCAAAAATGTTAACTAAAAAATATAATTACATAGACATTTCTATTAATCTATGATACAATAGTATTTATGGTAATACACAATTAAATCAAGTATGTCTTGATACAGGTTAATAGGAGTATTTTTAATGAATAATGGAATAGTGAAATGGTTTAATAATGAAAAAGGATTTGGTTTTATATCAATAGAAGGTGGAGATGATGTATTTGCTCATTTCTCAGCTATACAAACTTCAGGATTTAAATCATTAGAAGAAGGTCAACAAGTAAGCTTTGATATAGTTAAAGGTGCTAGAGGTCCTCAAGCAGAAAATATAACTATATTATAATATATAGATTTTTCGGGAAAGACTCTTTTGAGGGTCTTTTTTTATTGCTAGTATATATAATATAATTATTGATGAATCAAATAATATTGTATGGAAAAATGAAAAAAGCACTCCCGCTCATGAGAATGCTTAATTGCAACTATAGAAGCATATTGGTAGTACACTTCTATTTTTTATTATATCATTATAGTTTATGTTGTTAAAAAGACCTATTTAAATCAATTTTAAAATATTTTGAGTAGTGTTCTTGATATTTTTACATTAATGGATTGCAAAAAATAAGCACTCTTTTGCAGGAGTGCTTCTAGTGTATATTAATGAAGCATGCAATATAATTATAACATGTTTTAGTATGATAATTTTCGTTCTCTTCATTATTACAATACATATTATAGTTTTACTCATTTATATTAATAATCACATATATAGATAAAATTATTTATATATATATAATATTTAGTTACTTTATCCAATGATACTCTATTTTATGATATAATTATTATAAAATAGAGTATCATTTTCGTATTATTAAATGAAATTTATGCAAAATTACTTAAGTTATGGAGAGTTTTATTATGTTGGATATGTTTATAACAATGGTTTCTTCTATTATAGAAATTTGGGCATGCAAAAAAGTGTTTGATTACACAAGTAAAGTAAAAACTAGTTTAATAAATTTATATTTTTTAATTTCCACTTTTATTATTATTTCTACTTTCTATACTAATGTTGGTGCTGATAATAGAATATTAATATGCATTTTTGTAATGTTTGTTTTTTATAAATTAAATTATGAGGTTAATATGTACAAATGTTTAATAGTTTTGTTTTCTTACTGGGCGATATTGGTGTGCATAAATGCATTAAGTATGATAGTAATAGTTTCAATAAATAATTTGAGTTCTATGAATATTTTATTAAATGATAATTTTTATAGATATGAAACTATAGTTTTAGGAAATGTAGTTCTAATTGTTTTATTGTACATTTATAAATTCATATCTAATGATTTGCAAGTGACTAAAAGAGAAATTTATATGTGCATACCAATAGTAGCAAATATGATATCATTTTTTATATTTTATAAATATATCTTAAAACTTCTAGATATTTCTTCTACTACCAGATTAGATATATTAATTATGGTACTATTATTAACATTTTCTAATATAGCATTGATTTCTAGCCTAGTTAAAATATTAAAAAGTAATAAAAGATATATTGAGTTAACTAAACTACAGGAAAAAATAAATGCTGAAAATAAATATTATAGTAATATAAAAAAATATTACATTAAGACAAAAGAATTAAATCATGATATGAAGAATCATCTTATTTGCATTAAGGAAATGAATAAAAAGAATATTGATACTAGTAATTACATAAACAACATAGAAAAAAAGCTTGATGAATATAGTACGGTATTTGATACAGGAAATATTACTTTAAACATTATATTATCAGAAAAAAAAGAACTTTGTATAGAAAAAGAAATTGATTTTACAATTAATATGAACTTTAGCGATTGTAATTTTATTAAAGAAGAAGATATATGTTCTATATTTGCAAATGCATTAGATAACGCAATCGAAGCTTGTGAAAAAATCAAAAATAATGATAAAAAAATCAAATTACAGGGAATGATAGTAAATAAATTCTTTGTAATAAAAATTACTAATACAAAATCAAATGATATTTTATTAAAAAAGAATACTTTTTTAACTACAAAAGAAGATAAAGAATTTCATGGATTAGGAATAAAAAGTATAAAAAATTCTTTAGAAAAATATGGTGGTGCAATTTCTATAAATTTCTCTGAAAATTTATTTTGTTTAAATATGATGATACCAATTAGAAAATCACAAAAATATTCAAATATTGCATATTAGAATAGTTAATATCCATAATTTATTAATAAAATTATTTAAGGAGAAAACTAAATGATAAAATCTTGTGCTGATAAAATAGCTTTTTTGTTTGTTTTAAATCAAGTAATAGAAAAAGATGATTTAGAAATCTGTTCATATGGGTTAGAGATTTTACTATCTTCTATAATAAATACTCTAGCTTCATTAATGATAGGTTTAATATTAGGTAGATTGATTTATTCTATAGTATTCTTAATATCTTTTTGTATAATAAGACAATTTTCAGGTGGATATCATGCAAATAGCAATAAAAACTGTATCCTAATTTTCAATAGTATTTTTTTTATCTCTATGGTTTTGGGAATAATTTTAAATAATTCTAATCCTATTCCGTTATTTTTAGTGATATTGTCTAGTTTTAACTTTCTAAGCATTTTTATTTTTGCTCCAGTATGTCATGCTAACAATCCACTGAATGAAATAAAATATAAAAAAAATAAGTTAATGTCAAGAATTATATCTATAACTTTATTCTTGATTATTCTTCTAGGATGCAGATACTTATCTTTTTACAATTATGTTGTATACACTTTTTTAGCTTTACTTTGGATAAATTTATTACTAATTATTCAAATCATTATAAATAAAAAAATAATATAAGGAGATGTTAACATGAAAAAAATTTTATATCATTTTATGAAAGCATGTGGTGTATTAGCTATGTTTGTAGCATTTTTATCTGCAAACACAACTTCTCTGTGGCATGTATATCAACCAAAAACACCAGAAAAACTAAAAAAATTCTAAAAATCACTAAAAAGAAGGTAACAACTAACTCCAGTTGCTACCTTCTAATCTATCTATTAATAAAATCTAGCGCTTTGTAAAGTGTATCAAATCTATCATTACCTCTTATCATAGTATAATTTTCTTTAGTCATAGACCCTATCTTATTACATGCTCCTCCCCCTACAACATATAGATTTTCTGTCTTACCTGGTACATAATCTTTTATATCACATATTAATATTTTTCCGTTACTATATCCCCAACCAACTACAGTTGCAGGTATTTTATCAACTTCTCCATCATAAACGATTGTATGTTTGTACATCTGTTTAACTCCCTCATTATTATTAATACTCTTATTTAATACTCCTTCTACAATTAACTTAGCCATACCCTCATATCCAAGTTTCTTAGCCTTCTCATAATCCTCTTTATTGTCACAAAAGAAACTTTCAATCAGTACTGCTGTAGGCTTTGAACTATTTAAGATATATAAACTTTTATCTAGTTTAGCACCTCTATTTTTAAATACTGTGCCTAGTTTCTTACATATTCTAGTTGCATACTCTAGACCTTTATTACTATAATATAGTACCTCTGAGCCTTTTCCTTGACCATCACTTGCATTTAAATGTAGTTCTATGAGTAAATCATATCCTCCACCATTAACTCTAGGTATTTTATAAGACTTTTCTTCCGATTTAGTTTTAAACTGCTTTTCGGGGCATATTATTACATCTACCTTATGCCCTTCTTTTCTAAACATATCTGCTAATACTGGTGCAAGTGACTTATTGTATTGATACTCGTTAACTACTCCATCAGCAGAAGTACATGCTCCACTTTTTAAAATACTGTGTCCTACTGTAATACATATTTTCATTATTTATTTTCCTCCTTTAACTGTTTGTAAGTTTGATTTATACCTATTGATATACCTCAACAAATTACACCTTGTAAGACTGCATCAGCATTTAATCCTAGCATCCAAATAAAAAATCCTATACCAAGTATCAATAACACTACTGGAATATATTTATTATCTAGTTGTTTATGCTTCTTGCAACCAACTCCTAAAACATAAAGAGCAGCCACTAAAATTAGTAACTGCTCTGGTATAAAACTTATTAAATTATCCATATCTTATACTCCTAATTAATTAAAATATTCCTCTCTGAATAGCAAATATAAAGAACCCTACCAGTGTTGTAATCATTGTACCAATTTGCCATTTCACAACATACTTGTAAGTGAGTTTAAATTCTCGCACAATGCCTTTAACTCTGCTTTAGACTCTATATTTGCTATCTTTAATTCGTCTATTTCATCATTATGTTTATTTATTGTTACTTCATGTCTTTTTAAATCTACTTCTAAAAGTTTTTCATTCATGCAAGCCTCCTAATTTTGAATAAAAAAAGAACTATGCTATATAGTCCTCTCCTGTTATTTCTTTATATTCTATTGTTGTTATCTTATTCTTTGAAATTGCTGTTTTAACTTGCTCTTTAGTCCAATTCCCATTTTTATAAAAATCTGTTATTATCTTATACCAATTCATTTATATCACCCCATTTGACATTAATTGAAATGTTAAATCTGCTATTGTTTGTTCTGTATAATTTACTTTATCTTCTATACTATTTTTAATATCTGAGTATCTATAAAACACTTCTTTAGTATCTATTTTAGTATCTATATTTATAAATAACTTTGCTTCTTTATTCTCTGCATACTTTTGAGTTGGTAAACTCCCTATCAGAATACCTTGTTTTAAATCTTCATCTGATAGTAAAGTTGGTTTATAGTGTATCATGCCAATATATTTTATATTTTGTTCCTCTGTATCCATTAAATTTCCTAAATAAATCATAATTCCACTCCTTTTTCATCTGAATAAACTTTTCTTGATGCTATATTTCTATAAACATTGTAATTATCTATAAAAAAAACTAAATTATTCACTATAATCATACCCACTCGTGGGGATGATGTATAAAATGCATAAAAATATCGAACTGCCTTAAATGTATTTAAATCGAGTTTCTGAACAGGGTCACTAGCATTATATGTTGGATATATAACATATAAGTATCCGTTATATATATCAAAATTTATACAACTTATTGCACTACTATTATAAACAATCTGATTTAAATTTGCATCATATTTTACTAGTCCACTTGTTTTACCACTAGCCACCTCAATCTTACCAGACTCGTCAGATACAAAAACAAAATCATCTAAAAACTTAATATTTTTTTCATACAAATATCCTCCAATTCTAAAATCTTTAGCAATAGTAAAATCAAAATTTATTTTAGCTAAATGACACATTGTAATACTACTTGAGCTTGAATGTTCTGTAGTAGCATAAATACCATTCTTATTGTAAACAAACTTACCTCTACTAAAATTATAAATACTATTTGATACTAAATTCTTAGTTAAGATTATATACATATCAGATATTCTAATTTTATGAAGTGTCGAAGAAGTCTCATCTCCATATATTCCATAAACATAGTCTCCATAGGCACACAATTTATAATAAACACCGTCTATAGATTGTATCTCACTTCCTGTCATCTTATTTATTTTATATAATTCAGTATTGTCAGATATAAACAAATATTCTTGAGCAATACAAACGCATGAGAAGTTAGCATTAGCTAAAGTAATATCAAAAATTACAGATTCATCACTTGCATTAATTTTAACTAAATGTGTTTCTTTAATTACATAAAAATAAGGTTCTTCATATTCTAATGTCTTGAAATTCCCACTACATTTTTCAATATATTTTATAGCACCACTTGTAACTAAATATGCATAATTATTTGAAAGTATTGTTTCTCTTAAATCTAATCTACCCTCTTTTTTATCAACTTTATTCTTTATTTCTTCCCATGTATCACTTGTAGTAACCTCTGCACCTTTGGAGTTTAATGCTGTTACTACATTATTTTTAGCATTAACTTCAGACTGAAAAACCTCTTTTAACGCTCCTTCTACATTATCACTTGAAAACAAATTGTCTGTATCTTCTATAGTTACATTCTTTGCTTCTAATACAAGATTTCTAACTTTATTAACGAGCTCTTTAAAAGACATTTAATCACCTCTCTCTTAATTTATAATTTTATTATATATAAATTTAAAACTATAAATGTCTACAAAGCGTAGATAAAATGTAGGCAAAATGTAAATGAATTTATATATTTTTAGGAATAAAAAAGGAACCTCTATATTGTTGGTTCTGCTCCTTTTACTACTCCACTTTCTTTAATTATATAATCCTCTACATTTTTTCTGTACTCTGTGTTAGTCACATCATTTAATTCAAATTCTCGATTTTTCAAAGGGTTCAATCCTTTGTTTAGAATCCTCTCTGCTAATATCCTTACTACTATTTCATTTATATTCATTATAATAATCCTTCTACTTTTTCATTTTCATTTAATAAAATTTGATTTTCTAACTCTTGTATTCTCTTTTCTTCCTCTGTTAGATGTATTGATATTTCCTCTAAAATAGGTTGTTTAGTTTCTGCATTTATTCTTATTATTTTGTACTTATCATAATCAACATAATCGTATTCCAAATCTATATATTCTATTTTTTTAATATTTTTTCGCTTTGAAACATTTCCTCTTGATTGCCCTTTATAAAATATTATTTCTCCATCTTCATCAAAAAATATTCTTCTTCCTACTTCTATATAATCATTCATAAAATCACTCCTTAACCTACTGCATAAAATGTTATAGAACCTGGATAGCTATTTCCACGTATGGGTAAAATACACGTACCATTTTGGACTTGAATAGTACTGTCTTTTTTATCTAGTGCATAAGCTGCTGTTTCTTCTCTAGTAGCAGATATGAAAGGTGCGTAAATACAGAAATAAGTATTCATGTAGCTTTTAGAACTAGAATTATACATAAAAATAAATTTTGGAGAAAAATTTAACTCAAATTGATAGTAATAAACAGGCATTGTACGGTCATCTGCATATTTTTTACAGTTACCTTGTCTAAGCAAAGTACATTCACCAGTTGCATAAAATAATGGTGTAGGTATATATATGTTTGAAACTTTATTAATTAAAGATGAAAAAGCTTCTATATTGGTACTATTTACACCTTTGTTAGTCAAATTGCTTACCAATGTATTTTTCAACGTTTCTATTTTTGTTTTAGTTACATCTAGTTTATCTATTCCGTCAAAAGGACTGCCTAATGTATTAGCTATGTTGTTTTTACCAGTTTGAAAATCAGTTTGTACACTTTGTAGTGCTATCATAAGTTCACCTAAACTAGCATTATCAGTTAATTTCGTTGCCATAGTATCACCTCTTTCTTAGTTTATGATTTTATTATATATAATTTTAAAACTATAAACGTCTACAAAGTGTAGAGGAAGTGTAGGCAAAATGTAAATGAATTTATATATTTTTAGGAATAAAAAAAGAACATTGCTATATTATGTGTTTTGTTCTTTCTAACATTATGTTAAATTATATTAACTGAAGAATTTTTCAAAACCAATTATTTCATATTCTATTATCCTAATTTAAAATATTCCTCTTTGAATTGCAAATATAAAGAATCCTACTAGTATTGTAATCATTGTGCCAATCAACCATTTTAACATGCTTGTAAGTGAATTTAAATTCTCACACAATGCTTTTAACTCTGCTTTAGACTCTATATTTGCTACTTTTAATTCATCTATTTCATTATTATGTTTATTTATTGTTACTTCATGTCGTTTCAAATTCTCTTTGAAAAGTTCTTCATTCATGAAAACCTCCTAAATTGTAAATTTACATTTAAAAAGGACTTAGATTTGACTAACCCCTTAACATAATTATATTATTACTTATTTACCTATATATTTTAATATTAAATTTTTATTCTGCCACAAACCAATCACAACTAACAACTTTATGACCTCCACCTATTGTGAAATTTGTTCCTGTTTTAGTTAAATTTACATACCCAACAGTACTTGATGAACGATTACTAAGTTCATATCCTATTTGATGATTAGGACAATCACTATTTAAATAGCCATATCCAAAATATTTTCCACTATCATCTTCCAACTTAACTGTTAGTATGCAAATATTAGAGTCAAATGGTAGATTTAAAATAAGTCTATTAGAGTTAACAATTGATGTACCTTTTGCCCATCTTTTTCTTTGCCTTAATTGATTATTTAACTCTGTTACTCTGTTTTGTAACATCTCTACACTAGAGTCTTAAAGATTCCTTTACCTTCTCTGACAATTCTACTAAAGAATTATTTAAGCCTGCTTCTATATTCTTTAATGCTAATACATTTATTATAGAAGTTTTACCATTTATTAATCCTTCTTTTATTTCACTAACCTTACTTGCTATATCTTGTAGGCTTGCATCATCCTCTAATGGCATTATACTTTTGCTTATACTTATAACTTTCTCTATAGTTTTATTATAATAATCTGTGACAACTATTTTTAAAGTATGTATAGCATTATCAGTAAGAGTATAATTAATAGTTTTTTCTAAGTATAAGTTATCAGTTATTGTCCCTTTTAGTATATTATCTATGAACCATTCTATTTTATCTAGATGTTTCTGTATACCTCTACTATCATCAAATAGTATTTATAACTTAGATTTGATATAATAAAACCATAGTTATTTAATATGTTTTAAACACTAAAAATACTTATAAAGGAAGTGTACATCTGAACATTAAATCAGCTTTTATGAGATAAATTTCATGTATATGTGGAATATGTGGAAGAAACAACTTGCAAAATAAAACAGAAAAGTTATGGAAATTATGAAAATAAAAAGGATGCTGAAAAACATTTAATTGAAATAAAATCTACTATAAACAACAATAGATTTATTACTCCAAAAAGTACAACACTTGTAGAAAGATGTTATAAATATATAGAAATAAATAAAAATAATTGGTCTCCTTATACTGTTGTTGATAGAAAATCTTGGATTAAAAATCACATAGAACTTTTTTTTAAAGATACAAAACTTATAGATGTAAATCCTAGTTTACTTCAATCTTTTATAAATAGTACTTTTAATAATTGTACTTTTAGTAGTTCAAATATAAGATATCGCTTCATAAGTTCAGTACTAAAAGAAGCATATAGATTAAGAGAGATAAATTAAAATTACAAGGCATACTTGAAAATGAAAATAATCTAGTTTGTTTAAATAGATATTTCAATCCATTTTTACCAGCTACATTGAGAAAATCTTTTTATAGATTTATCAAAAAAAATAATTTAAGAGATATTAGGATGCATGATTTAAGACATACAAACGCAAGTTTGCTTTTATTAGGAGGCACTAACATGAAAGTTGTTTCAGAAAGATTAGGTCATACAGATATACAAATCACTATGAATAGATACTCTCATGTGCTTGAAGAAATGGATAAAAAAGCATCTGATAATTTAAGTAAAATGTTATTCAAATAAACAAAGCTGGCTGTCAGTTAAATGTCAGTCAGTTATTTTATATTGAGTTTGTTTAAAGATGGCTAAAATCATATATTTCAATGCTTATTAGCACTCATTAATATTTGTTTGTTATTATATAATTAAATAAATCCTTATTTCTGAACCTCTATATAAAAAAGGAGTACTATTTTTTGTACTCCTTATATATAAATTTTATTTTTTTATATAGATTAAGATTACTGTATTTTCTTAATCTTCCAAATTGTTAATTTGACTTAAAATTATAAATTGGTTTCAATATATTAATTATGTCAACTGTTTCTCTTATATTTTCTACAATCTCACCAATTTGCTTATACGCTTGAGGTGCTTCATCAATGGTTTTAATATTTACACTCGTTGTAAATATATTTTTCATAGATTCTTCATAATCTTTCATATTTATACTTCTTTTGGCTTCTCCCCTTGAAAGTATACGTCCTGCTCCATGAGGTGCAGAATTAATCCAATCTAAATTTCCTTTTCCTACTCCCAAGATAACACCATCTCTCATATTTATAGGAATCAATAACTTTCTTCCTTCATATGATGCTATAGCTCCTTTTCTTAGTATTCTGTTTTCAATTTCTATATAATTATGTATAGTTTGAAAATGGTATAAATCATTAAATTTAAGACCTATACATTCTTCAATTATTCTTTTAGCCATTGTATTTCTGTTTAATTCAGCATATTTTTGTATAATATCCATATCATGAAGATAATCTTCCATCAATTTGCCTTCTAAATAACATAAATCTTTTGGTATTTTAGGAGTAAAGTTATGTTCTTTTTTAAGCGATATTAATGCATCCTGAATTTCTTCTTCTCTATTTTCCTTTTTGTACTGCTCAACAAGTCTTTTACTATCTTCCTCAAAATTATTACTAATTCTAATATAATAATCATAAGCTTTTTTTTGGTAGTATTTTGCTACCCTATTACCAAGATTTCTACTACCAGAGTGTATTATTAAATATTTATTTTTTTCACTATCTTCATTTAACTCAATAAAATGATTTCCCCCTCCAAGGCTTCCAATAGTTCGATTATATTCCTCTGTAGCTTTTCCTATGCCTTTTATACAATATAGTGATTCTATCTCTTTTTTATAGTTTGCTTTACTATATTTGTTTATATTAAATCCATGAGGTATTTTTTTTCTTATAAAATCATCTATCTGCTTTAAATCCAAATCAACTTTACCCAGATTTACACATATAACCCCACACCCTATATCTACTCCAACAAGATTTGGAACGATTTTATCTTGTATTGTCATTACAGTACCTATTACACAGCCAGAACCTGCATGACAATCTGGCATTATTCTTATCTTAGATTTTGTTGTAAATTCCTGATTACATAATTCTATTATTTGACTTATTGTTGTACTGTCTACATTATCTGTAAATATTTTTGCTTTATTGTATTTCCCTCGAATCTCTAACACTAATACCACATCCTTCTAAACTATATATTAAATTTTATATCATATGCCATTAAAAAAATATATTCAAATAAATTTTATATAAAAAATAATAACAAAAATATTGCTTTTATTTTTATATAATCAAATTTATAATGTATTAAAAATAACATAAAAATGTCCATCTTTCAATATATATACTTTTCTTATGTGATATTATTATAGATTTCAAATTTTTATTCATTTAAACATATTCATCATTTTTTTACTATTTTTGTAAAACTAATCCCATAGTCATACTATCATCAGAATATACTTCGCCTTTGACATTATTAAAAAATTCAATAGATTTAAAACCAATATCTTTAATTTCTGCTAAAAAACTCTCTTTTGAAAAGTATTTATTCCAAATATAAAATACATTTTCATTTCCTTCTGTTATAACAAGAGTTTGTTCTAATGTATTGTAATCACTATATTTGCAATTATCTTGTATACACACGTATCTTTCACCACTCCAAAATCCTCCTTTTTCATTTATTTCCCATGTTTTAACTTCTTTAAAATCATTGTATTTATTTACTGTAAATACATCTAATATCAACTTTCCTCCAGGTTTTAAACTCTTGTAAATATTCTCCATTAATAGACATCTGCTTTTAGTTGATAACGCTCCATAATCACAATAAATTAAAGTAGCTATATCAAATTCTTCACTGTAATTCATATTTAAATAACTTTGAAATAAATATGTTACATTTAGATTTTTCTCTTCTTTTCTACTTTGTGCATAATTAATAGAGCGCTTTGAAAAATCAATCCCAGTTACTTTATAACCTTTCTGTGCAAATCTTTCTGCATATAGTCCTGGTCCACATCCTAAATCAATTAAATTTGGATACTTATCTGGAGATGCAACTTTAACTATCCAATCTACAGAATCATTAATAAAGTCTAGACTTCTACTTGCTCCTTCAAAATCAACATCTAAATGCGCTTTTAATAACTGTTTTGAGATATATTCATCATCCCAAAAATTAACTTTACTTTCCTTATAAAATTCTGGTCTTTCTAAATACATACATAATTTGTTTAACAAAACATACCACTCCTTAAAGTTTATTTATAAAACAAAAAAACCACAGATTCTACTCTGTGGTTTAACTTCAAAAAGATGAGTTTAAATAAGAGTAAAATAGAACCAAATATTTTTAAGCACAACAATAAAACTATCGCTTTATTTTGTTTACTTATTAAATTTGATTTTATCTACTCTTTTCCAGCAATACTTACATCAACGATTTTATGATATCAAGTACGCCGAACAACATCATCCTTTCATATTTTTATTTTATAGATACATTATATATTTATTTATGTTTATTTGTCAATGAATTTTGGTTTAGATAATTTATAATAGTCAATTTAAAAGTACCTTATTATATATAAAATTAATCAAAAAAAGACAACTGAATATCGCCTGAATGTTTTAATTTTTCTTTCATTATTTTGGCATAACTACTTGATAAAGAGTACTTGTTTCTAAGTTGATTGACCATTTTATATAGTTGATTTTTATATTCTTTATTTGCTGAACCTGTACTATATAGTATTGATAATTTATCAAATAAATCAGGAAATTCTTTTTTAATGAAGTCAAAAAAAACACCTCTAGTTACACCTCTTAAATACAAAGTTCCAGGTAACACATAGTGTACATTACTTTCTTTTGCGTATCTAAACAATGAATTTATATTATCAAAATTATCTGTAATATAAGGTATAATTGGCATAATATGAAGACCAACTGAAGCGTTAGTTTTTCTAAATTCCTTTAACATTTTAAATCTTCTCATTGAATCTACTCCATTCGGTTCAATGAGCTTTTGTGTCTTTTCATCTACTGTTGTAATTGTAGAAGCTATGTTAATATATGTAATTCTAGATAATTTATCAATCAAATCATAATCTCTTAAAATTAAATCTGATTTTGTAGAAATAATCGCTGGGGTTTTATATTTGATTAATAGATTCAATATTTCTGGCATAATCTTATACTCAGCTTCTATAGGCTGATAGCTATCTGTCACTCCCCCTATATTAATTACTTCTCTATTCCATTTACTACTACTCAATTGTTTTTCAAGTTTTTCTATTATATTTGTTTTTACATAAATTTCTTCAAAATAATTACTAGAATTCATATACTTATGTGAATAAATAGCATAACAATATTTACATGCATGTTCGCAACCACGATAAATATTTAAATCCCATTTATACGGCATACTTCTTTTTAGTTTATTACAAGCAGTTTCACAATTTATTGGAGTATATTTTACTTTATTATACAAACAATCACCTCTTTACATCTAATCATACCATAATATTAAATTATAGTAATTAAAGTAAGCTATTACCATACCATAAGTCATAGTCATCACCGTATTTACAAAGTAATATATTCCATTCATTCATGGATATTCCTCCACACATTGCTTTTTCTTCTAAATTATATAGACATTGTTTTAAATATACTTCATTATGCCAATCTCTATATAAAGTTTCTAAATTTAGATTATGTAATACAGATACATCCATTGAAAAATTGTTATTATTCCATTTTAGCATTTCTATAAACTTAGTTTCATTAGGTCTATAACCCCTTTTCACCATTTCATCATGTATAACTTTTGCATAAAATTTAAATTCATCTATACTATAATTTAATACTTTATTTACTAATAGATGATTTGGAGTACCTTTTTTCTCTATAGAACCTTTTATAGCGAATAGTTCTCTCCATTGACTTACTAATTGATTTTTAGGTAATACATCAATTAAATCCTTATGCCATAATCTCATAATTTAACTCCTCACTATAAAATATTCTCTAAATTTAGTACTTAAATTACATTATAGTTTCACACGTTCAATAAGTTTATCTGTAAAAACTATGCCATTCAAATGGTCTATCTCGTGACAAAGACATTTTGCCATGGGTCCTGAGCCTTTAATTGTTATTTTCTCACCATTCTCATCTAAAGCTGAAACTGTGACTTTTTTAGGTCTTTTTAATTTTCCCCATACATCAGGAAAACTTAAGCAACCTTCAACAACAATTTGCTCTCCTTCTTCTTTAATAATTTCAGGATTAACAAGTTTAATAAGTCCCTCTCCTAAATCTATAACAACTAAACGTTTTAATATTCCTACTTGACACCCAGCTAACCCCCCACCATTTGGCGTGTTGTACATCGTTTCTGCCATATCATTTAATAGGTCTCTTATCTTATTATCTACTTTTTCTACATTCTTACTCTTTTTTCTTAAAATTTCATCGTCAAAAGTTCTAATCTCTCTTAGAGCCATAATATTCCCCCCTACTTGTCTGAGCTCTTGATTTTCTCTCACTCTCTTCAAATAAAAATATATTTTCAATTGGTTCATTAAAAACTCTTGAAATATCATATGCTAACCATATTGAAGGTTCATTTTTACCAGTCTCTATAGCATTTATAGCCTGCCTAGATGTTCCTACTAATTCTCCTAGTTGTTCTTGCGTTAACCCCAATTTTTCTCTTAATACCTTGATTTTATTTTTCATATATACTCCATTCATGTAATGTTAACCTTACATTTAAACTGTAACATTTTCCAATTTTTATGTCAAGTCAACCTTACATTTATTTTAATAATCTATTTAACTAGATATTTTTTTATTGAATTTTTTAAGTAATAAAACAATCCAAATTAATGATACAATAAATGAGATAAAAATATATATGTAGTTACTATCCTTAAATGCCTTTGCTAACCAAAATGATGGTAAGAAAAATAAAATATACTGTATTTTATTTAAAATAAAAAATGGTGCTGGAATACCTAACATAAAAAGACCTGATAACTTTGTAAGTGCCATACCTTCTAATTTATTTGATGATAAAGAAGTTATTAATATTGATATAATAATTCCTTGCATCAAAGCTACTAAAGAAATCGCTAAATTTAATAAAAAAGAAATTTTAGTTAGCGAAAAAGTTAGTAATAAAATTACTGTAATGACAAATGCTAGGATAGCTGGTATTCCAAGTCTTGAAATAAGATAACCACTTTTTCCAATAGGAGTGATTATCAAGTGCTTTGAAATATTATCATCAATTTCTCCTAACATAACCATAGTAGAAGCAAAAAAGAACATAAAAGGTGTTATGAAAGCTAAAAGCAAGTCAAATACTAAAAAATATGGTTCTAAAGTTAATTGATAATAAGAGCTATCAATTAATATATTCTGAATTAATGGTATTCCAAATTTTATAAGACCTCCACATAATATTGGAGAAATGCATACTACAAAAAGCATAGCATCACATTTTATTTGCTCAAATTCTTGTCTAAAAGCATTAATAATTTTTATCATAACTTTATACCACCTACCTTTTTCCAAATACTACAAACAAAATAATATGTTATGAAATAAACTATTATAGTCATCAATATTAAAATTAATATATTAGTTACTAAAGAATTTTTATCTCCACTAATAAGAGAAATACATATATTGAAAGGATACAAATTAGTAAATACATTTAAATCCATCAATACATTAATTATTGGTGGCACAAAGCAGACAATCTCAGCAGGAATAGTTAAAACAATAAATTGATTTAAACTTGATGCTCTACTTGCAAATATAAGCCCAAGTAATGAAAATATTATCGATGCAAAGAAGGTTCCTATAATTACTATCAAAATATTATTTAAATTTGCTGTAATTGCAATTACCATAGCTACAATACTAGATATCATTGACAATGAAATCACCTTTGATAAAATATATTCTGATATTTTTATTGGAGATACCGCTAGAGAATTTAAAACTCTTTGACTCTTCTCAAGAAGTACAATTGCTCCCATAAAAAATAATCCCATTGCTGCTGGGTCAGAATAAATCATAATTATAGCTACCTTTTCTCTCAATAATGGTGGAAATGCATTAAGCAAACAAATATATACAATACTTAAAACAACATATAAAAAATAAAATCCATATTTAAATTGAAACTTTATATCTCCTAAGATAAGATTTTTTAATCTCATTGTAAATTCCTCCCTGTTATCTCAATAAAAATATCATTTAATGTTGGTTCACTACTATGTATTGATAAGAGCTTATTTTCCTTAATAAGCATATTTAATTTTTTGTCGTTACTAGTATCACTTAAAAAACATTCAGAAATTTTTTCTCCATTATCAAAATATGTATATCTAATTTTAACAGCACCTTTTGACATAATAAGATTATGTGGTGTACCTAATGCAGATATTTTCCCATTTACAATGAATGCTACCCTATCACAAAGTTCTGTTGCATCCAACATATTATGAGTTGTTAAAATAATAGTTTTACCTTTAGATTTTTCTGATAGAATCATATTTTTCATAATCTTACTATTTGATGGGTCAAGACCACTTGTTGGCTCATCTAAAAATAATATATCTGGATTATGTAATAAAGCTTTTATAAAATTTAATCTCGATTTCATCCCCTTTGAATACTCCGATATTTTTTTATTTGCTTCATTTTCTAATCCTACTGATTTTAGTAGTTCTCCAATTGGTAGTAATTTTTTAGAATATAAAGAACCAAAGTATTTTAAATTTTCTATTGCAGTTAATTTTTCATATAAACTAGGAAATTCAAAATCAACTCCTATATTCTCATAAAATTTATTTGAATGTTTTTTGCTTTCTATTCCATTTACAAGTACACTTCCTTCATAATTGGTTATCATACCAATTAGAATTTTTTGTAATGTTGATTTACCTGCTCCAGATGGTCCTAAAAATCCTAGTATTTCTCCTTTTCCCACTTCAAAATTAATATTTTGTAAAAATTTTTTATCTGTATAACTAAATGATAAATTATCAACTTTAATCATTTTTATCCCACCTTTTTATATATTTGACTAATTTAATTATATAGTCAATAAAAACCAATTTTTTTGTTTGTTAATACTTTTTAGTAAAAATACTAGCAAACAAGTTTAAAAATTTATTCCATAAGTTGTATAACTAGACCTCTTATCATCAATCTTAAAGCATCATCAAAACAATTCTCACCAACTTCATGTTTGTATAACATAGTAAGAAATACTGCTCTAAATGCCCCACTAAAGTTTTCTACATGTTTATTTTTTGCATTTGGTATATAAGATATCATCTTACTAATTTCAAAATCATCATGCTTAAAATGTTCTTCAATTATATAATCTGGTAATTTTCGCATTAGTATTTCAAACTCTCCATTAATTAACAGATTTAAAATTGAAGTATCATCAACTAGCTTATAAAATTTCATAAATATATCTGTCAACTTATCATATGTAACACTTTCATCAAGTTTTTTTAATTCGTATAACATTTGGTTTTGTATTGAATCATGTATATCTTTCAATACTTCAAAAAAAAGTAATTCTTTCGATTGAAAAAACAGATAAAAAGTTCCCTTTGGAATCTTTACTCGCCTTACAAGTTCATCAACAGTAGTTTTTCTAATACCATATTGCTCAATACACAAACTAGCCTCTTCTTTAAGTCTTTTAACTATGTACTCTCTTTCTTTATCAGAATATGATTTAGGCATCCTCTCATCTCCTATTTGACTAAATTAATCTTTATAGTCAATATAATTCTTTTACTCTTTAATGTCAATAAATTTATTAATTCTATTAAAAATCTTCGAAAATTCTGAATTTTATATAGCTTTTTTTATTCTATAATGTTATAATTAAAATATAAATAATATATTATTCTATTTTCATATCTATTTGCTTATTTTTTAACTTAGTTTCTAATAGCAGTAATCATATTTATCTTTTTAAATGTTCCATTTTTAATAAAAAATGAAGGAGTTGATTTTATGACTACTACTACAAAAAATCGTTTTTATGATTTTGTTCAAGAAAACTTAAATAAATATGTTGAAGTAAATTCTTATTTTAGCAGTTGCCCTCTATATGGGGAAATTATAGAAGCAGACAGCTTATCAATTACACTTTGTTCAAGATATATAGACGAATCTAATCCATCTTTAAACGAGACTTACACACTATATTTACCACTTAGCTCTATAATAGCTATTAGAACTATATAAAAAGGTTAATTAAATACAGGTTATTTTTATATAGTATGTAAGACTTTCTATATAAAAATAACCCTTTTCTATTTATACATTTTATACATTGAAAATATTAATACGTATATTTAAAGCTGTAAATAGAATCTTATAATTATTGATTGTTTCAGTTATCAATAATTCAAAATGGCTATTTACAGCTTCAATTTGTCATTATCTACTAGAAATATATTAATCTACTAGTATCTTATTTAACACTTTTTAATTTTACTAACTCCTTAAAGGCGTTTTGATTTGCACCTCCACCAACTTGAGTTACTTTTTCTAAAGTTTTATTTTTAAGAATATCTTTTTGACTATCAGCTAATTTATCACCAACCAAAATTACTGGTGACCCATTTTTTGCTCCTAGAGGACCAACTGCTAGACCGTCTATTAAATCATTTTGACTCTTTATTCCATTTTTAACTACATATGCATTTTTCAAAGTATCTTTTTTATAAAAATTATCTATTATCTTTGAATTTGTTTCGTCTCTACTACTACCAGATAATCTAGTTGGGTTTTTAAGTTTACTTTCCAAACTAGTTGATAAGGATACTGTACCTCCAATAATATAAGACTTCTCTATATTTAGTGAGTTTAAAAATTCATCTGCTCCTTGCAATTCGCTTTTTTCATTTGCAAGTATAATTGGAATATTATTTTCTGCTGCGGCTGCACCTACACTAATTGCATCAGCTAAACCTTTTACACCATTTACAACAGCTATTTGAGAGACATTTTTTATACTATTCAACTTTTGAGCTAATAGCAAGCTTGTCTTATATCTGTCACTTCCTGATATTCTTTCAGTTGATATATTTAAGTTTTTTAATTGTTGTTCAGTTTCTTTACTTATGGAATTTTCTCCACCTATTAAGTATACTTTTTTTGCACCTAATCTCTGTATTTCAGCTTTAGTTTTTGAATTCAAAGCTTCTTTTTGTGTTAATAGTATCGGTGAATTGATGGCAGATGTAAAAGGAGTTGCTGCCAATGCATCTACTATTGAACCTCCATTTACTAAAACTACATTTTCTGAAGAACTAAATCCATTTTGGCTAACTTTAATGGCAGTTTCATATCTATCACTACCAATTAAAGATTCATTTGGAATACTTTCATCAGAAGATTTTTCTGTAACAGCTTTTATAGTAAAGTTACATGGATAAAACTTGCTATCTCTATTTATATCATAGAATTTTCCAGTACTATCTATAATGTAACTTTCTCCTAAGTTTGCTTTTGCTTTAAACGTATCATAACCTGGCACATTTGATTCAGAACCTATAGTTGATTCTCCATTTTTATCTTCTATGCTAACTACTATAGCACCTTTTCCTTCTGGTATATCAAAAGAATCGATTGGAACGGTTATGTATCCTGAATATTGCGTAGTACCCTCTTTTAATTTTTTCATATTATTTTCTTGAGGTATGCTATTTACTACTGGAGCATAATATATTTCATACTTAGCTCCTATACTCTCAGTTAAAAACATTACAGATTTTAGAGTCTCATCTCCCCTATTAAAGTCAAATACATTTGCAGCTGTTATTTTATTTGAAATTAAAGGAACAATACTTGCGTAGTCATGTTGATACATTTTTTCATCATCATTAGGTTTTTGACCTCCTCTGATTGAGAAATTATCTATATCAGACATAAGTGTCTTATCTTCATAAGATATCCAGAAGTATCCACGTTCAGAATTATAATCTCCCCAACTATTTTTTATTAGCCATGCACCATTTTTTGATGGTCTATTACTTGAATTAAAGTTATCTTTAGAATAATTATCATCCCAACCTACAACTGAAATAGCATGGTTAGTATTGAAACTTTTTGTTGGACAATAATATGAATTGTTGTCTTCACTTTGATACTTAATATCTTCATAATAACCTGATGTTACTGCTCCATACTGTAATATAGCATTTTTTGTAGAGTTCATATCATTACTTACACATACAGCATCTGTTACATTAAAAATAGTTGGTGCTGTATTCATATTAGCTGGTTTTGTTGCTCCTTGTGCTTTAGATATTTTACCGTTATATGGAATATCTTTTTCCAATTTAGGACCTGACCAAGATGTTAAGTATCCCATAGCTTCATAATTTAAAGCACCATCCATATCATTTACAGTCCATCCATATTCACCTTCTGAAGCCCACCATCTTAAATGTTCTTCTGATAAATCATAGTCTCCATAATTCTTTAATTTTAGAAAACTTTCTAAAGTTGCCATGGCTGCAAAATCCCAGCATATTCCAAGATTTTCTTGATTTTTTATTGAGGTCATTAATCCCAACTTTCTTGGGTCATAAGATGCTGGAGCTGTTCTTCCTTTACTTCGAACTTTAGTACCTTCCAATTGATATGGATTTGGTATAATCCCATTATATTTTTCTGTACGTCCATTTTTAGCATCTTCTAGATATTGTTTATAGGTCTCACTGTATTCAGCTTTTTTTATCTGATTCAATGTATTTCCATTTTCAGCTGATACAGGAATCGTTGACATTACTAAAATAGATATTAAAAATAATGCAATAAACCTTGATGCTTTTCTTGAAGCAAACTTTTTCATACTTTCTCCCCCTAACTTCGAGCTAATTTTTAAAAATTTAATACTATATATGACTAAATATTAATTATTTCTAAATATATAATCATTTAAATCAATTATACCAAAGTTTTCCTTTAAAAATAAATAGAATAAAATAAAAAGCTGAAATTATCTTGGATAAATTCAGCTTTTTATTTTATTCTTTAAGATATTTTTATTTAAATCCAATTACTGCAGCCCCTAATGCTCCTATTATCTGAGTATCTTCTGCAATAAATATTTTTTTATCTAATATTTCTTCTATCATTTTTACTAATACTTTACTCTTCGCAAGACCTCCAGTAAATGCAACTTCATCTACTATTTCTCCTCTTGCCAACATCGATGTTGACTTATTTGCAATAGATTTAAGTATTCCTGCTGCTACATCTCCAGTAGAAATATTTTGAGCTAAGAGACTTACTATTTCGGACTCTGCAAAAACTGTACACATGCTAGATATATTAACTGGTTCATTTCCTTGAGCTAGCGTATCAATACTTTCTATATCACTTCCCAAAAGATTAGAGGTAATTTCTAAAAACCTACCAGTACCAGCAGCACACTTATCATTCATTATAAAATTAAATACATTTCCATCTCTATCTAAATTTATAACTTTACTATCTTGACCACCTACATCTAAAATAGTCCTTACATTCTCATTTAAAAAGTAAACGCCTCTAGTGTGACACGTTATTTCTGTTACTTTCTTATCGGCAAAGTCCATTACCCCTCTGCCATAGCCTGTACCTACTACTTTTTTTATATCTTTTTTATCAATTCCATCGCTTAACAACTCATAAACTTGTTTAGATGTACTTTTAGGGCTCCATCCAGTTGGTATAATTATTTTTTTGACAATTTTTTCACCATCAAATAACACACCTTTTGTTGCTACTGACCCTGAGTCCACTCCTATACTAAACATAACCCCTCCTATTATTACTCTCCTATAACATCTCTACAAACGCTTCAAATCTAGTTCTTAATTGTTCAGTATCTGATTTTGAATAATCAGTTTCAAGAGACATAAATGGCTTATTTTTTTCTTTTGTAACAAATTCTCTTACTCTGTAACTTTCTATATTAAATGTATGACAGGCTTGTAAAACTACATCTATTACACCATCTACATTATATTCATCTATTATTCTATCTAGTAGTTCAATCCTATGGTCATTGTTCATCATACAAGAACAACCTATATTTATGTATTTTTGTGTTAAAGCATCATACACATCTTCTGTTTCTTCATCAACTAATAAATCATTTGATCTTATAGCTCCACAAAGTTCATATGCCACAACTGATGCTCCAGCATCTTCTAAAGTTTTAACTATCTTTTCACTTATTCCACCAATTGGAGAACCTGTTATAAGAATTCTTGGTTTATCTTTTGTAACTGGACATTCTCCTTTTTCATATCTTTCTTTCATATCATCTATAACTTTTCTTAAAGATTGCTTAAGTTCAGTACGGTCAAATTTAAAACCTGCTTGATATAGTACATTATGAAGTTCAAGACCTGTAAGTGCAGATGGTTGTAATTTACCAAGTGCATAAAACTCTTTTAAAAGTTCTCTCTCTTCATTCTTATCTTTTATGGCCGCTCTTATATCATCTTCTGTTATAGTCACGCCTAAAGATTTTTCAACCTCATCTTTTAATTTTACCATTTCATCTTTCCAAAGCTTATAAGCAAACTTACCTTTTGCAGTATTTGGTAAATGCATTACATATGTTGGTTTAACCTTTGCAAGCTCTTCATACATTTTTTTCTTGCCATCACAAGTAGTTTCTCCTATTAATAAATCAGAAAAATAGAAATATGGACATGTATCTGTTATTGCATGCCCATAACTTGATTTTATTAAAGGACAAAGATTTCTTGGTAACACTTTTTCTGCATCTGGAATTGGTTCTTCACTAACTCCACAAACACCTACTACTGTTGCTCCTGCTGCCATTGGAATCTCAACTGGAGTAAATGTGCAGAACACTCCAACCATTTTTTTCCCACTTTCTTTAAGTTCCTTTGCATTTATAAATCCTTTTTGTCTAGCTTCATTAAAACTATCAAATTGTTTTGGTAAATTTGCCATGAAAATATTCCTCCCAATTACTTCTCTTTATAATTCATTTTGTATTTTAAACAATAAAACGTAAATATTTCCATTAAAATACAAACCTCTACATTAGATTTTATCATGCTTTACCTTTCATCCATCATTGTTTTTATCAATGCAAATCAATATATATATAGATATATTTTATATCTATTTAAAAATTTTACCATTTATCAATTAAGCTCTCTAATCCTCAATCTATAAGCAAATACTGCTGTTTCATGTAATTTATCAATTAATTTTCCATTTACATAAAATCCTACAAATGCCCCTATTCCAGGCATTAGTTGCAAAAGTTTAGCTAAATCTAAATAATCCCTGTATTCTTGCTGAAATGTTCTCCAATCAAAATCATTGATATCATTTGGTAAATTTTTTATATACTCATCCCAATTACTCATCAATTTAAATGTTGTATTTATATTCGATTGACTAGAAAAAGCCAACTGCAATATACTTAGTATATAAATTCTTTCTCTATAATCTTTAACATCATATCCATATATTGAAGCAACATCATATAAAAATTTTATCTTAATACCTAAAAGTAGAGGAAAATCAGAAAGCCCCAAAAAAATACCTCCAGCTCCTGTACCTGCTCCTTCAATCATTGCTGTAGTTTTATAATTTTTAGCCTTTTCTTCAACTAACTTTTCCCTTTCTTCTAAGGATATATTTCTAATTGGTGACTTTGTAGCATATTTATATCCAAAAAATACAGTTTTTGTCATTCCTTTTATTGAAGAAGTCATTATTTCATGGTATTTATCTGGCAACACTCCATTGAATTTATTTTGTATACCTTTTGAAGCTTTATCAAATATAGACGGTTTTTTCAATATATCTTTCTTCCATTGTTCTAATTCTTTTTTTGCTAATTCATTATAAGAAATCTCTTTATAATTTTTCAAATTTATCTCCTACTCTAAAATATATGTTTAATTAACTTACTTAATTAATTTAAATTTTTAATCTATTTAACCTACTAAATTAGACTATATAAATATTTTTTAGTTTCTTTATCTGCAAAACTTGCTTCTACTGTGTTTTTATAAATTATTTTATAGTCTTCTAAACTTAGATTAAATATATCAAATATTAGATTTAGTTCTGAATTTAAACTTATATCTGATACAGTTCTATTATCAGTATTTATACTTACAGGTAAATTATCTTTATAAAAATCGTAAAATGGATGTGTTTTATAAGAATCTACTGTCTTAGTTTGTACATTACTGGTTGGACATATTTCCAGTAATACTTTTTTATTTTTAACTAAATCGTATGCTTCTTTTTCTCCATTAATTTTTATACCATGACCAATTCTATCTGCCTTTAAAATACTTATAGCATCTAATACATTTTTTCCACTTGCTGCTTCTCCTGCATGCACTGTAATTTTATATCCATAATCTCTTGCTAGTTTAAAAGCTTCTTCATATTCATTACAAAAGCCTTCTTTCTCTGGACCACATAAATCTACCGCTACAACACCTCTATTTATAAAGGATTTACCTGCTTCAATTACCAATAATGCCTCTTTTGGGGTCATTGTTCTCATACAACCTAATATTAAATTCCCTTTTATATCATAAAGACTTTCAGCATCTCTAATTCCTTCAACTACACTTTCAATTATGCTCTTAATACTCAACCCTCTTTGAATATGAAGTAATGGAGCAAATCTAATTTCTATATATTTAATATTTTCTTTACTTGCATCCTCCAAAAGTTCAAAAGTAATTCTTTTTAAACTTTCTTTAGACTGCATAACTTTTAGAGGTAAATCAAATCTTTTTAAATATTCATCAAGTGAAGTACAATCATGTGGAACCTTCGATAATTTTTTTATTTCATTAATATTATCTGAAGGCAAATCTATTTTCTCTTTAAGCGCTATATCAAATATAGTTTCCACTCTAACACTTCCATCTAAATGGCAATGCAATTCTACCTTAGGTAAATTTTCAAACATTTTATCCTCCTTTTACACTTATAAATAACATATCTTATTGATAAATTTTTAAGTCTTATTTCTATTATAACAATATACTAAAATTTTTCATGTTAAAAGCTGTATATTAGTAAAATATTCTTATTTAATTTATGATTATCTAATTATATCCATTGATTTTTTTTAATATACATTTATTAATATACATTTGATAGTAAAAATTCCATTACATAATAATTTAAATTATACAAAGACGATTTTAAATTACAAGGAGGATTTATTTTGATTACTTTAACTTTTAATACTGTACAAACTTTAACCTTATCTATGCTATTCTTTTTAATTGGTAATCTGTTAAAAAATAAGATTAAATTTTTAAATAACTTCTGTATACCTGCACCAGTAATAGGAGGTCTATTATTTTGTTTTTTAAATTTATTTCTTAAATATTTTCATATAGCAGACATATCTGTAAGTGGAAACTTAATGCCAAATTTCATAACTTTCTTTTTTACAACTATTGGGCTTGAAATAAGCATAAACCTTATAAAAAAAGGTGGTAGTGTATTATTTAGATATTGGATTTTATGCGGAATACTAGCTTTTTGTCAAAACATTATAGCTATATCAATATCAAAAATTATAAAATTTGAACCACTTTTAGGGCTTATGTGTGGTAATGTATCTATGGAAGGTGGTCACGGTTATTCAGCTGCATTTGGACTTACAATAGAAAGTCTTGGTGTAGATGGTGCAGTTGGTGTTGGTTTATCTGCTGCAACAATAGGTCTTATTATAGGTGGGATATTAGGATGTCCTGTTGCTAGATTTCTGATAGAAAAATATAAATTGCAACCTTCAACAAAAATAGATTTATCAGGTTTTAGATATAAAAAAGATTCAATGAGATTAAAAAATAAATTTTTTAGAAGCAAAAATAGAGCAATCAAAAACGAATTTTCTCAAACTATAAATCCTACTATATTTTTAGAGCAAGTTCTTCTTATATTTATTTGTATAAATACAGGCGAAATTATAAGTAGAATATTTTATATGACATGTAACATTCTTTTACCTTCTGTTGTGACTTGTATGTTTTCAGCAGTTATTTTTAGAAATTTAAATGACAAGATAAATATACTAGAGTTAAACTTTAAACTTATAGAGTTTCTAAAAGAACTTTCATTAGGAATTTTTCTAACATTATCGCTTATGAATATAGATTTATTTGAATTATCAACACTATTGCCTCCAATTCTCTTAATAGTAACTTTCCAAGTAATCTTTATAATTTTATTTTCAGTATTTATTTGTTTTAGGATACTTGGAAAAGATTTTGATTCTGCCATCATAATAAGTGGTTTAATTGGACATGGAATAGGTGCTACTCCAAATGCTTTAGCCAATATGAGCTCTTTAACACAAAAATATGGAGATTCTCCAAAAGCATTTTTGGTTGTTCCCTTAGTAAGTGGTTTTTTACTAGATGCCATTAGTATCCCTTGTATACTACTTTTTATAAACATACTGAGTTAGTATGTTTATTTTTTGTTATATATTGACAATTTAGCTTTTTTATTATATATTATAAATATAGAACTTGATAATGATTTTCATTAGGAGGTGTTAATAATGACTGTTTACAACTTAAAACTTGGGCAAAAGGGAATTATAGATAATATAGCTGGGAATGAAAAACTTATGAAGAGACTTCTTGCTTTAGGATTAATAGATGGCACTGAAGTTGAAGTAAAAAAAATAGCCCCTCTTAATGATCCGATAGTGATTAGATTTAGAGGATTTGATTTAGCTATTAGAAAATCTGATGCAAAAAATATAAATTTAAAAAATAATTAATATAGAATAAAAATAAAAAAAGAGATTTTAAAATCTCTTTTTTTATTTGCATTAGAACCATAAGTAAACTTAAGAGGATATTCACTAATATTTATATTCGGTATAAAACTTAAAATAGAAATTTATAAATAATAGTTGTAAAGCTATATGTAAATTTGAATAAATATAGTATATTTATTTACAATTAATATATTTATGTAATTATTACTTAAGAGTATAAAATACTAATTACCATTTCAATAAGTTAATTTTCTAGATAAACTATATAGGTCTATTAAATTTTACTTTTAAATTTTTATCATCTTGAACAAGGCTATAAGTATTGTCCCATTGTTCTTCTTCATTGCCTTTTTCAAAAACATCACACGGTGTTTTTGCATTTTTATTATTAGAATTTTCTTCTTTTCTATCTAATGTACTATTTTTCACTTCAGAAACAGTATTTTGTCCTCCATCTGACTCTTGTGTTTTTTCTCCTTTTAGTTCTTGAATTTTACTTTCTATATCTTTTATTTCTTTTTTTAAATCTTCTATTTTTGACTTAGCCATTTCACTATCAATGCTTTTATTGCTCTTAACTTTCTCCAGTTCTTCTTGTAATACTTTTTTTTGTTGTTCTAAACTTTGTATTTCGCTTTGGTTATTATTTGAACCATCTATATTAGATGTTCTTGGTGTTTGACCATTTATACTTCCAATTTTCATTTTAGTAACCTCCTATTTCTATATGTTAAACTTTTTATTTACATATATAATATTGGTTACAAATTCTATTTTCAAGTTAATTGTTCTGAAATGTCAGTACAGTGTAATGAAATAATTAGTAATATATTTATTTGAAAATACTCTTGTGTATTCTCTATACTTATAGCCCCTTGATATTTCTTAGCAATCTCTCTTATATTTGAAATTCCGATACCTGAGCCACTTGTGTAATTATTTACTGCATTATAACTATTTTTTATTTCTATCATAAAAAAGCCACCCTCTAGTTTAGTTGAGAGTTTTAAATATCTATTTTGTTTATCTACAAGTTTACAGGCTTTAATTGCATTGTCAATAGCATTGGCAAATACTATACAGAGGTCAACATCATTTATACTAGTATCACTTGGTATAATTACATCACAATCCACCTGTATTCCTAATTGTTTTGCTATGCTTAATTTATTGTTGAAAAGGGCATCAATTACAACATTTCCTGTATTACAAGAAAATGATAGGTCACTGGTTATTTTTTCGAGTTTATTTAAATACTCTTGTGCTTTTAAAATTTCGCCTTTTTTTAGCAGTCCATTTACAATAGCTAGATGATTGTTAAAGTCATGCCTAAAAGACATTGTTTGTGACAATCGAGATTTTGCTTCTTCAATGTAATTTTTTTGAGAATGAATTTGTTGATTTAAAATCGCTTTATTTTTCTCTTCTTTTAAATATTGCATCAATTTCTTAAACTCAAATAAAGAGAAAAACACACATATAATTCCAATTGAAGAAAAAAGGAAAGCTTGAATTTCTTTAGTAAGAGACGTATTCATTAATAATTTTACAGTTTGAAGTTTCGTATCGATATTTATGGTTGAACTTGAATAACCAGTATTCTCAAATGATTGCCAAAATAATATTATGAGTAACAATGGAGTTATTAAAATTATTGAATATCTATCAAATTTTACAGTTTTAATATTAAATTTTTTAGCACTGTACCAATATATAAATCCAACTATTATAATCGTAATAAAAAATGAAATCTCCGTATTTACAACAAATTTATAAATGTTTATATCTGTATTATTTATAAATAGTAGATAATTAAATGGAGCCATAAATCCATATGCTAACTGCTCAATTACATATACTAATAGAGATAATATTATAGATAAAACTGTAGATTTTTTTATTACATACTTTACAAACAAAAAAGTCAGTAGAAAAAATATAAGCTGTGAATAAAATAAATTATATAAATTAAAATATGTATTTATACTAATTGACAAAACTGATACTAACAAGTATAAAATACAGTACCAAAATTTTGACTTAGTATTTGTAAAACTAATTAGAAAATAATATTGCAATATGGCTATTAGACTTCTATCTATTGCAAAGACGAATAAAATACTATATTCTAATAATGAATTAGAATAAGGTAAATTAGCCATGTTATCTCCTCCTATTTTTCATATTCTTAAGCATAGCTTCAGAAAATTCTTGTTGGCGTAACCTGGAAACAGGTATCATATCTCCATTTTCCATAACTACATTACCATTTTCATAGCTATATACAGATTGTAAATTAATTATATAACTACGATGACATCTAAAAAAATTTATTGGCAAGCTTCTTTCTAGACTATCAATAGTTTCATAATAATCAATAATTTCTTTTTTTAAATGGATATAAATCTTTCTTTTTATAACTTCACAATATAAAATATCTGCTATTTTCAATCTCCAATATGAGTGCCCTTTTTGTATTGTTATATAATTCTTTTCATTACTCTCCAGCTTTATAATTATCCTATCCATTGTCTTAGCTAGTTTTTCGTTAGACAATGGTTTTATCAAATAATTTATAGCATCTACTTCAAAAGCATCATATACAAATTCCTTTAAAACTGTCACAAAAATTATAAAGCAATCATTATCACATGACCTTAATTTTTTAGCTGCTTGCATTCCATTAATACCTTCCATCTGTATATCTAAAAAGATAATATCAAATACTTCATGATTATATAATAGAGTCTCAGCTTTATCAAAAAGTTCTATATTATACAATAAATTATTTCTATTCATATATAGCTCTATATTTTCTTTTAAATCATTTAACATATACGATTCATCATCACAAATAGCAATTGAAATCAATATGTAACACCTTCTTTCTCATATTATTTTATTATATAAAGTTAACTTCTTTATTTCAATTAATCTGTTCTAATATGCTGAATATATGTTCCAAAGTGAATAACTTTACTTTTCATAGTATATCTAATTTAAATTTATGTATCAATACTCTAAATTTAATCTTTCATTCTAGTAAATTTAATTTAAAAATATAAAAATATATTCAATGTTTTTAAATTACTTAATAAAAAAAGATATCATAAAATAATTTTCAGAAACTATTTTATGATATCTATTTTAATTTTAGTGTTGTGTTATATTTTTATTATTCAAATACGGTTTGATCTTCTACATCTTCTTTTAATGCATTTAAGGCCTTTAAAACTATGTTCTTTCTAATTTTTTTACTTTCTTCTTCCCCTAGCTTTGGATTTCCAAGTGGATATGGTATACCTACTGCTGGAACAATTCTATTTGCTCCTATTGTAAGTGATATTGGTACTACAGTACAAACATGGACAACTGCTATACCTGCTCTTTCAATCTCTTTTACCATCGTTGCTCCACAACGAGTACAAGTACCTCATGTAGATGTTAAAATTACAGCCTCTACTTTATCTTCTACCAATTTTTTAGAAAATTCTTCTCCAAATCTCTTAGAATTACCTACACTTGTTCCAGTCCCTGTAGTAGTTATAAAGTAATTTGCCAATTCTCCAATTACACCATCTTTTTCAAATTCTCTAACCACGTCTAATGGCACAACTAAGTTTGGATTTTCAAGTACATATGCTCTATCATAACCTCCATGTATAGTTGTAAAATCTTTATTTGACATAGAATTCATGCCTGTTAAATCATAAATACCATACTTAGTAGCACTTGAAGATTCGATTTTATCTGGATTATCAGTTGGAACTATACCTCCAGAAGTTACTAATGCAAGTTTTATTTTAGATAAGTCTTTGATAGCCTCTACAGGTGTAACTCTATCAAATTCAGGCATTGGATACTCAGTCTCAAATTTTTCTCC
The DNA here is from genome assembly GCF_020657855.1 of Clostridioides sp. ZZV14-6153. Lineage (NCBI taxonomy): Bacteria > Bacillati > Bacillota > Clostridia > Peptostreptococcales > Peptostreptococcaceae > Clostridioides > Clostridioides sp. ZZV14-6153. The sequence continues at coordinate 155,112 of NZ_JAGWCZ010000006.1, read as the reverse complement.
ATTCATTTTCTTAACCAACATTTCAATCGCTCTTTCAGAACCTCTAAGTTCATGGAAGAAATTTTTTCTTATTCCCCTCATTATATATCCTTCTACCTCAGGAGGCCCTACTTCTTCACCATTAACTAATTTAAGCCCTAGTCTTGACATTATTGGAACTACCTTTCTAAGACTAGCTGCTGAATTTCCTGTAGCTATTATGTGTAAATCTAGTTTAAACATATCTACACCTGGATTTTCTTTATACATTCCTGTGACTACAGGAATATTTAGTTCTTCTTCAACTGCTTTACAAATAGTTCCACAGGCTACTCCATATCTACCTGCATTAAATGCTGGCCCTGCAATAAATAAATCAGGTTTTTCTTCTTTTATCATTTTTAAAAGTTCTCTAGTAGCATCTTCAATATTTTCTCCAAAATATGTGTCTCCACAAATTACAGTTGAAACTATCTCCGCTTCGTCTTTAAATTGACTTTGAAATGCCATTCCAGGCCCTACTACTCCCGTTCTTTTTTCTGGTGGAATATCTGCTTTTTCTTCTCCTCCTATACCAGCAAAGAAATTATTTATATAGTGAACAACTCTGATTTTACTCATATCTTAATCCTCCAAATCAATTTATAGTTATTACATCAATTAAATTAATAATGGTATTAACAATAATCTATACTCAAATATTTATTTAATAATATCTTGCTGTCAAATGATTGTAACCATTTGCTATAGTTGATGCTATTATAATCTGTAATTCCGCATCCATACTTCCATCGTCATTTAAGCATCCTTTATATCCACCAATCATCATTTCTACATAATCCAAAGTTCCTATAACTTTTTCCATAGCAGGAAAATGGACTACTAAGTTTCCTTGACCACAAGAAACAAGTGCATCTGCCTCTTTCGTAGCATCTGCTATAGATTGACTCTTTCCATCTTTTCCAGGAAACTCATCAGTGATTAAAACTACACTTGCTCCAACTTCACTACATTTTCTACAATTCATCATAAGGTCAGTATCTGGATTCCCATATCCTTCTTCTGTTACTAATACTCCATCAACACCTAAAAATTCTACTAACTTTGCAACCATATCAGAACTTCTTTCTTTGTCAACTAAAAATACGTTTTCATTAGTTAAAATTACTCCTATAAAATTTAGGTCTTTTCCATGTCTTTTATACAAGTCATGTATAACTGGATTATTTAAATGGTGGAAAGTAGTCACTTTATCACATGGTGCAACACAATTACCAGATATTATGGCTCCATCCATTATTTCAGTTGGATACATAAATGTTGGGACTATTTGCTTAGCATCAACTCCATAATAATAAGTATCATGTAAAAGTCCCTGTGATTGTAACATATGGACATATGCTACTGTTGGTAGGTCTGGATATTCTTTCACTTGTTTTAATAGTGGTTTTGTTTCATATACTATTATTTCATCTGGTTCAATTTCCTTGCCTGCTTCTCCTATATATGCACCTATCTTTAATCCAGCTATTCTAGCTGCTTCTTCATAATCATGAGTTTCTATACCCTCTTTTGCTTTTATCACAATACATACATTATTTGTTTTTGAAAAAGGTGTATATTTAGCAGTAGGACCACTCATATCAATTACACCTTCCTGAAATCCAACTATATTTCCACAAGTTATAACACAAGCTCCTGAAAGTACATGAGTTCTTCCACTTCCTACAGTCTTTACTTTGTTAATAATTCCAGGAAATATTTTGCTTTCATCTCCAATTTTAACCCTAGGTTCTATGACATCTTTAACTGGTGCTATTCTTATTGATTCGCCAGGTCTTGCAAGTTCAACATTTACACTTACAATTCTTTCATCTTCTAAAGCTATCTGTTCTATTTCTTTACTATTCACATATAATATGCCATCTTTTACTTCTGTTTTCTCTCCAAATTCAATATTTTTTATAAATATATTCCCTAGCTCTAGCTTCATATGAAAATCCCCCTTAATACATTTAATCGCAATTAAAAATATTTATTATTACGTTTATTTATATACAAAGCATTTTATATGCCAATTATTTAAAATATAGCTTTTTTATGTTGATTCTATAGATATTTTCATTTTTTACTTATATAAACATTGAATCTACCTATAATTATTGTAAGTCTTAAATTTAAAAATTATAATAAAAAAGATAAGTAGAATTTTTCTACTTATCTTTTAATAATTGTGAGAAATTTTTTGCTCAGTACATGAGAAGTTTTTTTCTCACTTAATATTGTACTCTGATATTTTATTAGTTAATTGTCTTCTGCTAATCTCCAATTTTTTTGCTGTATTTGAAATATTATTTCCACATAGAGATAGAACCTTTTCAATATATTCACACTCAAATTCTTTTCTTATTTCTCTTAGAGGTCTAATACTTATTTTATCATCTATGTTTATATTGTTTGATATTAAGTTCAAATTGTCTTTTGATAACTTACTTTCTTCACTTAAAACTACTAATCTATTGATTATATTTTTTAATTCTCTTATATTCCCTGGATAATCGTAATTTATCAAAAAATCCACTACTTCTTTATCAATTGAGGATATTTTTTTATCATGTTCAATCTGGTATTTATTTAAGAAAAAGTCTATAAGTGTATTTAAATCCTCTCTTCTATTTCTTAAAGGTGGTATAGTTATTGTTATTGTACTTATTCTATAAAAAAAATCTTCTCTTATATTACCATTTAATATTTCTATTTTAGGTTCTTTATTCATTGCACAAATTAATCTAAAGTCAACTTTAATAGACTTATTACTTCCTATTCTCTCTATAGATTTCTCTTCAAGTGTCCTTAACAATTTTACTTGCACATTTAAAGGTATATCTCCTATTTCATCTAAAAATAAAGTACCCCTATTTGAAAGTTCAAATCTACCTTTTCTGCTATCTATTGCTCCAGTAAAAGAACCTTTCTCATGTCCAAATAACTCAGACTCTAATAAATTTTCGGAAAAAGAACAACAGTTTACAGGTACAAATATTTCATCTCTTCTTGGGCTTAGACTATGTATATATCTAGCTAAAACATCTTTTCCTACTCCAGATTCTCCAAGAATTAGTATATTTACATCTTTACAGGCAGCTTTTTCTGCGATTTTTATTATATTATTAAAATCCTTATTTTTAGATTCTAAAGTAAAGCCCAAATTATTTTTTTGTGTGCAAACTACTTCTTTTTCTCTTTTTACTTTTTCAATTTCTTCTAATAAAGTTTCAATAGGATTACTTTTTATAAAATAAGATAAAGCTCCTCTTTTCATAGCTTCAACTGCATTTTCAATACTTCCATATCCAGTAACTAATATAACTTCTATATTTTTATTAATAGATTTAATTCTATCTAAAAGTTGTACTCCATCCATATTTTTCATCATAACATCAGATAAAATCAAATCGTAATTTTTATCTTTCTTAATAATACTCACAGCTTCTTCTCCACTTAGTGCTATATCTACCACATATCCATTCTTTTGCAAAATTTTTTTCATTATTGTTCCATACTCTAATTCATCATCAACTACTAGTATCTTTATCATATAGTCACCTCTTTATTTAGTGGAATTTTTATATAAAAACAAGTACCAACTCCCAATTGACTTTTGACACTTATATCTCCATTATTCTTTTTAATCTCGTTATATGTAATGTACAAACCTAATCCAGTTCCTTCACCAATTGGCTTTGTGGTATAAAAAGGATTAAATATATCCTTTAAAACGTTTTCTTTTATACCATCACCATTGTCCTTAAAATCTATAAATAAACAGCACTCTTTCACATAGCAATTTATAATAATTTTACCGCCTTCATGTATTGCATCTACTGAGTTAGATATTAAATTTATAAATACGTGTTTCAAAGATTCTCCATTTATGTAGCACACTAAATCCTTATTGCAGTTTATCTTTATTTCAACATCTTTTAACTGTAAAACTTTATACTGAAGTTTGACTATATTTTCAATAAAATTTCTTATATTTATATTTTCTAAACTATCATCTGATATTCTTGCAAAATTTAATAAATTCGTTATTATATTACTTGCTCTATCTACATTACTTTCTATTGATTTTACACAATCATTTACCTCTTCTATAGTAACATTATCTTTTAAAAGATAACAATTATTTCTTATTATTCCTAGAGGATTTCTTATCTCATGTGCTACTCCAGAAGCTAATTGCCCTATAGATATCATTTTATTATCTCTCAGCAATTTTGCTTCTATTATTTTATCATTAGTTATATCTTTAATCACGGCTACTATATATTCAATATTATTTTTTTTATATTCTACAGGGAAAGTACTTATTTTCAAAATCTTATTAATCAGTTCTATTTCACTTGTTTTATGTGTATTTTCAGAAAATGTATTCTCAATAATATTTTTTATTATGTCAATTAATTCTTCTTTTTTATATTGTATCTCATTGATAAAATCATAGAATACTTTATTTGATTCAACTATATTGTAATTGTCATCTATAAGCATTATTATGTCTGTGATACTATTAAATGTGGCCTCTAAAGCCTTTTTATTTTCTATTACTTCTTCTGTTTTCCTTTTTATTTCTATTTTTAATAAATATGTATAACTATAAAAAATATAAATAGATATCAAAATTATGCCTATAAAAATATAAATGATTGGCATGACTCCTCTATCATATAATACATCATCGACTTCATTATATATAGAATACCATTTTTTATTTAAATCTTTATATACACCATTTTTCTGAAGTTTAAAAATTCCCTTATTTAAAATACCAACTAATTCTTTATATTGTTTAGGAACAGCGAGAACTGCCTTTTTGGTATAAATAGGAGTATTTAAAATACTGTATTTCTTTGAGAGTTCATAGTTTATCACATAATATCGTAATACTGGTTCATCACCAACAACTGCATCTACTTTGCCTGACATTAAATAATTTACTCCAGTCTTTATATCTGGAGTCAACACAATATCTATATTGTCAACTCTTTCTTTTAAAAAGTTTATAGAATAGTCACCCTCTGGTATTGCTATTGTTTTTCCCTTTAAATCTCTATAACTATTTATATTCTGTGCTTTTTTATCTTTTAATATATTTGCACTTAATGTATAAACGGGGTCAGTAAATATAAACTTATTTGCTCTTTCTTTTGATGGAATTAAGTCAAAAAATCTTATACTATCATCCACTGGATTTATAAAGGATTCTTTCCACCATGTATTTGGTTTAAAATAGAAATCTCTACCTATTTGGATTGATAGGGAATTAATTAAATCAACAACAATTCCTTTGTATTGACCATCTTCTTGACCTTTATATCTAAGAGGAGGAGAGCTCTGGTCAGAACTATAAATTAAATTTTTATGTTTTTTTAGCCATTGTTTTTCCTCTTCTGTAAATGGAAGTGATTTCTTAACATATTCAAATATATTCAAATTATACTCCATGCCTACATACATATTTGTGAGTGAAACTACAACTAAAAATGAATAAATAATCCCTATAATTACTATCTTTTTTTTATTCACCTTAAAACTCCAATCTTTCTTTTTTATATAAATTCAATATTTAATAACAAAATCCTACTTTTTTCATTAAATATCTATATTTATTATAAGATTAATTGTATAGATGTTGAAACTATAGTCATTACTATCCCTATTAGTGCTTCATACGGAATCAATTTAAATCTTTCACCTATATCCATATTTATACTGCCTGCACTAGTATGAAATAATGAACCATGTGGTAATTGTTCAAATACACTGGAACCTGCATTAACAATTGATGCTCCTGAAATTGGTGATAATCCACCACTTAATATAGCATCAGAAAAAGTTGATGATGCTATAGTGGCTCCAGCTGTTGATGATGCTGTTGCCAGTGACATAAGTATACCTGAAATCGGTGCTAATAAAAATTGTGGCATATTTAAATATTGTAGTATACCTATTGTACTCTGTTGTAATTCAGACATTTGTATAATCCCCGCAATAGTCCCTGTTCCAAGTAATAATATGCATACACCTTGCATCTTAGATAATCCAAAAGACAAATACTCTCTTGTATTTTTCAAATTTCCTGTCGCGATTAAGGTTACTACTCCTCCTACAGGAAGTGCAACCATAGGGTCTATTACTATAGGTGATATATTTCCTAGAAACAATAAAAATATAGCTACAATTGGACCACATAATGACTTAAACAAATTTGGTAAATCCTCTCTTTGTTCCAAAAGTTCATATGATTCTACATTGTTTCCTTTATTTATTAATGCACTTGCCAAAACAACAGTAAACACAATACCAACAATTGCTGGAATTACGTTTGCTATCATAACACTAGATAGATTTACAGAAAAATTTCCTGCTACTGCAATAGTATTTGGATTTGGTGATATTATATTACCTGCTTTGCCTCCACCTAACATAGCTAAAAGTATTGCTAATTTAGAATAGTTTAATTTTCTTCCTATGTATAAACCTATTGGTGCTACAGTTATTACAGATACATCCAAATTTACTCCTACTCCTGCAAGTACCATAGTTGAAGCAGCTATAGAAAGTAAGGCTCTCTTTTCTCCTAATATCCTTACGATTTGTTCTGATATTTTATCAACTGCTCCTGTTTTTATTAAACTTCCAGCCAATACACCTGATGCTAAAGCTCTAAGAATTGATGGTGAGATATTCATAGCTCCAGTTGCCATAAAATCTACAGTTTCTGTTATACTTGCGCCTCCAATTATTCCCCCAACAAATGCCCCTAACATTAAACTATATACAGCTTGAAATTTCTTTATAATTAAAATAATTGCTACTAATAAGCCAAATATAGCTCCAAAAGTTGTTATTTGCACAATATCCCCTCCTATCTTAAAGTAAGTTAATTATTTTTTATTTAATTTTATTTAAATATATTTTAAGTATTCTGTATCCACTTGTCAATTATATTTTAATTTATTCAATTAGATTTAACATTATTTATTCAAAATTATATCTTATATGTTATAATGATTTCATACTATATAATCTTTTTATTTAGATTATTTTAAAGTAATATTTTTAAAACGAAAAAGAGAGGATATTTATATGAATGATTTAAATTTAGGAGAAAAAATAGCTGAAGTTCGAAAAAAACAAAATCTAAGTATTCGAGATTTAGCAAAACTAGCAGATGTTACACCATCATTATTGAGCCAAATAGAACGAGGTCTTGCTAATCCATCTGTAAATTCATTAAAATCTATAGCCTCTTCTCTAAATGTTCCTCTATTTACATTTTTTGTATCTGAAGTAGACAAAAAAAGTTTAATAGTGAGACACGATAGTAGAAAGAAAGTTATTTTACCTGGAAGTAATGATGTTGTATATGAAGTTTTAGTTCCAGATTCTAGTGGTAATTTAGAATTTGCTATTATGGATTTGGCTCCAAATACATCTTCTTGTGTAGATAGAATTACTCATAATGGAGATGAAATTGCATACATTTTAGAGGGAGAAGTCAAACTCTTTATGGATGATGATGAATTTACTTTATTTAAGGGTGATAGCGTTAAGGTTCCTTTAGGAACAAAGCATAAATGGCAAAATGATTCTGATAGTGAAAGCAAAGTAGTTTTTGCAGTTATACTATAAAGGGTAGACCTTATGAAGAGATATAAATTTATATTTTTTGATGCAGATGATACTTTATTTGATTTTAAAAAGAGTGAATCTTATGCTTTTAAGAAACTTTTATCTAAATTTAGATTAGATTTTGACTTTGAAAAATTTATAAAAATATATAGAAATATAAGTGATAAACTTTGGCTTGACCTTGAAAAAAACACTATAACTTTAGATGAGCTTAAACTACTTAGATTTGAACTTTTTGCAAAGGAAATGAACTTAAATGTTGACCCTATAATTCTTAGTAAAATGTACTTAAATCTTTTGGCAGAATGTACTTTTTTAATGCCAGGTGCACTTGATGTATTATCATATCTTAAAAGTAAATACAAAATTATCATAATAACAAATGGAATTTCTAAAGTCCAAAATAATAGACTTAAAAACTCAGAAATAAAAGAATATATTGATGGAATGATTGTATCAGAAGAAGTAAAAGTATCAAAACCAAATCCTGAAATATTTAAATATGCATTTAAGAAGTTTAACTGTTATGATAAAACTTCTGCTTTGATGATTGGTGATAGTTTAACTTCAGACATATTAGGAGGAATAAATTCAGGAATAGATACTTGTTGGCTAAACTCCAATAACAGTATAAATTATACTAGTTCTATACCCACTTATGAAATAAATACTCTCATTGAATTAAAAAATTTATTATAATCTGTAAGTATGAGTATATCAAGTAGAATCTTATTATTTTGCAATAATTTTTTTAGCTAGCATATCTTTAAGCTAAAAAAATTATTGCAACTTACCAATATCAACTTTAATCTTGTAAAAATTTCTAAAAACACTTTCTAATACATTTACTACATCTTGATTCAGTGTTTTCTTTATCTCCCATTAAAATAAGCATCGCAACACTTTTTATAGGAGATAATTGATGATAATCATTGATTTCTATTTCTAGATTATCGTATTTATTTTTTACATATTCATAAATATCTTTTTGGTTTTCAACTTTAAAATCTTTATCTCCTGGATATATCTCATATGATATATTGAGATTACTATAGGTTTCCTTTAAATACATTTTTATTTTCTCGTTGATGTAGTCTAAGCACACTATACCTATTTTATCTAGTGCCAAACCTGCCATCATATTACAATTTTTCATGTAATCTTTCATTTTAATGTCAATTTTATCTCCTACGGTATATAAAATGGCAAATGCCTTTTTACACTCTTTAGGCATTTTATCAATATCAATTTCACTTACATAAACCTTAATATTCAATATACTTTTTATACTTTTTATTTCTTCTTCAACTATTCCATTAATCATTTCTGGAACTTTTCTATTCGAATATCCCAAAAACTTTAGCACTGTATCTTTATTTATATAAATATCTTCTAAATCTATATATTCTAAATAAGGCATATTTTCATTGTTATTCCAACTCATTCATATCAATCCTATCTAATTCTTTATAACTAATTCTCCCTGCCTTTATGGCTGCTTGTAAATTTTCTACTGGTGTTGTATTTAAACAGTTGCAACCAAAATCGCATAAGAAATTGTCATACTTTCTCATCTTTTTTAACAACTTTAGTGTTTCTTTTGTTATTTTATCAGGTGTGGAACGTCCAAGAAGTTTTATTGGGTCTAAATTTCCAATTAAAACTATATCTTTTGGAATTCTTGGTGCAATCTCTTCATAGTCTAGAATTTGGTCTAAACTTACTGCATCTATATTGCAACTCAACATATTATCTAACAACTCTCTTGTATCTCCACATATATGCATACCTTTCCAACAATCAAGTTCATCATATACTTTATTTAAATTTTTTACTATATATTCATCAAATCTAGTTTTGTTTAAAGTTACTGATGTTGGCTCTGCTATTGAAATATATTTTGCACCTGCTTTATTTGCAGCAACAGCATATCTCCTTACTAACTCAGTAGTGAATTCTAATAACTCCTCCACAAATTTTTTATCAGTTATTATACACCTCAAAAGTTGTGTAGCCCCAGCTAATTGACCCGCAAGAGTAAATGGACCTTGTATTGATTCATATAATGGTTTTTTTATAGTTTTTGATATTAGTGATAAGCTTTCTAGATTAAGTGGCATACGTCCACTTGTATATGGGTCTGGCACATCTAATTTTCTTAACTTTTCACTATTTGTTATTGTATGTGTCAATACACTTGGAAAATCATAATCTGGTCTTAGTGTCTCTAATCCCAGAGTCTCGCAAAATGTAATCCCATCACAAAATGAATATATAAAATCTGATTCAAAATATTTATCCATAGTTCTTGCTAATTCCAATTGTATATCTACACTATCATATACTTCATATGCTTTTTTATTTATCAAAAATAAACCATTTGTACCCATATCGGGCAGGAAAAATCCTCTATCTTCACTATTTATATATTGCAATAAAGTCATATCTGAAAACATTCTAAATTTCTCCTCCTATAAGTTTGTCTATTAATTTAACTGCTTTTGGAGCATTTGGACTATATCCATCTGCACCTATTTCTTCTGCAAAATCCATACTTACAGGACCTCCACCAATTATTACCTTTGGCCTTTTACTTAGATTAAGTCTGTTAAGCCTATTTATTACTGATTTCATGTTTTCCATCGTCGTTGTCATCATTGAAGATAAACCTATTATATCTACATTGTTTTTTATAGCCTCTTCTATTATATCTTCGCTTTTTCTATTTACACCTAAATCAATTACTTTGTATCCAGTGGCTTCAACCATTACTTTTACAATATTTTTTCCTATCTCATGAGTATCACCTTCTACTACAGACATTAAAATTACTCCCTTTGATTTTTCTTTTATTTTGTCAGTTCCCTTCAAGAGATTAATACCTTTATTTAATGCATCTGTACATACTATCACTTCTGAAAGATAGTATTCTTTATTCTCAAATTTGTCTAAAGTACCTATCATACCCTTGTTTAACCCATATTCATATATATCTTCTACATTAATATTTTCCTCTATAGCAGTTTTTACCAAGCCTTCTATATTATTTACATCCATATTTAATATACATTCTGCTATCTTTTCAAGTATATCCATATAATACTCATCCTTTCCAATTCCTTCATAAAAGTACTTTACTAACATTCAATAAAAAATTAGTTCATACTTTAAGAACATTTCTTATCAAATCTTAGGTTAAAAGTATAATAATTATTGATAATTTAAATTTGCAGTCCATGGAAAATCTATAGGAAATACTTTTGTAGTAAATTCATATAGATTTTTCAAATGTTTAAATTCATTGTGTTGTTCTTCATTTCTTTCAAAAAATAGCTTATTAAGTTTATCTAAGCTTTCTATTATAAGCTCCTCTTCCTTATATTTGATGATATATTTATTTTCAACTTGTTTAAATTCAATATGCTCTAATAGTTCAGAATCTACATATTGATTAAAATAACCTTTTAAATTATTGCATAATTTACTATAATTTATTATTTTAATTGTTCCTTGTTGATAATCTAAAGACTTTAATTCATTACATTCTAATTGGTCTTTTAGATTTCTTACATGTACCTTATAGTCTAAATACTCTAAACCAAATTTATTCGTAGTATATTTTAATACATTTTCAACATTTATATTATTCAATCCTAGTTCAACTACTTCTCCTACAATAGAGTACTCTTTTTTTATTGTTCTTATTATTAAATATCCTATCATGTTATTATTATCTTTTATAAATACTTTCTTATAATTAATTGGTCCCCAAGCAAGAGTAGCTGCATGTAATAATTTTTTAAATTCATCTCTTGTTCTTATAAATCTAGTACTATTTTGATTATATAATTCAATCATTTTATTTAAATCAGTATCTTTTTCAAAATTAGTTTCATCAAATTCAACTATTTCATATGGTATTTCAATATTTTCTGGCTTTATTGTATATTTATAGAAACTCTTCACCACACTGCAATTTCTTCTACTATATAAACTTCTTGTCCCTGAAATAATTAAAACATCTACACCATCAGAAAACATTTTTTCTTCTGCTTTATCTAGTATTTTAGATGAATATCCCTTCTTCTCATAATCTGGATGTGTGCATACTCCACCTATAGCTGCAACCTTTAGTTTATTTCCTTGAATAGATACATCTTGTACCAAATAGTTTACATCTGAAACTACTTTTTCATTTTCTGATATTATAATCATATTTTCTATGTTATCTTTATTCAATAAAAGTGGAAACTCTTCCACCATAGTTGGCTTATAATTTCTTGATATTCTAAACACATAGTTTATTAATCCTGTTACTTTATTAAACTCTTCTACTTTTGCACTTCTTGGTTTTATTTCCATCTATATTCCTCCTGATATTATTTAAAATATTTCAATGTTATCATTCTTAGTAAAATATTTATTACCACGTTTTTAAATTTATCACTACATTTCTAATTATATCTTTTTTCTTCATGATTTTTAATTGTTTTTCAACAAACTTCTATAAAAAATATATATACTTTCCAGTTATACTTATAAAATGACCATTTATGTATAATATATTGAAATATTTCCTATATATTTATATGATTAAACTCTATAGGTCAATTGAAACAACCATTTTATTGAGAAGGTTATATTTTTTTATTACCTTCTTTTTTTTATAATAAATTACTATTTGCTTAATAGAAAATATTCTAAGTTGCTTTTAAATAATGACTTTATTGTTTAATTGTACTAAAATAGTATATGTAGGTTACAAATAATCTAATAAATACTAAAAATTGGAGGTAATAGATATGGCAGATTGTAATTCATGTCCATCAAAGGGAAATTGTAATAGTCAATCAAATTGTTCTATTGAAAATAACCCTAACAATAAATTTGGAAAAATAATTGGTGTTATGAGTGGGAAAGGTGGAGTTGGGAAATCGACTGTAACTGCTTTACTTGCTAATAAACTAAATAAAATGGGATACAAAGTTGGTATATTAGACTCTGATATAACAGGACCAAGTATTCCTAGACTTATGGGTCTAAAAAATGTAAAAGCTTATTCTGATGGCTCTTATATTTATCCTGTAGAAAATTCAAATAACATAAAAGTAATGTCTATAAATCTTATGATAGATGACGAAAATGAGCCTGTTGTTTGGAGAGGACCTCTAGTTGGAGGAGTTGTAAAACAATTTTATACTGATGTACTTTGGGAAGAACTAGATTATTTACTTATAGACATGCCCCCTGGAACTGGAGATGTTGCATTAACAGTTATGCAATCTATACCTATAAGTGGAATAGTTATGGTTTCAGTTCCTCAAGATTTGGTATCTATGATTGTATCAAAAGCTGTTAATATGGCTAAAAAAATGAACATAAACGTTCTTGGAGTTATTGAGAATATGAGTTATATTCAATGTCCTGATTGTTCTAAAAAAATCAAATTATTTGATGGTGACTCTACTGAAAAGTTTTTAAATGACTTAGATTTAAAACTTCTAGGTGAACTTCCTATGACTAAAGAAATCATAGATATTACTCATAATGGTGTTACAGAAATTAGTAATGATTTAGACTCAGTATTAACTGATATTGTTGAAAATATTAAATAGATATAAATTAAAATTTTATAGTTTTACACTTTAACACTAAAAAAAGAGGTGTGTATTTATTTTGTAATATTACAAATAAAATACACACCTCTTTTACATCTATCTATGTTTTAAATACACAAAATATTCTTCTATCATATCTCCATTTTTCACTTTTACTAGATATTCATTATAGTGAGCATTGTATGGCTGTGTCATTTTACACTCTACTACATTTTCTATATCTTCCAATTCTAAGAGTTCTACATCTTTTAAAAATTTTCTTTCTAAAAGCTCCATTAGTCTTTCCATAACCTATTCCCCCACTTCTCCAACATAATTAAAATAAAGCAAATAAATTCTCTACTTACAAAATTTACTTATTTATATTATATCCCATATCCTACAAATCCTAACAGAATTCATAAATTATTGTGAAAAAATATGCATTAACGTTTTAATAAATCTATCTTATAGTGATATATTAAGTATTCTTTCAATTATGTAAAGCACTCCTCTTAATCCAACAAATGGTGTATATGGATATATATTTACACTTTTTAAGTTTGGATTACTTATCTGTATATCTAACTTTGAATTATGATTCATATCAATACTAGTACCATCTCCAAATAAAACCAACAACTCATTTTCTTTTAAATATTTGTTTCTATCTAACTCATTATTTCCAATATATACGGATTCGTCCTTACAATCTGTATTATGTAATATGTTAACTCTATCAACTTCAAGACCTAATTCATTTAATAAATCTTTAAACCCTAAAGCAGTGTCATAATCTCCAAATACAGCACATTTTTTGCTTCCCTCATAAAAATAAAACTTCCTTTTTATATTAAATACTTGTCTTTTTATGCTAGATACTTCAGCTTCATAAGCACTTTTATTCAAATCCCACATAGTTACTTTTTGTATGTCTTTAATAAACTCTTCAGTATTTTTTATTCCATAAGGCTTTTTATATACATAAGGTATATTATACTTATCCTTCATAAAAGTTGCTGCTTTGATACCTTCTTTCCTAAGTACTATATTTAGACTAGACTTAGATGCATTTTCTATTTCCTCAATTGATGTGTATGATGTAAAGGTTACATTTACTTCTTTTTTGAAAAAAGCCTTTATCATCCTTTTAATTTCTTCACAATCTGATAAAAAATTATATTGGTCTATATTACATCCAATTATATTAAAGCTATCAATTTTTTCATTGCTCTCTTTTACTACATCCTTTGCTAATATATAAAGAAAATCTTCAACTCCTTGATTATAATCTTCTCTTAATCCACCTGTTGTGATTGGGATTAGCTTACAGTTTACGGAATCACTTATAATATTGCAGATTCCTACTATATCCACACCTATAATAGAAGATACAGATGAAGCCATTACAAATATATACTTGGGTTTAATATTATTATCTATTTCAATTATAGCCTTTTCTAATCTATCATAATTTCCAAACGTAACATCGCTTTCACTCATATGAGTTGAATAAATCTTTGCTTTGTCTTCTCCATTTAAACTTCCAATTGCTTCTATAGCATAGTGAGTTGTTCCTGATGGACCAAATTCTATGACACAGGCTTCGCTTATTGATGATACTGTAAATATTATTCCCATTCTATCAGAAGGATTTGGAAAATATTTATATACTTCCATATTAAATCACTTCCTTTCTTGTAACTTTCTCCACATCAAATAATTTAATTAAAGTTTCCATTATGCCTATTGGAAGCTCAAATCCTATTTTTTGTGCATGTTCGTCTAACGTTATTTGTATAAGTCCCTTTTCTTTTAATAACATTGGACTTTCATGACCTATATAAATATCTGCATTTATAGTATCATACAAACTTCTAAGTGGTGCTATATTTGCAATTCTGCTTACATATGGATTGTGTCCTTTTTTTATTATGTTGTCTTTAAATAAACTATCTTGTTCATAAAGTTCACGCACTTGTATAAATTCTGGCACTAACCCTAATTCTGTTAAGAAATCCACTGTTTCAAATGCCATCATTGGTGTATTCCCATAAATTAGCTTTTTACCTTCCATTAGAAGTCTACATTTATTCAATAACAAATTATATCTTTGTCTTTGCTCTAATAATTCATCTTGTACATCTATGTCTAAAATGTTACAAAGTTTATTATAGTTTTCCATTATAATTGACTCTTTCATGTTTTTATCAAAATATATGTATTCTATTCCAAATTTATTTTTCATATCTTCTGCTAAATCCAATGCTATCATATCTGTTACTATATTTAATTTAGCACTAGATGCACTTTTTATATCTCTTATAGTACATTTAGATGGTATTACACAATTTATTTTTACACCTTCTTTAGAAAGTAACTTTACAAGCTCTGTATCTTCTACATTCTCTTGTCTATGCCCTAAAATATTAACACCTTTTTTATTTGTATAATTCTCCATAACTGATGATAAACTCTTTAAAGCTCTGGTCATTCCAATTATATGAGAATTACAAGTATAATGTTCGGTATTAACTGCTAAAACAGGTACACCAATCAGTTCTTCCAATTCCTCAGATAAAGCATTATAATCCTCACCTATTAATTCTGGTACACATGTAGTTACTATCATTATTGCATCAAATTTTTCAACTTCTGAAATATACTTTACAGCTTCTATTACTTTTTTTTCTGCACCAAAAACTATATCTTTATCTTTTAAGACTACTGAATAAACACTATCTTGACCAGACTGTCTATGATATGCAAAATTTTTACTATAATAAGTACATTCATTTGTTCCTACTATCACAAGAGCCATGTTTTTTATATATGATGCAGTTAATACAACTCCAAACAATGGACAATGAGTCCCTGGAAACACAGCATATGATAAAGATTTTATATCTTTATCATACGCTATATCTTTTAATCTATTTAATACATTTAAAGTATACATATTTTTTCCTTTCCAATCCTATTACTTATACAACTTTATAAATTTAAAGTTACACTTATATTACTTTTTATATTTTTTCAACTATAGTCATCTTAAATATTAAAATTTTATATACTACTAGTTCTTCTACATAACATTATTGGATGAATTCTAGGCTTTTTACTAATTGGGTCTATATCTATATCACATTTTACCTTGTAAACATCTTTTATTATCTCTTCACTTATTACATTATTAGGATGTCCATCCGCTACTATAGCACCATTATTCATAATAATAAGTCTATCACTGTATTTGCTCGCTTGATTTATATCATGCAAAACCATAATTATAGTCATTCCAAATTTTTTATTTATATCTTTTACAAGCTCCATTAGTTCTAATTGATGAGATATATCCAAATATGTTGTAGGTTCATCTAATAAAAGTATATCTGGCTTTTGACAAAGTGCCATTGCTAACCATACTCTTTGTCTTTCTCCTCCAGATAAATTGCTTACCAATTTATCTTTATATGTTTCAAGACCTGTATTTCTCATTGCCCAATTTACTATTTCTTCATCATTTTTATTTTTACTTTCAAAAAAACCTTTATGTGGTATTCTTCCATAATATATTAAATCCTTTACTTTTATATCCTTTAGGGAGGCATTATGTTGAGCTAATAATGCCACTTTTCTCGAAATTTCTTTATTACTCATGACTTTCATATTTCTCTTACCGATATATATGTCACCCTGTTTAATTTTCAAAATTCTAGATAAGGACTTAAGTAATGTAGATTTTCCTGAACCATTTGGACCTAATATAGAAACCACTTCTTTTTCTTTAATGCTCACACTCAGATTGTCTATGATAATCTTATCTTCATAACCTATTTTGACATTTTTTACATTGAACATTAATAACTGCCTCTCTTTCTTAATAAATATAAGAAGAATGGACCCCCTATTATAGACATAATAACGCCTACTGGAATCTCTATAGAGCCTCCTATTGTTCTTGCTAATGTATCTGCAATTAATAATACAATACTCCCTAGTACTATACTAAATGGTATCGTATATTTATGGTCACTGCCAAGCAACATACGCGTTATATGTGGTACTATAAGACCTACAAAACTGATGACACCAACTATTGAAGTAGAAACACCTGCTAAAAATATAGCTACTAATGAGATTAAAAACCTACTTTTATTTACATTGAAGCCAAGATTTGTAGCTGCATCATCTCCTAATTGTAGTACATTTGCACTTCTGATGAGGAAAATAGCTCCTATCAATCCTATAACAGAATACCATATTAGCATATTTACATCTAACCAAGTCTTTGTGGCTAAACTTCCATTTAACCACAACATTGCACTTTGAATTCTTTCACTATACATAGTTGATAAATATGATATCACACCACCTAATATAGTGTTTACAGCTACTCCAGCTAGTATAATTCGCTCTGGTCTAAGCCCATTTTTATACGCCATCAAATATACTACTCCACAAGATATGAGCCCTCCTATAAAAGCAACTATTGGCAACATACTTGTATATTGTGGAAATAAAAGCAATATTATAATAGCAGCTACACTTGCTCCTGTAGATATACCTGTTATACCAGGGTCTGCTAATGGATTTTTCATAACAGCTTGTAACAATAGTCCTGAAACTGCTAGATTTGCACCAACTAACGCTGCTAAAATATTTCTAGGTAACCTCATCTTATAAACTATGGTAGTAACCATTGCATTATTTTCATTTATCAATGCATCAAATATTTCCCCAATACTTAAATTTACACTCCCTACAGTAGAAAAAACAATTAATAAAATAATTACAGTTATCAACCCTGTAAATATCAATAATACTTTTTTATTATCCATATTCTTCACCTAAAATTTATTTATCTCCATATAAGATATCTCCCAATTTATTTATTGAATCTTTGACATGTATATTTGCTGATACATTAAATATACTTGAGTCTAAATCTATAACTTTTCCATTTTTTACTGCACTTAATGTATCCCATGCAGGATTTTTATCAAAAGAATCATCAAATGCTTTTTTAGTCTCTTCTATATTCCCATGTGCAAATCTAAGTATGTAATCTGGATTTTCTTTTATAATTTGTTCTAAGCTAAATTGTATATAATCTGAATCCACACTATCTGTTAAGTTATCAGCTATATTTTCAGCACCTACTGTTTTAACCAAGTCACCAAGATATGAGCTCTTTGTAGCTAACATAAAATTATTTCCACCACCAAATAAAATAGCTACCCTTGGTTTTTTATCCTGTTTTTTTGACTTTTCTACTACAGATTCTTCTACTCCTTTTAGCTCTTTTATAAGTTTTTCTGCTTCATCTTGTTTATTTATTTTATTACCCAAATTCTCTATGCTTTTAAGAAACTTTGTGTATGTTCCAGTTTCAAAATAGAATGTATCTAGGTTATATTCTTTCATACTCTTTTCAACATTTTCTTTAAACATACTATCAACTATAAATACATCTGGCTCAAGAGAGGCTACAATTTCTAAATCAGGATTCATAGCTTGTCCTACTTCTGGTAGATTTTTATATTTTTCTGGTAGTTCAGATTTAGTCGTTGGAATGCCTACTAAAGTAGCATCTAATTTATCCAATACTTGTGTTGCTGCTACTGTGGCTGAGACAACTTTTACGTTGTTATCTGACTCCTTATTTGCAGACTCATCATTTGATGGCTTTGAGCATCCTGTTAATATTAATGCGCTAAGTAAAAATACTGAGCATATTTTTTTAAATTTCATAAAAATTTCCTCCATAATAAACTTTATTTTAAAACTGTATTTTCTATTTAAACCTATATCTATCTAGTTACTTTGTATAATCTTATTTGCAAGTTCTATATATACTTGTGACATTTCATTATCTTTATCTTCTTCTATAACGGTTCTTCCATTATTCTCAGACTGTTGCATGATTTTATTTCTTGGTATATAGTGAAAAACTTTACTTTTTATTTCATCAGCCAATTTTTCAACTAATTCTAATTCATTTTCAACATTTTTAGCATTTAATATGAGTCCTTTTAAAGAGGCATATCCTCTATTTTTAAATTGCTCTACAGCTAAAGATATATTACTAGCAGCATACATTGACATCATTTCTCCAGAAGTTACTATATACACTTCATTTGCAAATCCATTTCTTATTGGCATTGAAAATCCTCCACAAACAACGTCTCCAAGTACATCGTAAATTACTACATCTGGATTATATATTTCAAAGGCCTTTAATTCTTCTAATTTTTCAAAAGCCGCTATTATACCTCTTCCAGCGCACCCTACTCCTGGAGTTGGTCCTCCAGCTTCAATACATAATACTCCACCATATCCTTCAAATACTATGTCTTCAAGTTTCAAATCATCTTTCTTCTCTTTCATGACATCGAGAACTGTTGGTATAAATTTTCCTTTCATTAAATTTTTAGTAGAATCTGATTTAGGGTCACATCCTATTTGCATAACCTTATATCCTAAATGAGAAAGTGATGCAGATAAATTGGAAGTTGTTGTTGATTTTCCAATTCCTCCCTTCCCATAAATAGCTATTTTTTTCATTGACTTTTTACCTCTCTTACATCATAATATTATTTAACGAAATTAATTATCATTCGCAACAACTATTTTACGCGATATGTTTTTTAAATTCTTAACTATATTTGTTTTTTTATAAAAATATTTGTATAAATTTAAATGAGGTGATTTTTTGAAATGTTTTAAAGATGATATAGAACTTATCATTAATGATTTTTTTGACTGTTGTAATATCCCAACAAAAGTGATTAATAAGGATTTAAAAGAACTTTGTAGCGTTGGCTACAATGATAAACTAGAAAAGTACTTTTCTAGTTTAAACATATTCAATAATATAAAAAGTACAGATTTTATATCTAATAAAAACTTGTCCTATATAATGTTAAGTTTTTGCGATGACATACAATTTTTAATTATGCCGATACATAAATTTGATATTTCTAGTGGCTATTTTGTTATAGGACCTTTTAAATCATGCATTAATAATGATATTGAGTTTTCTGACATACCATTTAAGCCTCTATCATGTATAGATTATATATCAAATCTTTTATCAGAAATATGTAATGATAAAATGAAACACAAACCAGCTCTTAGTTTTTATGTAAAAAAAACTATTGATTATATTCATAAAAACTACTCAGAAGATATAACAGTAAGTGATATATGTAATAATTTACAACTTAATAAAAGTTATTTTTGTTCCCTATTTAAAAAAGAAAGTGGATATACATTTACTAATTTTCTCAATAAAGTTCGAGTCGAAAAAAGTAAAAAATATTTACTTCGAGAAGATATGTCTATTCTAGATGTTGCTGTATTTGTTGGGTTCAATAGCCAAAATTATTATAGTATGGTTTTTAAAAAGTTTAACAACCTTACACCAATTGAATATAAAAATATTTATAACTAAAAAATATCATTCTGCAAAGAATGATATTTTTTAGTTATAAATATTTTGACGAAAAAAGTTAATTCTTTGTTAAGTTGATTTTATCCAAAATATGCTAAATATCACCTCAAGTATTTAAATTACTACATGATATAAGTTTTCTCAAATTAACAACAACTTAAAGATTTAACATTCTCTTAACCTATACTTAACAAAACGTTAATATTTAAATTGACAAAATTTGTTATTCTATATTATGGAAACGATAAATTTTAGTTAATAAAGTTTATAATTCATATAAAAAATTTATTAATTTCTTAAGGGAGGAAATGTCGTGAATATAGCAATTAGTCTTATCGGTGGTCTTGGACTTTTTCTTTATGGAATGAGTTTAATGGGAGAAGGTTTACAAAAATCGGCAGGAGACAAATTAAAGAAAATCATCGAACTCTTAACAAGTAATGTTGTTATGGGTGTATTGGTAGGTACAGTTGTTACAGGTATCATACAAAGTTCAAGTGCTACTACTGTAATGGTTGTAGGATTTGTAAATGCAGGAATAATGAATCTAAGTCAAGCCATTGGTGTAATAATGGGTGCAAATATAGGTACTACTGTTACTGCCCAACTAGTTTCATTTAATCTTGAAGGAATAGCCCCAATTGCATTAGGTATAGGTATAGTATTTTATTTATTTACATCAAATCAAAAAACAAAACACTTAGCTGAAATACTTATTGGTTTTGGTATATTGTTTACAGGTATGGAATTTATGAAAGATGCAGTAGCTCCACTTGCTGAATATAAGGGATTTACTGATACACTTTTATATTTTAGTAAAAATCCTATACTTGGTATATTGGCAGGATTTGCAATCACTGGTATCATACAAAGTTCAAGTGCTTCTATGGGTATGCTAATCGCTTTAGCTTCTCAAGGAATACTTCCTCTATCAGCTGCTTTACCTATACTTTATGGAGATAATATTGGTACTTGTGTTACTTCACTTTTATCAAGTGTTGGTGCAAATAGAAATGCTAGACGTGCAGCTGTAATGCATTTAAGTTTTAATGTCATTGGTACAATAATATTTATGCTTGTTTTAAATAAACCTATATCAGCTATAGTTACTCATTTTGACCCAACTGACACAGCTAGACAAATAGCAAATGCACATACTTTATTTAATCTTACAAATGTTATAATATTATTGCCATTTTCTAAATACATAGTTAAATTAGCAAACAAACTTATACCTATTAAAGAAACTGAGTCAGAAATTGTAAACAATACTAAGTACTTAGATGAAAGAATGTTTAGTACTCCATCTATAGCACTTGGTAATACTGTACAAGAAGTTGTTAGAATGGGACATAAGGCCACAAACTCTTTAGAACATTCAATTGCAGGTTTTTTAAATAAAAGTAGTGAAGATATTAAGAAAACTTTTGAGTCTGAAAAAGTTGTTAATAAATTGCAGAAAGATATATTAAATTATTTGTTAAAACTTTCTAAAGAACCACTTAGAGATGATGAACGATTTAGAACAGATTTACTTTTCAATACAGTAAATGATATCGAAAGAGTATCTGACCATGCTGAAAATATAGCTGAGTTGGCTATGACTGTTAAAGAAATGAATGTTAACTTCTCTGATAGTGCAATAAAAGAAATCTATGAAATATACAATAAAACTATGACTAACTTTAAGGATGCTTTAGTAGTTTTAGATGTAAAAGATTTTGAATTAGCAAACAAAGTTTTAGAAGTTGAAAATGAAGTAAATTACTTAGAAAAAACTTTTAGAAATGCTCATATGATTAGATTAAATAATGGTAGTTGTACAATTGATGCTGGTGTACTTTACCTTGACTTACTTACTAACTTAGAAAGAATTTCTGACCACTCAACAAACATAGTAACACAAGTTTTAAAACTTAAACAAAAAATATAGTTATTACAATTTATATTTAATTTTAATTAACTATTTAATATAATAAAAAGCTATAAATAATAATTCTATTATTTATAGCTTTTTTAATTTAATTAATATATATTTGGAATATGTATTTTACTTTTTCTCTTATATAATAAACAAGTACCCTAAACATTTGATTTAATTTTCAGTACAGGATTTTTTAATAATTGCTCAAAATCATCTTGTGGCATTGGCTTTGCATAAAAATATCCTTGTGCCAAATAACATCCAATTTCTTTTAGTCTTATCACTTGTTCTATACTTTCTACTCCTTCACATATAACTTTCATATTTAATTCTTTTGCCATATTTACCACTCCACGCACAACAGCTTGTTCACGACTACCATGCATTCCTTTTTGTATAAATGTACGGTCCAACTTAATTATATCAACAGAAAATTGTTGTAATAAACCAAGAGATGAATATCCAGAACCAAAATCATCTATAGAAATAGGAAATCCTGATTCTTTTAGTTGATTAAAATGACTCAAAATCTGATTGAGATTTTCAACAAAAATGCTTTCTGTGACTTCTATTTCAAGGTATTTGTGAGGTATTTTATAGTAATCTGCTATTTCTATCAATGTTTCTGAGAAGCTTTCATTATTAAAATGAATTCTGGAAAAATTACAAGATACTGGACTAATATTTAATCCCAAATCTATCCATCTCTTTAACAGTTTGCAGACTTCTTCATAGATATAAAAGTCAATTTCTACCACAAATCCGTTTTTTTCAAAATAAGGAATGAATTTTCCAGGACTTATTATACCTTTATCTGGATAATTCCATCTTACCAGTGCTTCACTTCCTACCAATTTATTTGTATTCATATCTACCTTTGGTTGAAAGTATGGAACAAACTCTCCATGTTCTAAGGCTATTTGCATCCTATCTGTTAGGTTTCTTTGATGTAACCCTTCCTCTCTCATAGTCATATCATAAAGTACAACACAACTTTTGTGAGTTATTTCCGTATTTCTTCTCGCATAATTTGCTAGGTCAAGCATAAGAGATATATCATGTTTTTCAACTTCATTTACTATGTATATGCCAAATACAAGAATAAGTTGGTAAGTTTTTCTCATTTTTTCTACCCAATCATTTAATTGAGTATCAATCTTAAAGAGACGTTCTTCTAAGCAATCCCAGCTATTGTATTTTAATAACATAACAAATTGGTCTGCAGAAACGCGAGCACAAGATTCTTCAAAAGAGACAGTATTTTGTAAAGCTTTAGCTAATACACAAAGTATTTCATCTCCTTCTGAAAATCCTAAAGTGTCATTAATCATTCGAAATTGTTTTATATCTAAATAAACAATCACATATGAACCACTTTCTGCATTTCTTAAACTCTTAATAGCTTCTTTACAAAATTTATTTAAATTCCAAATTCCTGTAAGACTATCTCGGTATAACAAACTCTCAATACGTTTATTATTTTTTGACTTTAATAAAAGTAGAAAACTCAAAAGTATAATAATAATAGCTGCTATTATAATAACTCCTCCAATAATTGCCATTGGATGCTGATGAATAATATCTTGCCAAGTTATATCATATTGAATTATTGTATTTTTTAAAATTATTCTGTCCATTTGTTCTGTTGACATGTATTGAATACATTTATCTAGTATAGAAAATAACCTTGAATCTGCAGAATCAGAAATGCCAATACTTATTTCTTCTGCATAGTTTGTCAAAGTCGAAACAGAAAATTTTTCATAACGAGGATTGGACAATAGATAATCTGCAATATATGTATTTACATAAACAGCATCCACTTTATCCTTTAATACAGCTTCAAAACATTCTTTTGGAGAATTATAATATTCTATAGTTCTATCTAGTTTCCCATCTTCAGTAATATTTTGTCCAATTAAAGAACCATTTACAGCTGCTACTTTTTTAATTTTATTTTCTTTTTCTCCACTAACTAAAACTACTGGAGCACGTAAATAATACTGAGTTGTTCTTATATTGTTTTTTTGGTTATTAATATAATCGTTTTCCATACCACAAACTATAGATGTGCTAGAATCTTTTGATACTTGAAGTGCTTCATTATAACTTTTTGCAGAAATAAATCTAAATTTTAACCCAGTGTTATTTGTAATTTCCTTAAATAAATCAGCAACCACACCAGAAAACTCGCCTGTTTTGGAATCACCATATTCTAGTGGTGCCTTTGTAGAATCATACACAGCTGAAATTTCACCAGATTGTTGTATATATTCTTGCTCATCTTTTGTAAATACTGGCTTCTGAGCAGTACTTATAGAAAAATATTTATTGTATAATTTTGTTTCATAACTTGAATTCCTAAGTGTCAATGTATTCAAAGCAGAATTCAGTTGAGATAATAAATCCAGCTTCTTATTTGAAACCACAGTATAAAGTGGCTCTGGAGAAAACTGTGCTACACTTTTAAATGTACTAGTCCGACCAAGATGTGTTATAGCAACACCGTCAAGATTTCCATTTTTTAAATTTCTTAACAAATCATCTGTTTCTTTATAAGATATAATTTGAACTTCAAAATCATTTGTTTTACAATATTCTTTAAAGTTTTCAGCATCCTTACTATTACTAATAATACCTACTTTCATATCCTGAAAAGAATCAAAATCCTCATAATCATAACGAGTATCGTCCACTCTTACATTT
Organism: Clostridioides sp. ZZV14-6153; assembly: GCF_020657855.1. Classification (NCBI taxonomy): domain Bacteria; kingdom Bacillati; phylum Bacillota; class Clostridia; order Peptostreptococcales; family Peptostreptococcaceae; genus Clostridioides; species Clostridioides sp. ZZV14-6153. Next base: position 129,752 of record NZ_JAGWCZ010000006.1, on the reverse strand, counting down.
AAAGTTGTATAGATATTACACATTGGTAGGGTTGGAAAAAGCATTTCTTTTGTGCGTTCTTTTGTATAATAGACACTAGGAAGAACATCTATCTCACCTGATTTTAACATTTCAAAAGCATTTTCCCAACTTTTACAATCTACTATTTCATATTTCCAGTTAGTGTACTTAGTAATTTCTTGTAAGTATTCAAAATTAAATCCTATATACTCTCCATTTTCATTTCGACTCATATAATCGCCATCATCATAATACCCGACTTTAACTGGAACCCTATCTGAAGCAGAGTTAATTTCTATTGGAAAAGAAAGAAAAATCATACAAACAATCAGAATCAATTGAAAGGATTTTAACTTCAAAATTTTGTCCTCCTCCCTCTTAGTAGATATATTATATCATTTTCAATAGAAAAATAGAATATACTGCCAGTTTTTTAACTTTCAAAATACTTCTAAAATATATATTACAAGTGACAATACAGAAAACTTAACTTATATAAATATACCACTTTTTATACCTACCACACATAATAAGAATACTTAAAAAAGCTATATAAATTTGCAAAATAACAAATTTATATAGCTTTTAGTATTATAAAATAATTAATTTTTTATATAGTTTTTTATAATTACATCAAATTGAAATTTCTATAAATTAATTTTATTGCACAATTGATACTTTAATAATATCCCCATTTTTTCTTTCTAGATGAACCACTTCTCCAGTCAAATCATAATCAAATGCCTTAACTAATATTTCAGTAACTTTTTTACCATCAACTACATCATCTTTTCCATTAAACAAATCTAAAGCATTGTTTTCAATCATTCTCTTTGCAAAATTTACAGGTAATTTTATATGTATTTTGTCGCCTGTATGTGACAGTACCCTTATTCTTAAAAACTTTTCTAAATTATTTCTTGGTGTTTGTTTTGATGCCATTCTATTAAATCACTCTCCCCTTATTTTTTATTTAATAATAAATTTTATTCTTAAAAATATCTTTATATGTATCTATTATAAAAGTAACACTATTATTTTCTGTGTTTAATTTATACTTAACTCTATCTAATATGCCAATTTCATGAGCGCATATAATTTTTTTAATAATTGTACATTTTTAGACTTTATTTTATAATTATTCTATATGCTTTATACTCTCAATGAAACTTTTTTATCAAAATGTTTTATTATATAAAATATTAAAATTAAACTAATCTATTTATCACTAAATAGTATCAGGGGGACATATTTATGATAGAAAAAATTAAAAACATGTTAAAAAATTGCAATCATGATATATATATTTCACCACACAAATTATTAAGACCATACATAGCCCATTATACAATAACTGTTCAAGATAAAAATTCTATAGAAAACCTGACATTGATACCTGATGCAAGTGGATGTATGGTATTTGAATTTAGTAAAAAAGGTATAAATAGCAAATTTTGGGGTGCTACAACAAAAACTACTATTGTAAAAAACGATATAGAAAATATACTCTTTAGGGTATTTGTTGAATTTCTTCCATGTGGAGTATACTATTTGACAGGTTTTCCTCAAATAGAATCAGCCGATTTAATAATTCCTGTTAAAGATTTTAACACTCAACTTGATTTGGAAACTAATTCTATCTTTGAAAAGTCCAGTACTCTTGAAGAACTCATTGAACAATTTGATAGGTTATTTTTATCGTACTTATTTAAATCTAATATAAAAGATTTAACAATACCAATTCTTATAGATGCTAGAAAACAAAACTCTATCATGTCTGTTAAAAATATTGCTCAAATTAGTTGTTATAGTGAACGCCATTTAAATAGGATTTTTAATAATTCTCTTGGTATGAGTGTTAAGACATACCTTAGATTATTACGTATAAACATGGTACTACAAGAAATACAAAGTAATAAGATGTCATTTACAACTTTAGCTCAAAATATAGGTTATTATGACCAATCTCACTTTATAAATGATTTTAAATCTATTTGTGGTGTTAATCCAACAACCTATATAAAAAATTTGTCTGATTTTTACAATGAGAAATATAAATTTTAACATATAATTATATAAAGTTTATATTTGAGGAGTGATTTAAAATGATAGAATCAAGATGTGGAATTTTGTGTTGTGAATGTAAGTATAAGGAAGATGTAAATTGCGCTGGATGTACAAATATTGATAAACCTTTTTGGTCTGAAGAATGTCCTGTAAAATCATGTTGTGAGAATAAAAATCTTACACATTGTGGCCTATGTGACACATTTCCATGTGAAATATTAACTCAATTTGCATACGATAAAGAGCAAGGTGATGATGGAAAAAGAATTTCTCAATGTGAAAAATGGGCTTCTCTAGCTTTATAATAGTATAATATTTATATATTTTATCTTATATATAAATATTATACTATTACTTTAATACATAATTATATATTCTCTAAGATAGATAGCTATTATTCAATATAAAATAATAGCTATCTATCTTTTTCGCAAATAAACATTGATTTTTAAATCTCTTAATTTTAGATTTTAATATTTATGTCAGTTAAATGTCAGTAAAGTATTTTATCTACATTTTCACTAATATATAGCAATACAAAGCTTTTTAATTTTTTTATGGTTAAGGATAAACAAAAAATGTTAACTAAAAATTACAATTAAGTAGACATTTTTATTAATCTGTGATACAATAGTATTTGTGGTAATACACAATTAAATCAAGTATATCTTGATATAGGTTAATAGGAGTATTTTTAATGAATAATGGAATAGTGAAATGGTTTAACAACGAAAAAGGATTTGGTTTTATAACAGTAGACGGTGGAGATGACGTATTTGCTCATTTCTCAGCTATACAAACTTCAGGATTTAAATCATTAGAAGAAGGTCAAAAAGTAAGCTTTGATATAGTTAAAGGTGCTAGAGGTCAGCAAGCAGAAAACATAACTATATTATAATTATATAGATTTTTTCGGAAAGACTCTTTTAAGAGTCTTTTTTTATTGATAATATATATGATAATTATTAATTAAGTAAATAATATTGTTTGGACAAATGAAAAAAGCCCTCTTCTAAATATAAAATAATCTTCATAAATAAAAGTTAATTCAGTAAGGATATATAGTATGTTGTATATAAAAAAATCCAATAGATTAACTCTATTAGATTTTTATTTCATATATAAACATTTTTCATTAATGTTTTCAAAAGTTTAATAATGTTTTTGAAATTTTATCAAACCTTTCATTAGATATACCAAATTTTTGCTTAAATTTTTCATCGTTCATTCTTTCAATAATCACTTTATTTGGAGATAATTCATCAATAATACTTTTTATCTTATTAATAGATTCCTCATTATCATTATATCCCTTGATAATTGTTACTTCTAAAATAAATTTTCCTTTATACTGTTTATTAAATAAAATCATATTTGAAATATATTCTTCTAGAGTATACCCTACAATTGGTCTCTGAATTTTTTGAAAATCTTTTTCCGATATTGTTTTTATCTCTCCAATAATTTCATCACACATATTGGCTACTTTTATATATTCATCTTTACCTAATAAATATCCATTAGAAAGTAATCGTACAGGCACTCTTTTACGTTTTACTAACTCAATTACATCACAAACTTTATCATTCAATAGGGCTTCTCCTTTTGAATTAATGAAAACTAGTTCTGCTTTATACTTTTCTATCATACGTTCTAATTCTCTAAGTGAGTCATCAATCTTGTCAAATGATTGAGGTGTATCTACTTTATTATATGACCTTCCAATAGGACAGAATATACAATCAAAATTACAATACTTTTCAGGAAGTATGTTTACTTCTAATACTCTTTTGCCATCCTCAATATAAATATCTTTATAGCTAAAACTACTCATTACTCTACACTCCCTCAAATTAATTTATTGATACTTCTTTATTGTTAATATCTAAAATGGAAATTTTACATGTTCCACCTAAATTTTCTTGAACTATTTTCACTAAATCATTCAAAGCATTCTCAAATTCTTCAAATCTGCTTTCATCTACTAATTCAATACATAAAAAGGCATTGTTTGTATTTTCAGTAAGCATTGTTCTCACTGCTTCACGCCAATTCCAACACCTACAAATTGCTCCACCATTATCTTTATAAACTATTTCTCCTTCATATGGAGATGAGTTTTCCCCTGCTCCTAATGGTATAAATTCTTCATTTCCAACTGCTCTAGTCAACCTAATATCTCCTATAAATTTGTCTATGTCTTCTCCACCACAAGGCAATGCATATTTTAGTGAAATAGAATTGTAAATATCCACTAAGGGGTTAATAGTTGCTATATGATTTCCATTATGAACTCTTTTTAACAATGCCTCAATAGATGACCTTGCTCCTTTTTTCGTTTTAAATTTTTTGAATGCTTCTCTCCATACTTTAATTACTTGGTTATTGCTAAATTCTACATCCTTCAAGTGTTTTAATGCATATTCTTCTCCCTGCAAAATCATTTCCTTATATTCTTCTTTATCCATTATAGAATTGTCTATGTCCTGACAAATAACAACTCCAATCTTTGAACTAGGAAATAGGTTCCAAAACTCATTCTCAACAACAAATTTTTTCATTAGAATACCTCCTCAACTTTAAAATATATAAAAATAAAAAAGCCTACAGAAATATTATTAAATATCTCCCAGGCTTTTATCCTTCCGTGTACACAATAACCGTGCGTTTTCTCTTGGACCTGCCCATTATAAAATGCGGAACCCTAGAAAACTAAACTATATATTTTTGTAATTTATAAAATACAAATAAATTTTAGCATAATATAAGATTTAAAACAATACTATATTGGATTCTTCTATTTATATTATACAAAATAATATTTAAAGGTTATTTAGCTAATCTAATAGAATACTACATTATTAATATAGTTTTATTAATAAAATTATAAGTATAAAAATTTCAAAATAGGTCTATTTTAAATGTAAGTTATAAATCCCAATTAAAATAGACTTAAATTTCATTTTATGTTAAAATCTTTACAGTAATAAACAATTTTATTTTAAGGAGATAATTTTATGAATAATTACTTAAAATTTGCTACATATCAACTCATAGGCTTTACATCTTCTATACCTAAACTTATAAAAATCAAAAAAAATCCAGATAAATTTAGCTTAAAAGAAAAATTTGAATTTATGCAAAAACAAGCTAAAAAATCTTTAGATATAGTAAATATAGACCTTAATATACTTGGCAAAGAAACATTACCAAAAGAACCAATCTTATTTGTTGTAAATCACTCAAGTATGCTTGATAGTTTTATCCTAGCAGCAAGTGTAGAGAGACCAATTGGATGTGTAATTGCAGATGAGCCAGTTTGGAGAAATATACCTATATTTAAAGAATGGGCAAAGTTGTTAAGATGTGTATATGTAAACAGAAAAAATAATCGAGAAGGGATTAAAAGTATTGCTGAAGCCTCACAAAATATACTTACAGGCCAGAGTATGGCAGTGTTTCCAGAAGGGGATTTAACATGGATTAAAGAACCAAATTCACTAGTATCAGATTTTAGAAGTGGAGCCTTAAAAATAGCATATAAAGCAAAGTGTCCTATTGTTCCATTAGTCATAAAAAATTCAAAAGATACTTATGAAGGATATCAACCTATTGGTAAAATTAATTCTGTTCCTGTTGAAGTTGAATTCCTAGAACCAATTTATGACCATATTGAAAATCCTAGACTAAAATCTTCTGTATTAGGCGAAAATATAAAAAAAAATATGATAAGCAAAATAGAAAGTTTTAGAAAAACAAATAAAAACTTTTAAAGAATTTTAATGTTAAAATTTATTGACTATAAAAAATTTTAATGTTAAAATTTTTTTAAGAGGTGATTAAGGTGGCAAAAAATACAAAACAAACAACGGTTCACATTGATGAAACATTACTTAAAGAAGTTAAAAGAATAGGAATTAATGAAAATAAAAGTATATCTCAAATAATAAATGAATCAATAATAGATTATGTATTAGTTTACAGAGAAAACGAAGACAAAGAAAAAAATGAACACGATAAAAATTTAAATGATACAATAAATGCTTTTAAAAGAGAAGAAGAAAAAAGAATCGAGGAAAAAAGTGCTGCTAGAGCTATAGCAGAAGCAAAAAAACGAGTTCTCTACTAATAAAGATAAAAAATCGGTACAAACTATGCACCGATTTTTTTATATCTAAAACATATTTAAAAGCACTTAAATTTTCTTTAAATTATATCAAATCTCCAACAACTTTTACTTTTATAAGGAGTGCATTACCTGGAAGATATGCAAGTGGAACATCTTCTATATTTAATACTTCTATAGTATCCTTTTTAGCACCTGCTTTTAAAGCTTTATTTATGGCTTCTTGTTTTGCATCTTCTATAGCATCTTCTCTAGACATTTTATCTAAGCTGTACACTTTTTCTACATCTCCACTTATTTGCCCTAAAGCCGCACCAATAGCATTTGCTGCGGTATAATGAGGAGGTCTTATAACATCACTTATGCCTTTTAGTTTTTCTGGGACAATTATACTTCCTCCACCAGTTAAAACTAATTCAACATCATTTTGGCTAGTCTTCATTTGGTCTACAGCATCTTCTAGTTTTAAAATTACTTTTTTATATACATCATCACAATAATCTTTATCTAAATTTTCAACATTACTTTTTCTATCCTCAAATGCCATGCCTAACTTTGTAACAACATCTGATAAAGTTAAAGTGTCACCACCAAATATTATTGCATCTTCAGTTATTCTATACCCTACACTCTCAGGGCCTATTTTTATATTGTCTTTTTCACCTTTTACACAAGTTCCCCCAGCAAGTCCAATGGTTAAAACATCTGGCATTCTAAAGTTTGTATGTACTCCTCCAATTGTAACAGGAATTGAAGATTCTCTAGGAAATCCATTGTATAATACACCTAAATCACTCGTAGTTCCTCCAACATCTAGTACTATTGCATTTTTTACTTTTGATAAAAAGGATGCTCCCCTTATAGAATTTGTTATTCCACATCCAATTGTGAAAATAGGATACTTCATTGTGTACTCTAAATTCATTAATGTTCCATCATTTTGACTAAAATATATTTCTGCATCTATTCCTAAATCTTTCAATGCTTTCTCAAATCCTAAAGAAACAGCCTTCCCTACTCTAGACAATGCAGAGTTTAAAATTGCTCCGTTTTCTCTTTCCAGGATACCTATATTACCTATTTCATTTGATAAGGATATTGGAATATCACCAAGAATCTCTCTAACCCATTTTGCAACTTCTTCTTCTTGTTGCTTATTTACAGGAGCAAATACTCCACTTATTGCAATACTTTCTACCTTACCTTTTATCTTATTGCAAAAATCTACTACTTCATCTTTACAAAGTTCATTTATCTTTCTTCCATCAAACTCATAACCACCAGATATCAATATTGAATCTAATTCTATTTTTTCTCTTAAATCTTCTGGCCAATCTATAAATGGTAAAATGGCAGTGGTTGCTGGTTTTCCTATTCTTATCATTGCTACATTATTAAGCCTTTTTCTTTCTACTATTGCATTTGTACAGTGAGTTGTACCAAGCATAGCATATTTTATTAATGAATGGTCAATTTTACTTTCATCTATAACTTTTTTTAAGGCATTATAAACACCAGTTTCAACATCTTTTGTAGTTGCTACTTTAACTGAATGGATTACTTTTAATTCCTTATCCAGTATACAAGCATCTGTATTTGTTCCTCCAACGTCAATTCCTACACGATACATCAAAATTTCCCCCTAAATTTTTATTTTCCTTGTAATTCTTCTACTGTTTTATACTCTACATCATACCCAAAGTATCCAGGTCCAACTGTCTCAATTCCTTTTTTAGTTCTCCATTTTTCATTACAAGGAAAAGCTACTACCATCACACGAGAACCATATTTTATTCTTTCTGTAGTTATTGGGAATCCAGTTTCTAAATCTAATATTGCTATTAAATCTGGTGTAATACAAAGTGGTGTACTACCTTTTTTTGCAATTAGATTTTCATTTTGGAATAGTACAGAGTATTCTCCATCATATCCATTAATTCCAGCAAAGAATGCATGCCCTCTAGTAAACCCACCTTTTAATTCTCTTTTAATATCAACTACTTTTCCTTCAAATAATTTGTATCCTTTTAATTCTTTCAATATATTTTCAATAGCACCTTTTGAGTCTGACTTATTCTCAAGTAAAAATCCTCCTATAGTTTCAGCTATAGTCAAGGTATTTCCTATAGCAGCTTTTTTAACTTGAGCTCCGCTTAAATTATAGTCACTAATAGAAGAACTTCCTCCCATTTCTACTGTTAAAGTTCTAGCCAATCTTTCTGACCAAATTCCATCAACAGGATAAAGGATAGCTGAATTACCCTTTTCATCAGCCATTACAGCAGGTGATGCTTCATATCCTTCAAGATAAAAAGTTACCATTTGAGCTTCCGGAAACGCTCTACCCATAGAATCTGCATCCAAAATAGGAAGCCCTTTTTTTGCAGCAACTGCTATTGGCATAAGTGAATTTATTCCCCCTATTTCTATAGGAATTATAACATCAACTTTTCTATTCAATAATTTTTCCATTATCTCTAAAGGAGTAGTTAATTCCACTTCAGAAAGTAATTTTTCTATTGTAATTACAGGAGAACCCATACCAGATACTGGTACTACTAAAGCATCATCCTCTAGTTCATCTAAACTAATCACTTTTACAGGTCCATACTTTTTAATTGCTTGTTTTGCAACTAATTTACCTATGTATGGGTCTCCTCCTCCTCCAGTTCCAAGCACTGCTGCGCCAACTGCTATTTTATCCACGCTTTCTTCTGTTAAAAATCTCATGTTACTTTCTCCTCATATCCCAAATTTATTTTATACTTTACAAGCATATTTCATTAAACTGCTTTTTTTACTTCTTGTTTGTTTTTTGATGAACAAATCGCTTTTCCAATAATTGATTGTATTATAAATCCTGCTATAAAACCATCTAAAGGTGCTATAGTAGTAAGAGTTATAAATCCATATGTAGAAAGGTATGTTATTAATATACCAATTATCCAAGATATTATTGAATGTTTAACTATTGGTTTGTATGCTATCCCCTTATCAAATCCTTTAAGTTCTTGTTTTACTATATAATATTCTGCTGTATACACACCACCAACAGGTGCAATAACAATTCCAAGTAAATTTAAAAATCCTATAAATCCTTCATATATTCCAAATACAGCTAATAAAGTTGCTACAACACCAAGAACTATAGTTAATACTTTTTCAGGAGCTTTTTTTAGTACAAGAGCTATACTTAGTGATGCAGAATATACATTGCTTGTATTTGTAGTCCATTGAGCTAATGTAAGTACAATTATACCTGGTATAGCAATTCCTAATGTAATAAAAATTCTCATAATATCTGAAGTACCCATACATTTTACTAATATTATTGATACTACTATCATAAAGGCATTTCCAAATTGTATCCCTAGAAAACTTGAAAGTGCACAATCTCTTCTACTTTTAGCCCAGCGACTTATATCAGGAGATACTATTGCTCCAACTATTATTATACTCATTGATAGAGAAACTCCACCTGCAAATGTCATAGTCGATTTCATATTATCATCAACTGGAATTCCATTTGCTTTAAAAGACAAGAATATAGTTAACATCATAAGAATTAATAAGAATGGTACTGAATACACACTTAATTTTTCCATTGCTTTATATCCATAAATAGCTGTACTCATCATCAAAAGACCACCTATGAGGCTTAAAACTTGCATGCTCACATCTAGATTAAATATATCTTTTATTATTATTTGAGCATTTTGAGCAAAGAAGCCTACTTGAACTCCAAACCATCCTAATAGAGAAACCCCTATAACTAGAGAAAATATTTTTGCTCCAGCTTCTCCAAATACATATTTTGTTATCATAGATGTAGATAAACTTGTAGATGAGCCAACTAAAGAGCATATAGTATACAAAATAGCAGAAAAAAATGAACCTACAATTACTGATAATATTGCTTGTTTCATTGGCATACTTTGAGCTAACTCAGCTCCTAAAATAACAGATGATAAATCCACGCCTATCGCTACTAGCACTGAAAACATAGCTACCCAACCACGTTTTTGATTCTCTGGAACCTGTTCCAAGGCATAATTAATTTTTTCTTCTTCCATTTTCATCCCTCCATTAAAATTGTAAAACCATTTAGTTAGTTTATTTTACAATTTTCTAATTTATAAATTTATTAACAACTATATATTTATAATTTTCATTTAATATATAGTTTTAAATTTTCTGAAATAATTTTATAATAAAAAACGCCTCTTGGAAAAAATCCAAGAGACGAATACAAATCCGTGTTACCACTCTTATTAGTAAAAATTTATTTTACTCACTCATTTTCTTAAGGCGAATTAAACCACTACTACAATAGAGCTGTAATAGTATTCTCCAAAGTTCTTTTCACACAAATTTCAATATTAGTTCTCAGCTAAATCTAACTCTCTGTAAAATTCCTTTATGCTACTTTCTTCTTCTGCGAATCTACGTTATTTATTTATGATTTATATCATAATATATATGCAATATTTTGTCAACTTAAAAAGTAAATTACTTGTATCTTTTAGTTTTATATGTAATTTTTTATATTATTACTGTATTTATATTTTGTATTTTTTAAATTTAATAAAATTTTATATTATTTTTATATACAATTGAATATAATTTTACAAATTATTTTCATTTTATATGATGGATACTACTTGTTACTCAGGTAAAATTATACATTCAATTCAAAATCTAACTTATCTTGTTCTATGCCATTAATGATGAGTACAATCGAATGAGTTCCTGAGTAATATTTCCTTACACTTACATCTGCAAAAGAATGTTTTTTCGTGTAAAGCTTCTTCTCATTTTCTTTTAATAAAACCTCTGATATTTTAAAAATCTTCCTCTTTCTTTTTCCGCATATGAGTATCTCTCCTCCCATATTTAATTTATTAATCATATCTCATATTATACAACAGTATGTTATATTGTTAAATCTATCTATTTAAAATACTTTACACTACACATTCTGAAATATTGTGAAGTATCTCCTGACAGTAAAAATGTCCGAACAGCCTATAAAACAAGGCTATACGAACATTTAAGAAAATTTTTAAATATAATCAGAAATTTATTTTAAGTTTAATCAAATTTTTATTGAATTATATCTATTGAATCTCCAATATTTATAACTCCTTCCTTTAAAACCTTAACAAAAATTCCTTCGCGTGGCATTACACAGTCCCCTGTTAATTTTTTAATCTCACATCCATTATGACACTTTTTCCCTATTTGAGTTACTTCAACTTCACATTTGCCTATCTTTAATTTTGTACCAACAGGTAATGAAAATACTTCTATTCCTTCTGTAGTTATATTTTCAGCAAAGTCTCCAAATTTTAATTGGTCAAAGCCTCTCATTTTCATTTTATCTATACTTTCTTTTCCAAGTAAACTTATTTGACGATGCCAGTTTCCTGCATGTGCATCTCCAACTATTCCATAATTTATTTTTAGTTCTGCACATTGCACAGGAACCTTAATGACACCCTTTCTGTCACTTATATTTATTGACACTACTTTAGCCATATTTCCTCCAAATTTTCACCCATATATTCTTAAATTATTCAAACTTAAAATCACCTGATTTTCCACCAGTTTTCTCCACAAGATGTATATTGCTTATGACCATCTTTTTATCAACTGCTTTACACATATCATAAATTGTAAGCGCTGCTAAAGAACAAGCATTTAATGCTTCCATTTCTACACCAGTTTTGCCAAGCGATTTACAGGTTGCATATATTTTAATAGCAGACATAGAATCATCTATCTCAAATTCTAAATCACATCCAACCAATTTAATTTGATGGCACATTGGTATATTTGAAGATGTATTTTTAGCTCCCATTATCCCTGCAACTTGAGCTACGGATAATACATCTCCCTTTTTTATTTGTCCATTTTTTACCTTTTCTAAAGCTTCTTTGCCAAGAGTAATCGTAGCTGTTGCTATAGCAGTTCTCTTAGTATCATCTTTTTCACTTATATCTACCATTTTAGCATACCCTTTTTCATTTATGTGTGTTAACATTACCTATCCTCCAATTTCATACATACGTCTATTTGTATCACTACATTTATTTTCTATTAAATGATGTTTTTCTGGCTTTTCTTTTATTATATCTTTCATAGTTTCTCTAAATAACAATGGTTTATGTAAAAGTGGTTTTATATCTATTTCTTCTTTTGAATGTAGACACAGTTTTATTGCACCACTAGAGGTAAGTCTAATACGATTACAAGTGTTGCAAAATGAACAGCTTAATGGAGTTATAATTCCTATTCTTCCTTTTGCTCCTTTAAACTTATAATATTCTGCTGTACTTTTTTCATCATTTTTAACTTTATATAAACCATATATTTTTTCAACCATTTCTTTTACATTAAAATATCCTTTTTTGTAGACTCTATTAGCTTCACCTAATGGCATAAGTTCAATAAATCTTACATCAATTGGTGATTTAACTGTTAAAAACATAAAGTCTTTAAGCTCATCATCATTAAATCCATTTATGGCAACACAATTTACTTTTACTTTTATACCTAAATTTAAACATGACTCAATCGATTTTAATACTTCTTTTAAATTGCCGCCTCTTGTCACAGATTTATATTTATATTCCTTTAAAGAATCTAAGCTTATATTTACTTTATTCAGACCACATTCTTTAAGCTCAAATATTCTATCAGAAAGTCCAAGAGCATTAGTTGTCATTCCTATATTTTCTATTCCACATTCTTCTCTTGTAAACCTTATAAGTTCATTTAAATTGGGATATAAAAGAGGCTCTCCTCCAGTAAATCTAACCTTTGTTATCCCTTGTTCTGACATAGCCTTTATAATAAATTTATAGTCTTCAAAACTTAGATTATCGTTTATATAATTTTTTTCAAATTTAACATCTGGTGGCATACAATAAACACACCTTAAATTACACTTATCTGTAAGTGAAATACGAAGGTAGTCTATTTTTCTTCCATACTTATCAATCATACTTTATCTACCTCTTTGTCTATTTTTTATCTATCTGAATTATATACTATTTTTTGTTATTAGTGGCACATTCTGTGGCTTCTCCTCTTAAAATTTCTATGCCATGGTCTAAGACATCAATAATGAAGCTTAGATTTTCAACTGCACCTTTGGGACTTCCAGGTAAATTTATTATTATAGAATTATTCCTTATTCCACTTACACCCCTACTTAGTATAGCTTTTTTAGTAATTTCTGTAGATTTCATTCTCATGTATTCACTAAGACCTGGTATCTCTCTTTCTAAAACATCTTTAGTAGCCTCTGGAGTTATATCTCTCTTTGAAAATCCAGTACCTCCATTGGTAAGAATTAAATCTACTTTATTACTGTCACAAATTTTTATAATATTTTCCTTTAACATTTCCTTATCATCTTTTATCAACACATATTCAATAACTTTATAATTCCCTGTATTTTCAACAAATTCAGTTAATTTTTTGCCTGTTATATCTTCTCTTTTCCCTTCATAGCCCTTATCACTAAGTGTTATAATTGCTACATTAAACATATGGTTTCACCCCTTTACATATTAATTAAACTTTTATAAATAAAAAATCTATTTAATAGAACCTATTCTGGTAATATTCCTTCTGATAATAATGCTTCTAAAACTGCTCCTGCTATACAACGTCCTTTATCTGATATCGTAAATGAATTTTTTACTTCTTCCATTCGAGGGTCTATATCCAATATCTTTAATCCTTTTTCTATTTGTGAACCATTTCTCAATATGCCTCTCAAAACACCATCTAAAGAAGTTTTCACTTCTATTTTATTTCCATTTTTTTCAGTGATATAACATATTATATCTCCTTTTTTAACTACATCTCCTATATTACATATAGTTTCTATTATTCCAACGTTCTCAGAATAAAAAACTCGGTCTTTAGTTATACCCAATATAGCACCTGGTATTCCTGTATTTTTTAAAGCATATCCTTCTCTTATCACTTTTCCTAAATTATGTCCTCTCATAGTTTCAATAACTATATCTGCATCTTTACCTGCACAAAACCCTGGACCCAAAGCTATTGTAAGTGGTGCCATCGCTTTATTTGTTCCAATATTTTTTTTTGCAAGTATACAATCTATAACTGCTACAGGACGTATTTCATCTATATATTTACCTTTTGGGTCTATTATTAGCGCCACTTTTCTTTTATTTAAAGCTTTTTTTATTTCTGTTTTATCTTTGCAATACACACAATAGACACCTTCCACAGAAACTTCCTTTTCATAAATAGCCTCACTAAAAGAAACTTTCCTTCTTATTGCAAGAGGAGTTTCAACTTCTAAAGCAATTATTTTAAAACCACAGTTATGTAACTTGTGTATAACTGCTGTTGCTAAATCTCCAGCTCCTCTAACTATTATAACATTGTTCATATTTTCTCCTACTAATAAAAATTTTAAAGTCTATACTTTATATTATATAATATAATTTTACTTATTTATATAATATCATCTTATTTTATTATCATAATGGTTAAAAATTACTTTTACCTGATATTTTTCAAACAAAAAGAGACATCCATAAAATTTATAAAAGATGTCTCTTTCTAATTACTTATACTTTATTTTTCAGCTATATCATTGTTATCTTCTAAAATAACTGCTGTTCCATAAGCAAGCATTTCTGCTGCTCCTTGCATAACTGAAGCTGAAGACAATCTAAATGCTATTATTGCATTTGCACCTTTAGATTCTGCATCTTCAACCATTCTGCCTATTGCAATTTGTCTTGCTTCTGTAAGCATTTCATTATATCCTGTAAGTTCTCCACCAACAAGATTCTTAAAGCTTGCTCCTATATCTTTTCCAACATGTTTTGCTCTTATTGTACTTCCTCTAACTAATCCTAACACTTCTGCTATTTTTTTTCCTTCTACTTTTTCTGTAGTTACTATTAACATAATATATCAACTCCTTAATATTCCTGTTTAATATATTATATCATGTAAATAGGAATTTTCTTAATAAATCTTTTAATTTGATACTTTATCTAGGAAATCTATATTATAAAATAAGATATTTCGTTAACCAATTATGTTCTTAATCATTTCTATATATAATTTTACTTAGTTAACTCATCATATAAACTTAAATTGTATTCTACATTCAATTTTAAATCCTTAATTTTTTTAATAATCATTTCACTAAAGCTTCCTTTTTCAAACCAGATATTTTGTATGTCTAAAAGTTCTATCTCTTCTAAAATGGCATCCATCTTAGACTGCTTATCTATAATAGCTACAACATCAATATTGTGTGGTACGTCTTTTAGACACTCATATACATCTATACCTTCAATATTCTTTTTCTCTTCATCTATAGCAACAACTTTGTACATATTCTTTTTAAGTTCATCTAATATTTTATATGCTTTGCTTCCTTCGTCACTATTATTTAATATCACTGCCCAAGAATCACATTTAAGTAAATTCATAAATTCTCCTCCATATAAATCCTACTCTATTTTACAACCGTAGCTAATTAAACTTCAGTCAATTTTTTATACTCATCAATAGTATTTACATTTAAAAATAAATCTTCGTTATCAAAGTATATATAGCTTTTATCTATTTTTTCTATAAGAGTTCTAAGCTTCAAATCATTTTTCCCTATACATAAAGATACTTTATTTATTATACTCTTTTTGTATCCAGAACACAATGGTTGTAACTTTCCATTTGTTACTGAAATTACACTTTTATCATCCATTTCATCAGCTATTTTTTCGACTATTTCATTATTTAGATACGGCATATCACATGCAACTGTAACTATATCATACTTTGCATGTTCAAGAGCAGTATATATTCCTCCTATTGGACCAACATTTTTTATTATATCATTATAAACTTTAATGTTATATTTTGAATATAATTCTTCATTATTAGATACTATTATTACTTCATCAAAATTTTTAAAAACTTCTATTGCAATTTCAATAAAAGGCTTTTCATGTAATTCTAAAAAAGCTTTATCTTTCCCCATTCTAGAGCTTTTCCCTCCTGCTAAAATTACACCTGTTCTCTCTATACAAATCGCCTCCTCTAAAATACTTTTATTTATATATATTTGAAAAATGGCGCTATTGCGCCATTTCAATATTGATTGACTACTCAAAAACCTGAATAATTTTTTCTTTAAATGCATTCATAAGTTTTTCTTTTTCTTCTAAATATTCACTATAACACTCATACTCTCTACAGATACAATTTATAATTTCACTTGATGTAAAATTGATTTTTTCAAGATTATAGTTATATAAAATTTCAACACTATCAACTTCACTTATACTATTAAAAATACAATTATATATATCTTCAATTATAAATTTACTATCTTCTTCAAATTGACATAAGAGTTGTTCTCTATTTTCTTCAAGCAATACATTTTCCTTTATAAACTCTACAAAGTTTTCAAAGTCTTCAGTGTTATTACATGGTTCTATTTCAAACAATATCCTAAAAAATAAGTTCCATGGAAACTCCGTATTTAGTCTACTTCTAAAATGATTTCCTAAATCATTACAGAATTTATCATCAAATGTAGGTTCTCTTTCAAACTCTATTTGGTCATTAAAATCTATATCTTTATTTACAATTTCATTTAATCTTGCAAACTCATCGAGCATAAAATTACCTAAAACTTCATCGCTTATATCTTGTTTATTAAAAGAATAACTTAATATAGTTTCACATGGCTTTTTAAAATCCACAACAAAACCTATACTTTTATTCATCTTTTCTGAAAAAGCATCGTACACTAATTTTGCAAAGAGCTTTTCAATTTCTTTTTTACTTCCTTTCATGTTAAAAGACTTTCCTGAGTGAAAGTTTTTATAAATACTCAAAAGCTGATTATCTATCATAGTAAGATTATTCTTTATAGAGTCCATCATATCCTTTATAAATTTATCAGCAAGTAAATATGTGTTATTTTTATAAATTATTTTATGTTCAATCTCACTCCAAAACACATTTACAAGAGATTTAATTTGAAGTTCAAATTTTACTTCTCTATCTAAATATGCAAAAACTCCATCTATCTTATATATTTCAAATCCATTTTTTTGCTTATTAGGTTGTCTTTCAGACAATTTTAATTTAATATTTTTATTTTCTTTATTATAGTAGTTTATTTTATCATCTGTTTTATTAAAGTATCTTCTTAAAAGCCTATATATCTTATTTTCATCCTCAATAAATCTACACTCAATTCTTAGTCCTATTAAATCAGATACATTATGAATAAGATTACTTGCCTCCCCATATTTTTTTAAATATCTATTTCTAATTATCTTTTCCCGTAAACTTGATTCTGATTTTATTCTAGAGGTTACATTTATATACTCTTGATTTTTTTCATCCAAGATATTTTCAAAGTACTCTTCTATTTCATCTGATATAGTTTCTAATGTTGGAGACATTGTCCTCAACATTTCTATAGACTCTTCAATAAAATCAAATTCTTTTAATCCCATAAATTTTTACACTCCTATGTTTAATAACTGTTAGCTATTTCAGTTCTTTATATTTAACTACATTCTTATTTTAACATTTTTTCCTATTATAAGTAAGTATTCTCCAAAAACCTTCATATATATTTCAAATTAGAATTAAAATATCAGATAAAATTAAAAGATTTCGTAATAATGAAGTTATAAAAATAGTGGATTTTTTTTCCTAATACGAGTATACTATAGATATAAATATTTAACTAATTAGTTAAATATTTATATCTATAGCAAGGAGGATATTATGGTAAAAGTATTTAAAGCATTAAGTGATGAAACTAGAAGAGAAATTTTAAAATTACTTAATGAAAGAGATATGAATGCAGGAGAAATAGCAAGTCATTTTAATATGTCTAAACCAGCAATATCTAAACATTTAGATATTTTAAAAGATGCAGAACTTATTAGCTCAGAAAAAATGGGACAATTTTTGATTTATTCTATTAATTTATCAGTCCTTCAAGAAGTACTTGGAAACTTCTTGGATATTTTTAAAAAGATATAGGAAAGTTGCAACTGTTAAAATTGACAATACTGAAAAAGCAGAGCAACAAGAGTTAGTTGAAGATATGATACAGATAATCACAGTTTTTAGTTGTAGGCTTCAAGGCAAGAGAGGTAATAAAGCCAAGAAGATGATAAAGGAGTTGATAGAAGATGATACTAGCGAAAAAAATTAGATTGTATCCAAGTCAACTTCAAGAGCAAAAGTTGTGGCAATCAGTAGGTACTGCTAGATTTATATATAATTGGACACTTGCGAAACAAGAAGAAAATTATAAAAATGGTGGTAAGTTTATTTCAGATAACGAACTAAGAAAAGAAATAACTAAATTAAAGAAATCTGAATTAAGTTGTCTTAAAGAAGTATCTAATAATGTAGCGAAACAATCAGTTAAAGATGCTTGTGATAGTTACAGGAGATTTTTCAAAGGCTTATCAGATAAACCAATATTTAAGAGTAGAAGGAAAAGTAAGAAGTCCTTCTACAATGATAACTGTAAGTTAAAAGTAAAGGAAGGAAAGTTAGTTAATATTGAAAAAGTTGGTTGGATAAGAACTAATGAACAATTACCTACTGGAGTTAAATATAGTAATCCAAGAATAAGTTATGATAACAAGTATTGGTACATTTCAGTAGGTATAGAGCAAGAAGAAATTAAAGAAGAGTTAACAGATGTATCATTAGGAATAGACTTAGGACTAAAAGACTTAGCAATTTGTTCTGATGGTATAGTCTACAAGAACATAAATAAAACTTATGTAGTTAGAAAATTAGATAAGAAACTTCGTAGGTTGCAACGTCAAGTTTCTTGTAAGTATGAAAATAATAAAAAAGGAAAGGAGTATGTCAAAACTAACAATATTATAAAACTTGAAAAGCAAATACAACTAATGCACAGAAGACTTGCAAATATTAGAAATAACTATCTTCATCAAACTACAACGAGTATAGTGAAAGCCAAACCATACAGAGTTGTAATAGAAGATTTATCAGTTTCTAATTTGATGAAAAATAAGCATTTATCAAAAGCTATTACAAAACAAGGCTTCTATGAATTTAGACGACAACTTGAATACAAGTGTAAGTTTAGAGGAATAGATTTAGTTATAGCAGGTAGATTTTATCCATCATCAAAAACTTGTAGTCAATGTGGTGAGGTTAAGAAAGATTTAAAACTTAAAAATAGATATTATAATTGCAAATGTGGATTATCTATTGATAGAGATTTAAATGCTTCAATTAATCTTTCAAATTATAAATTAGCATAAATCACCAAAAAGATAATGCTAATATGTAGGATGCGTTGTATCCGAATTTACGATTGTGGAGTATCACATCAAATGAAAGTAGCTTGTTGTAGTTTGACTTGCAAAATCAGATACGTTGAAACAATAATTAAACATACTTTATAAAGTTTTATAAGGTTTTGGCAACGGTTATTATGGAAAATATAGGTTTAATATTACTTGTAGCATTATTAATTATAAACTATGTAAATGCACCAGAAATTTTAGGTTTTTCAAAAGATAACCCAAAAGTTAAAACTGCAAGAAGGTTACAAATGTTATTTTTAATAGTCGCAGTTGGAAGGTTTATCATTCCTTTACTAGGTATAGATGAGATATTTTCTTATGAAATTAACGACAAAGTATCAGTTATAATAAATGCCATTATAATTATGTATTTTGGTAATTTATTACCTAAACTACAAATTTATAAGAACATAGATACTAAATATGCTTGGGCCATTGGAGATGAAAAAATATGGAAAAAGGCAAGTAAGATTTTTGCGTATTTATCATTTGTTATAGCTATTGGAATGATTATATTGAGTTTTTACTTTGATTCAGCTACAGTCACAACAGCATGCCAGTTCATATGGTTTGCAATACCTTTATTATATTTATTGCTTCATTATAGAAATAAATTTAGAGCTCCTACTTCTAAATAAATAATTATAAATATAATAAAATAAAGCAACTTCTTCTTAAGGGAAGCTATAATTTGTTTTAATATTGAAATGAAACATTTATAAAATAAATTGCCACCAAAAAATTTATGGTGGCAATTTATTAATAATCATATTTTTAGTATTTTATATAATTTCTAAATATATTAAATTAAACTCTCTTCAATTAAAAACCTATATATATACCTATTGTTAAAAAAACTAAAGATACAGCTGTTAAAATCAACAATATAGGCATTATAAATTTTACCCATTTTGAGAAAGGAACATGAGCTACTGCAAGTGCTCCCATTAGTACTCCAGATGTTGGAGTTATAAAGTTTGTAAGACCTACCCCAAATTGATAAGCAGTTACTATAACTTGAGCTGATATATTAACTAAATCACCAAGAGGAGCAAGAACAGGCACTGTAAGTGAAGCAAGTCCTGAAGATGATGGAATCAAAAATGCCAACGCAGCTTCCAAGAAAAATGATAGATATACAAATATAACCTTTGGAAGTCCACCTAAAAAGCTTGCTGCAGAATTTAATATAGTATCTATTATGAATCCATTTTGAGCAATTATTACAATTCCACGAGCTAAAGCTATTGCAAGAGCAGCTGATGCTAAATCTTTTGCTCCATCTATGAAACTATCAGAAATTTCACTTTGTGACAATCTACCAACTAATCCAGAAAGTACACCTATCGCAGCAAAACACATTGATATTTCTGGGATATACCATCCTTGGCTTAAAACACCCCAAATCATTATCGCCATTCCTATTCCAAATATAGCAAGAACAGATACTTCTTTAAAAGTAAACTCTTTTATTTCAGTTGAAGTATGATTAAGTATTGATTTATTATTTTTATCTATCTCATACACTATTGAGCTTTCAGGGTTTTCTTTAACTTTTTTAGCATAATACATTACAAACGCTATACTGATTAATATATATGCTATAAAAATCACTACTCTATATGCTACTCCTGAACCAGGAGCAAGTTGAGCTAGTGCTTGTGCAATACCAACTGAGAATGGATTTATTGTCGATGCAGCCGCTCCTGCCGCTGCTCCTATAAATACAATCGCAATGGCGGTTAGAGAATCATATCCTAAGGATGTCATAAGTGGAACAAATATCATATAAAATGGTAATGTTTCTTCTGCCATCCCAAATGTAGTACCTCCAAGACCAAATAAAATCATTGATATCGGAATTATAAGTAGTTCTTTTCCTTTAAACTTCGATATAACTGATGCTATTCCTGCTTCTATAGCTCCAGTTCTATTTACAATACCAAAAGCACCTCCAACTATTAAAACAAATCCTACAACTTCTGCTGAATCAATAAAACCTTCTATAGGCGCTTTAAAAACATCTGTAAATCCTTGAGGATTACTTTCTACACTTTGATAAGTCCCTGGTACAACAACCATCCTACCTTCTACATCTTCTCTACTAAATTCACCACTTGGTACTATCCAAGTTAATATTGCCATTAAGACTATTAGCAAGAATATAATTGTAAAAGTGTGTGGTATAATAAATCGTTTCTTCTTACTGTCAATCATTATAATGTCCTCCATACTTTACTAAATTTTGAATCTATATAGGATATTTTTTAATCTCTCTGACTAAAGTTTTCCCTTTTTACAATTTTTTATTAGCAAAGATACAAAATAAAAAAGCTCTCTTTTAGATTTTAAAAGATAGCTTTTTTTATTTTTATTCAATTTAAATACTTTACTTCCTATTTTGCTAATTGAATTTTTTCATTATAATTTGATATTGTTTCTTCAATATTTTTAGATTTCATTATAGTTGACATTACAGCAAAATCATCACAGTATTTTAATGTTTCTTTGACATTAGATGGTAGAATTCCTCCAAGTGCAACTATCTTAATATCAGTAATTTTCTTAGCTTCCTTTAAAAGTTCAATTCCTTTTGGCAATAAATTTTCTTTACACTTAGTTTCATATATATGTGATAATGTTATGTAATCTATTTTTATATTTTGTTTTCTTATTATTCCTTCTAGATACTTTACTTCTTCTACTTTATGTAATGATAATCCCAATATTTTATTTTTATTGAAATTATACCTATTTCCCAGTAAATTCAAAAACAATTTAAATGGAAGATGAATACCTTGACAATCTATCTTTTCAAAAAATTCTATATTACTATTTATTATGAAGTTTACGTTAAAGGCATCATTATTTTCTTTCTTTTTTATACTGTTCTTCAAGCTTTCATCCAATATTTTTTCTTGAAAATTAATGCACTTGATTTTCTTTTTTATCTTTATATATAAATCTTTTAATGCTTCATATTCTAAATCTTTTTCTCTTATTATAATATTTTCTACGCCATTCAATATAGATTCTTTAATAACCTCTAAGTATCGTTCCTCACTACATAAATTTCTATTTGTTATCAAATACATCTAAAATCTTTCCCAATCTTTAAATACATGTTGATAACCAATTGAATTTAGCATTTTCTCTATATCTTCAACAGTACTTTCATCATTTATTTTGAATTGAGCAGTATCATGTTCATCTTGAGAATGACCTCCTACATCTGTAGATACACCTGCACTTAATTTAGTTACCCCTAAAGGTATTATATGACTTCTCATTTCTAAATTTTCTCTAGTAGATATATTTAAAGCTGCATGAGGGTCAAACAGTCTCATACAAACCATAGCTTGAACTAAATCAGTATCACTTATATCTACTAATTCTTCAAAACAACCTTTGAATGGTCTCATTCTTGGTGTTGAATATGAAAGCTCAATATGAGGATATTTTGTTTTTAGATATTTCCCATGCAATATCGTAAAGAAGGTCTCTTTTCTAAAATCATTTAATCCTAAAAGCGCTCCTATTGATAGAGTTCTCATACCTGCCTTTGCTCCTCTTTCAGGAGCATCTAATCTAAATTTATAATTTGATTTTGGCCCTTTTAAATGTACTCTTTTATATATTTCCTCATCATAAGTCTCTTGGTATACAGTTAGACCTTCAACACCTTTGTCTACAATATACTTATATTCATCTACTTCCATCGGATATACTTCAATTCCTATAGATGGAAATTTATCTCTTAATATTTCTATAGCTTCACCTATATATTCTACACTTGAATGAAAACTACTTTCACCAGTTAAAACAAGTAGGTGTTTGAAACCTTCTTTTGAAATTTCATTTCCTTCCTCTCTAATTTCATCCATAGTTAGTTTTTTTCTTTTTATTCCACTTTTTATATTGTAACTACAATAAACACATTGATTTACACAGTAATTTGCTATATACATTGGGGTATATAGACAGACTATCTTTCCAAAATATTGAACACTTAATTTATGTGCTTTTTGTGCCATAGCTTCTAAATATTTTACAGCAGTTTCAGAAAGTAAATTTAATATATCAAAATCCTCAAGTTTGTCTTTTGATAAACTTCTTAAAACATCATTGTCTGTAACATTATTTAAATATCCATCAAAATCAAAATCCCTATATTTTTCTATTACCTCATAAAAACTCATCATCAATCACCACTTTCTATAAATTGCCTAAAAAACCTGTTAAAGGAGAAGATGCGTTTGCAAATTCTGATACACTTCCTGCTTTTGCTATATAAGCTTCTCGTCCACCTTCTACAGCTAACTTAAATGCTCTAGCCATTTGCACCGGGTCACCTGCTGAAGCTATAGCAGTATTAACAAGTACTGCATCAGCTCCCATTTCCATAGCTTCCATAGCTTGAGACGGTTTACCAATACCTGCATCAACTATTATTGGTATATCTAATTCATCTATCATTATTTTTATCATTTCTTTCATTTGAAGACCTCTATTTGAACCAATTGGAGCACCAAGAGGCATAACCGCTGCTGCTTTAGCTTCTATAAGTCTTCTTCCAGCATAAAGGTCTGGTGTCATATATGGAAGTACTATAAATCCCTCATCAGCAAGTATTTTTGTAGCTTTTATAGTTTCTTCATTATCAGGAAGTAAGTATCTAGTATCTGATATTACTTCTATTTTTATAAAGTCTCCACAACCCATTTTTCTAGATATTCTAGCTATTCTTACAGCTTCTTCTGCATTAGTAGCTCCTGATGTATTTGGAAGTATAGTCATTTCTTTTGGAATATATGTTAAGATATTTTCTTGTTTATTATCTAAATCTACTCTTCTAAGTGCCATTGTTATTATTTCGCTTCCACTTTCTTTGATTACTTTAGGCAATATATCATTTGAGCCATATTTACCTGTTCCAACCAATAATCTACTATTAAATTCATGTCCTCCAAGTACTAATTTATCCATTTTCTTTCCTCCCAGTCTTAACTTTTTCAATTTTCAATCTTTTTATTTTGTGACTCACGCATTTACATATCTATAAGTATTTGTGTTGCCAAATTTGCCATATGATTTGCGCAAATAGCTACTCTTGGTGCCATAAGTCCTTCTCCAAATTTAGCTTCATTTACAAAATCTCCACATATATAAAATCTATCTCTTATTTTCTTAGTAGTTATTATATTTGAGTCATAATAACCTGCCATACCTGATGATGCTATCAAATATTTATCTTTCAAGTTTAGTAAGGTATAATTACAAACTTGTGCTTTACATGAAGCATCATCGAAAGCTTCAATTATCAAATCTGCCTCTTTAAGTACATCCATATCGTATTTATTTAAAAAAACATTTTGCGTTTTTAATTTTACAAATGGATTAATTTTTGTTATATTTTCAACCATAGCATCTGTTTTTAGTTTTCCTATATCGTCTATAAAGTATTGCTGTCTATTTAAGTTAGATGGCTCTACAACATCATAATCTATAAGTAGAAGTTCTCCAACTCCAATTCGAGCTAAAGAGATAGCTATATTGGATCCAAGTCCACCTAGTCCCAATATAGCAACTCTTCCTTTTTTTAATTTATTATGCACATTTGGAGTATGCCTAGCTATCAACAAGCTTTCTAGCTCATCAAAAGAAGGCTTAACCCCTTTTTGTATAAGTGTTAATTTATCATTTTCAGAAAGTGGAATGTCAGCTTTAATTGGATATCCATTCAACACCAATACATCACATTTGTGATTATAATTATCTCTAACTTTATAGGCAGTTGTATTTTCTTCAACATCTGTTAATATTTCATTTACAAAGATTTTTATTTTAACCACCTCCAATAAAGCCAATAAGTTCTACAACATCTTCATCCTTTAATATATATGTATTGTAATTAGATTCTTCAACTATTTCTAGATTTATCTCAACTACAACTCTATCACTCTTTAAGTTATATTTATTCAACAAATCTATAACAGTTAAATTTTCTTTGAATTCAATATTCTTGCCATTAACCTTCACTAACTCACCTCCTCCTTTTGACTTTATTCAACCAATCTTCAGTACAAATTATATTAAATTAAGTTCCTCATTGTTTAATATTTTCTTAACTGTTCTCATTGAACACATTTTTCCACACATAGTACAACTATCTTCATGAGTAGGAGTTGACTCATCTCTATATCTTTTAGCCTTTTCAGGGTCTATTGCAAGTCTAAACATTTCACACCAGTCTAAATCTGCTCTAGCTTTACTCATTTTGTTATCCCACTCACGAGCTCCTTTAACATTCTTAGCTATATCTCCTGCATGAGCTGCTATTTTAGCAGCTATTATCCCTTCTTTCATATCATCTAAATTAGGTAATCTTAAGTGTTCTGCTGGAGTTACGTAGCATAAAAAATCTACTCCTTTAGCACATGCTAATGCTCCTCCTATTGCACTAGTTATATGGTCATAACCTGGTGCTATATCCGTAACCAATGGTCCAAGAACATAAAAAGGCGCTCCATGACATAGTCTTTTTTCTAACACTACATTTGCTTCTATTTCATCAATAGCCATATGACCAGGGCCTTCTATCATGACTTGTACATTTCTTTCCCATGCTCTTTTAGTAAGCTCTCCTAATACAACAAGTTCTTGAATCTGAACACCATCTGTAGAATCTTTTATACAACCAGGTCTGCAAGCATCTCCTAAACTTAATGTGACATCATATTCTTCACATATATCTAAAATCTTATCAAAATTAGTATAAATAGGATTTTCTTTATTATTTAACTCCATCCAAGCAAATAATAATGAACCTCCTCGAGATACTATATGAGTCAATCTTTCATGATTTTTTATCTTTTGGCAAACACTTCTAGTAAGACCAGCATGTATAGTAATAAAATCAACTCCGTCAATAGCATGTTGTCTTATTACATTTAAAAATTCTTCTTCTGTTATATCCTTTAGTTCTTTTTCTAAATACCCTACTGCATCATACATAGGAACCGAACCTATCATTGCAGGTGACATTTCAACAACTTTTTCTCTAAATTCTCTAGTTTTTCCATAGTTACTTAAATCCATTATTGCTTCAGCTTTCATGTCTATTGCCACTTTAACTTTTTCAAGTTCATTTTCTATATTCTTACAATCTCTTGAAATTCCTAGGTTTACATTTATCTTTGTTCTTAAATTTTTACCTACACCTTCTGCACTTAAGGATTTATGATTTTTGTTAGCAGGTATAACAACTTGTCCCTTTGCTATTAATTCTCTTAATTCATTTACATCTACTTGTTCCTTTTGAGAAACGATTTCCATTTCTTTAGTTATTATGCCTTTTCTAGCAGCATCCATTTGCGTTGTATAATTCATATTACATTCCTCCAAGATTAAAGTTATAGTTTTTAACAATAAAAAAAGTGCTTTTCCTTGTTTTGGAAAGCACTCTTATAATCATATATACACTTAGACAAATTTCTCACTATACAGAATAATTTATCTATTTATATAACAAAATTATATTACAAAGCTTCCCTTCGCAAGCATTATCTTGATCAGGTTATTAGGGTTTGTAAGTTACGGCTTTATCTCTCAGCTAGCCAATTCTAGCGCCCCTAGCTCTAAATTTTTATCATTTTTACAAATTCAGTATAACACAGCAAAAATATTAGTTCAACACAATAATACAAATTTTATATTTTAATCCACCTAACTTTACTCTAATGATACACCTTTTTTCGAATTTTCAAGATAAGTTTTAAGTATTACAGCCCTTATATTTTCATACTTTATTGAATCTGGAAGTTTTCTTTTTATGTTATTTAAATTTTCATAACCTATTTTTTCACACACTTCTAAAATCATTTTCTTTTCATCTTCAGTATAAAAACTTTCTAAATCCAATGTAAATGACATACTCTGCCCATCTTTCACATAATCATATACATATCCAATAACTGTAGATAAGGATACTTCTATTTCTTGGCTAACACTTTGTATGTCCTTCCCTTGATTTAGTAAATCTAATGCTATTTCATTGTTTTTTCTGCTTTCTCCATCTAGTATCAATTTTCTTTTTTTCTTTTTCTCCCAATTAACATCAATATTATTTTCTTTTACATAATGTTTAACTTCATCTAAAATACTAGCCCCATACTTTTCAATTTTTACTTCACCTATACCTGAAATATCCTTTAATTGTTCTTTATCAATGGGATATCTTCCACTTATTTCTTTCAAAGCTTTATTAGTTAAAATCATGTATGGAAGTAATTTTTCTTTTTTAGCATATTCTTCTCGAATATTTATTAGCCTTTCATATAAAGCTTTATCTGTATTAACTTCAAGAAATTCACTATTATCATTCGTTAAATCGATATTTTTTTCTTTATCTTTTTTATTTATATTATTTTTTTCGACATATTCCTTGATTAGTGTTTCAAAATCTTCACCATATTTTTGATATTTAATTTCTCCTACTCCAGATATATTTAGCATTTCTTCTTTATTGACTGGATAACTACTAGACATAGCTCTAAGTGTTCCATCTCCAAAAACCATATATGGAGCTATTTTTTCTTCACTTGCAATTAAGTGTCTTAACTCTCTTAAAGCAT
The DNA here is from genome assembly GCF_020657855.1 of Clostridioides sp. ZZV14-6153. NCBI lineage: Bacteria > Bacillati > Bacillota > Clostridia > Peptostreptococcales > Peptostreptococcaceae > Clostridioides > Clostridioides sp. ZZV14-6153. Next base: position 101,538 of record NZ_JAGWCZ010000006.1, on the reverse strand, counting down.
TATATAATTCATCTTCTACTTCTAGGGATTTTGTCATTACAATTTCCTTAAATTCTACCTTTGCCTCACCCTTCAAAACTTTCATAGACATATCATTTAATCTTATAGTTGGGTAACTTCCTCTGTTTCCGCTACCTAAAGTTTCGACTAAATCTAAAAACCCATGAGAAACTAATGTATTTATAAAATTCTTCAAGTCTTCACTTGAATAATCTCTCATAATATTATATGTAGACAAAGTATCTAAACCAAGTTGTAAAATTTTTTTGTTTTTAGACCCTCTAAGTACATCTACAATAGTAGTAACACCATAGCTTCTTTTCATTCTAGCTACACATGAAATAACTTTTTGAGCATCTATGGTTTTATCTACTATTTCCCCCTCCACTAGACAATTACTACAGTTATTACAATTTTCTACATGATTTTCCCCAAAATAATTTAATATTGTCTTTCTATAACAAGAATTACTATAGACTAAATCAATCATATTCTGAAGTTTTTTATGTTGAAATAATTTTCTTTCAGGATTTTCAACACCAATATCTATTAAATATTTTTGTATATGTACATCTCCTGGAGAAAATAAAAGTATACATTCACTTTTTTCTCCATCCCTACCAGCTCTCCCTATTTCTTGGTAGTAATTTTCTACACTTTGAGGCATATTATAGTGTATAACCCATCTTATATTGGGCTTATCAATACCCATTCCAAATGCATTTGTTGCTATCATTATATCTATATTATCATTTATAAAATCTTCTTGATTCTTATTTCTTTCATTTTTAGATAAACCTGCATGGTATTTTGATACAGATATATTTCTCTTTGCTAAGCCATTATAGATATTTTCAACTTCTTTTCTAGTAGCTGTATATATAATTCCAGACTCATTTTTATGATTTTGAATATAATCTAAAATATATTTATTTTTACTAGATGATTTTACTATATTTATTGCTAGGTTTTCTCTATCAAACCCTGTTATGTAACAATCTGGACTCTCTAAACACAATAAATTTATTATATCAGCTCTTACCTCTTCTGATGCAGTAGCTGTAAAAGCTGTGACTATGGGTCTTTTAGACAAACTATTGATAAACGTAGAAATCCTTCTATAGCTCAGTCTAAAATCATGTCCCCATTGAGATACACAATGTGCTTCATCTATTGCAATTTGGCTTATGTCATTATTATTTATTAGTTCAAGAAATTCTTGAGTATCTAATCTTTCTGGAGCAATATAAAGTATTTTATAAGTATTTTTTCTAATATTACTTAATATTTCATTAAATTCTTTGTTTCCCAATGAACTATTTATAAAAGCAGCATTGATTCCCATGGCTTTTAAAGCGTCTACTTGGTCTTTCATAAGAGATATAAGTGGTGAAATCACTACTGTCATTCCATCTAATATCAATGCTGGAAGTTGATAACATATAGATTTTCCTCCTCCAGTTGGCATTATAGCTAATACATCTTTTTTATTCAAAATAGAATTTATTATGGACTCTTGGCCTTTTCTAAAACTTGTATATCCATAGTATTTTGATAATATTTCTAAAGGTTTTTTGTTCATATATTTCTCTCCCAATTCAAATTAATTAAACTTCTTTTCTGATTATGTTCAAATTTTTATTTTTATATTCACAATCGCATTATTCCAAAGTTTCTAGCTGTTATATATTATATATTAACATATATTTTTTAAAAAATAGTTTGCAAAGTAAAATAATTTATGATACATTCTAAATATAAAATTAATACTTAATCTTCGGGGTAGGGTGAAATTCCCAATCGGCGGTATAGCCCGCGAGCTGAGTTAAAACTTGGTTGATTTGGTTAAATTCCAAAGCCGACAGTAAAGTCTGGATGGAAGAAGATATATGCTAAATAAGTGTTTTTGTAGAGCATTTATGCAATATTTATTGTAGATTATTCTAGACCCTGAGTTAATTCTCAGGGTTTTTTGTTTGAAAATTATCTAAGTTTAAATAGGAGGTGTAAATATTGTGAAATTTATAAGTCAAAAAGAAAAAGATATTTATTATATGAAAAAAGCTATTGAATTGGCCAAAAATGGAGAAGGTTTTGTAAATCCAAATCCATTAGTGGGATGTGTAATTGTTAAGGATAACGACATAATAGGTAAAGGATATCATGAGAAATTTGGCTCTAATCACGCTGAAATAAATGCTATAAATAGTGCTAATCAAAGTTTAAAAGACACTACTCTTTATGTAAATTTAGAACCATGTTCTCATTATGGCAAAACACCTCCTTGTGTAGATAAAATTATTCAAAATAAGATTAAGAGAGTCGTAATATCTACATTAGACCCAAATCCAATCGTTTGTGGTAATGGAGTAAAAAAACTAAGGGACAATAACATTGATGTTACTGTAGGTGTATTAGAAAAAGAAGCAAAACAATTAAATGAAATATTTTTTTACTACATAAAAACAAAAAAACCTCTTTGTATTGTAAAATCAGCAATAAGTTTAGATGGCAAGATTGCCACAAAATCGCTAGAATCAAAATGGATATCTAATGAATCATCAAGATATCTAAGTCATAAGTATAGAAATAAATATCAATGTATAATGGTTGGGATAAATACAGTTTTAAATGATAATCCGCTGCTAACTTGCAGACTTAACCAGGAAAATGTATCTCACCCTGTAAGAATAATAATAGACACAAATTTAAAATTGCCAGTTGATAGCAAATTAGTTAAAGATAAAAACAGTAAAACTATAGTTTTTACATGTTGTGAAGATAGTGAAAAATCATCAGTTCTAATAAAAAATAATATTGACGTAGTACTTTCTCCTAAAAAAAATAATATGGTAGATTTAGAATTTGTAATGTATAAATTAGGCGAATTAAAAATTGATTCTGTTTTAGTTGAAGGTGGTGCTACACTTAATGACAGTCTATTTAGAAACAATTTAGTTGATAAAGTCAAATTATTTTTATCACCTAAAATTATAGGTGGAAAAGATGCTCCTACTTTCGTTTCTGGAGAGGGAATAAATTACTTATCAGATGCTATACAATTAGAAATTAAGAATGTAACTTTAATAGATGGAGATATTTTGGTGGAGTCTGATGTTTTAAATTAAATTTATAAATATACATGTCTAGGAGGTCAAAATGTTTACTGGCATAGTAGAAGAAGTTGGAATACTTAGAAAAATCACAGCTAATGGCAAAAGTGGAAAAGTCACCATACAATCAAATAAAATACTAGATGGCACAAATCTTGGAGATAGTATTGCTGTAAATGGAGTTTGCTTAACTGTTTCAAGTTTAGGTAAAAATGAATTTACTGCTGATGTCATGATGGAAACAGTTCGTTCCACAAATTTAAGTTCATTAAATCCAAATGATAAAGTAAATCTCGAAAGAGCTATGAGTCTTTCTTCTAGATTTGGTGGACACATAGTAACAGGTCATGTTGATAGTAAAGGTACTATTTGTAAATTTGAAAAAGATGAAAATGCAGTTTTAATAAGCATACAATCATCCAAAGAACTTTTATCAACAATAATACACAAAGGCTCTGTGGCTATTGATGGTGTAAGCCTAACTATAGCTTATCTAGATGATGAAATATTTAAGGTTTCTGTTATACCTCATACTAAATTTAACACTACTCTCTTAACTAAGAATGTTGGAGATTTTGTCAATTTAGAAAGTGATGTAATTGGAAAGTATGTTAATAATTTTCTTGTAAAAAACTATAAGGAATTAAATTCTAATAGTAATAACTATAAATCAAATATAGATAAAGAATTTTTATTTAAAAATGGTTTTTAAAAATAATAAAGGAGTGAATTACATGTTTAATACTATTGAAGAAGCTATTAATGATATCAAAAATGGAAAAATGGTAATCGTAGTTGATGATGAAAGTAGAGAAAATGAAGGAGATTTATTGATGGCAGCTGAAATGGCTACAGCTGAGACAATAAACTTTATGGCTACATATGGTAGAGGACTTATTTGTCTACCTGCTACTGAAGAAAAATTTAAAAGTTTAAATATACCTCTTATGGTTAAAGAAAATACAGACACATTTCAAACGGCATTTACTGTCACTATAGATGGCATAGACACTTTAACAGGTATATCTGCATATGAGAGAGCTGAGACTGTCAAACTATTCTGTAATGAAAGTTCCACAAGTAAAGATTTTAAAACGCCTGGACATGTATTCCCATTAATCGCAAAAACTGGAGGTGTCCTAGTTAGAGATGGTCATACAGAAGCTTCTGTAGACCTTGCTAGACTTGCAGGATTTAAAGAAATTGGTCTTATCTGCGAAATAATGAAAGATGATGGTACAATGGCAAGAGTTGATGATTTAATGATATTTAAAGAAAAACATAATTTAAAAATAATTACTATAAAAGACTTGATAGAATATCGTAAAAGAAATGAAACCACTATAGAAAAAATTTCTAGTGCTTTTCTTCCAACAAAATATGGAAATTTTGAAATCATAGGATATAAAGATATTTATTCAAATGAAGAACACATTGCACTTACTTACGGAAATGTAAATGAAGAAAATACACTAGTTAGACTTCATTCTGAATGTTTAACAGGTGATGTATTTCATTCTTTAAAATGTGATTGTGGCCTACAATTAGAAACTTCTATGAAAAAAATTGTAGAAAATGGGAGTGGTGTTTTAATTTATATGAAACAGGAAGGTAGAGGTATTGGCCTTTTAAATAAAATTAAAGCTTATAAGCTTCAAGAAGAAGGTTATGATACTGTTGAAGCAAATTTAATGCTTGGATTTGAAGAAGATATGAGGGATTTTTATATAGCTGCTCAGATATTAAAAAACTTACATATAAAAAGTATAAATCTTTTAAGTAATAACCCTGACAAAATAAACCAGTTAGAAAAATATGGAATAAAGATTGAACATAGAGTTCCTATTAATGAAGAAATCAATGATTTTAATAAATTATATCTAAAAACTAAGAAGGATAAAATGGGACATCTATTAGATATTATATAGCTAATGGTATTTAATTTTTATTCTACTAAGTAATTTTTATTACAATAATATGTATACATACTAAAAATATAAATTTATAACCTAAATAAAATTGGAGGAAATAAAAATGATATATGAAGGAAAACTTATTGGAAAAGACTTAAAAATAGGTATAATAAACTCTCGTTTTAATGAATTTATAACATCAAAACTTTTATCTGGTGCTCAAGATTGCCTTTTAAGACATGATGTTACTCAGGAAAATATAGAAGTAGTTTGGGTACCTGGAGCTTTTGAGATTCCTCTTGTTGCTCAAAAAATGTCTAAGAATGGTAAGTATGATGCTATAATATGTTTAGGATGTGTTATAAGAGGTGCTACTTCTCATTATGATTATGTATGTAGTGAAGTATCTAAAGGCATTGCAAAAGTATCTTTGGATAATGAATTACCTGTTATATTTGGAATAGTAACAACAGAAAATATTGAACAAGCTATTGAAAGAGCTGGCACAAAAGCCGGAAATAAAGGATATGATTGTGCTATGAATGCACTAGAAATGGCAAACCTATTTAAGGTTCTAGATTAAATACTATTATTGATTAAATAGTGGAAATTAACATAGAGACTATAAAATACTATTAAGTACCAAGATGGCAAAGCATATTTGTCTTTTGGTACTTAATAATTTTAAACATGATTATATATGAAACTGCAATAACTCTATTAGTAAAGGATATTGAAACATAGTTTTCTACATAGTTACTTAAAAGAATATTTTGTTTAGAAAAAATTAGTTTTCTACATCCTAATTGAGTGAAAAACTCTTGTAATATTCTTATGTCTATACTTAATGCGTCATCTGAGATTAATACATACAAAGTTGCTTTCTTAATAGAAACTTTGGTTTGTACATTTCTAATATAGTTTTCAACATCACCTTCAAATAGATAGTGATAAAATGGTACATTTGGTATAGGCTGTATTGAAAAGGATATTCTCTCCTTTAAATCATTATCTTTATGATAAAACATAAAACAAGCACGGCATACTACAACAATATACTCATTCTTACTGAACAATTTATCTCCCTCTCCCCTAAAATATAAGTTAATAATTAGAAATACTTTTAAAAGCCTAAAATAACTACAAATATAACTCTGAATATAAAATACCATAAATTCGCATATATTACTATCAAAGCTATCGTTTTTATTTATAGCATATATTAATGTTATATTAATTATCTATTTTATTATTTTCTCGATTAATTATACAATATAATTAAGTAAGCAATAATAAACTATAAATGAACACCATAATTTAATGGTTGTTTATTGAATATTTATGGGGGACTGAATTATGAAAACAAGTTCAATACAAAATTTAACACTAGAAAAACGTAACCTTATAAAAAAATATTCTCTTACTTTGAATGAAGATTTAATTTGGGAATTTAAACACGATAAATACCACACTATAAAATACTTCACACACAAGTTTGCAGTTAAAGAATCTGTGCTTGCTCTTTTATTCAACATACACAGATTATGTTATGCTAAAATAAAATACTTTGAATCAAATTTTTCAAAATATGAACCTTATAAATACAGTTATCAAGAAGGATTTGTTAAATGTGAAATATATGATATGAGTTTTATGCTGCATAAATATAGCAATATGATGATAGACTTAAGAAATTTACAAGAAATCAAAAATATAGAAGAGTTTAGATTATTTTGTGATTACTTAGAAAGTTTTGAAGATAACTTACAAGATTTGATTGTGTAGTATTTAAAAATATAAGTTTTAATATAGGATTTATAATAATTAAATTGTATTTAAATACTAAAAACTTTTAATAAAATATAAAGTACTTGAGATAAAAAAATATTACTGAAATTAAAAATTCCAGTAATATAAGTTAACTAAAATACTATATTCATATAAATTAAATACACTCTAATCTATCAAAATTACTTTATAATTTTTATAATACTTTTTATCCTAAACGTTCATCAGATAATTCATTGTGCCACTCTGATACATTTTCTAATCCTTCTATTTCATCTGCAATAAATACAGGATCTTTTATTCCAGATTTTTTTTGACTTGTATAATCTTTTAAAGCAATAAATGCGTACTTACCTAAAAGAGTTATTGCTATTAAGTTTATTATAGCCATCAGTGCCATAAATAAATCTGCTAAATTCCAAACTACCTCTACTTGAGTAAGAGAACCAAATAAAACCATACCTACAACAAAAACTCTAAATACATTAAGTTTAGTTTTACTTCCACTCATAAACTCCATATTTGATTCTCCATAGTAATAATTTCCTACTATAGAACTAAATGCAAATAAGAATATACAAACTGCTATAAAAATATTTCCTATTGGTCCTATATGGTGAGTTAAAGCTTCTTGAGCTAATTCAATTCCTGTTGCTCCACTACTAGCATAATCTGAATATAATAATACCATGAATGCTGTACAACTACATATAATTATAGTATCTGTAAAAACACCTAGAGATTGGATTAAACCTTGTTTTACAGGATGAGTTACATGTGCTGTTGCAGCAGCATTAGGCGCACTACCCATACCTGCTTCATTAGAAAATAAGCCTCTTTTTACTCCAGTCATTACAACTCCCATAAATGTACCAATTGCCATTCCTCTAAAATCAAATGCGCTTTCTACTATTAATGATATAATTCCTGGTATTTCTGTTATATTCATTACAACTATAGCTAAAGCAACTAATATGTATAATCCTGCAAATACAGGAACTATTATTTCTGAAACTTTTGCTATTCTATGAACACCACCAAAAATAACTATTGCTGTTAAAATTCCAAGACCTATTCCCATAGCCATTTTACTTATACCAAATGCATTATTAAATGCCAATGAAACAGTATTTGCTTGAACTGCATTAAATACAAATCCATAACAGATAGTTATAAGTATTGAAAATAAAACACCCATCCATCTTTTATTTAAACCTTGTTCCATATAATAAGCTGGTCCACCTCTAAAAGCTGGTCCATTCTTAACTTTATAAATTTGAGCTAATGTACTCTCCACAAAACTTGAAGCAGAACCAATTAATGCTATAAGCCACATCCAAAATACAGCACCAGGACCTCCTGCTACTACTGCAATTGCTATTCCTGCTATATTTCCAGTACCAACTCTTGAAGATGTACTTATACAAAAGGCTTGAAATGAAGATATTTTTCCTTCTTTTTTTGCATTTTTATTTGCTGCACCATCACCTAAAAGCCTAAACATTTCTATAAAATATCTGAATTGTACAAAATTTGTTTTAATAGTAAAGTAAATACCAATTACAACTAACATTATAATTAGAATATAAGACCATAAGTAATTGTTTACAAATACTACCGCATTATTAATGCCCGTTAAAATACCATTTAAAAAATCCATTTTATTAATTACCCCCTGTTAATATTGTTTTCTCAATAAATCTTAAAATCAAAAAAATGCATAATTCCTTGTGAAAAATTCATTAATTTAATTATAATATTTATAAATTTAAATTACAAGGTTTAAAGTGAATAATTTGTTTGATAAATTGCAGTTTTATCTTTAAATTCAACTTTATTCTATTAATTTTATAATTTAGATATAATTAATATTTTATATTGCTTATCAAATACAATAAATTATACTTTTGGAGTATATTTTTTCGTTTGTCGTTTAATATTATAAGTAATGATATGATTTTAAAATTTATTTAAATAACAAAAATTTTCTTTAAATTCTGTTAATTTTTCGAAAACTTTGTTAAATAATATACTTTTATACATCCATTGAAAAAACTAGAAAAAAGTAATACTATATATAGTACTAGCATTAGACACAAAAGAATACAAATGGAGGTACTTATATTATGGAATTTCAACAAATAATAGCTATATGTATATTTTTAATAGTTATGGCAGCTATTATTACAGAAAAGGTAAACAGATCTGTAGCAGCTGTTGGTGGTGCACTATTAATGATAATCTTCAATATACTTACACTTGATGAAGGATTAAGCCATATAGACTTCAATACTATTGGAGTATTAGTTGGTATGATGCTATTTGTTGCTGTTGTTAAAAACTCAGGGCTATTTGAATATATAGCTATTTGGACTGCAAAAAAAGCTAAAGGTGATCCATGGAGAATAATGATTTGTTTTGCTATTATAACAGCCATTTTATCTGCTGTATTAGATAATGTTACTACTGTTTTACTTATAGGGCCAATGACTATAGTTATTACACAAATTTTGGGACTTAATCCAGTTCCATTTTTAATAACACAAATTTTAGCTTCAAATATCGGAGGTACATCTACTCTTATAGGTGACCCTCCAAATATTATGATTGGTAGTGCTGCCAATCTTAGTTTCATGGATTTTGTGATAAATTTAGGACCTGCTGTTATAGTAATACTTATTATAACAATAATATGTTTTAAATTTATTTATGGAAAAGAACTTGTTGTGGATGATAAAGCCAAAGAAGTAATATTAAAACTTGATGAAAAAAAATCTATTAAAGATAAACCCTTACTTATAAAAAGTCTTCTTTTAATAGCATTTATACTCTTTGGTTTTATGTTTCATAGCACAATCCATATAGATTCTTCTGTTGTAGCATTAACTGGTGCATCTATAATGCTTCTTATAGGAAAACAAGATGTAGATGAAATTATGGCAGGTATTGAATGGTCCACAATATTATTCTTTATGGGATTATTTGTAGTAGTTGGTGGATTAGTAGAAGTGGGTATAATAAATAAATTAGCTCAAGCATTAATTGGACTTACAGAGGGCCATATTGTATTTACGATGTTATTAATATTATGGTTATCAGCAATAGTTTCTTCATTCTTAGATAATATTCCTTTTGTTGCAACATTAATTCCACTTATTTTGACTATGCAGGCTGAAGGAATTGATGTAATGCCACTATGGTGGGCAACATCTCTTGGAGCTTGTCTTGGAGGTAATGGGACACTTATTGGAGCCTCTGCCAATGTTGTACTAGCAGGTATAGGTAATAAGCATGGTCATCCTATATCTTTTAAAGAGTATTTTAAGATAGGTTTTCCACTTATGATTATATCTATTATTATATCTACTGTTTATTTAATTATAAAATTTTAGAAAATATAGTATAATAGTATTAAAGGGGATGTGTATATATGAATATTAATACTGTTCAAGGAGATTCAATTGAAGTTCTTTTAAGACAACTTGGAGCTACAAAAATATCAAAAGTAAGTAGTACATTATATTTTATCAAGTTTGATTTAGGAGACAACTGGGAAATATCTTATACTTATAATATTAATGCTAAAGATCAATATTTTTTACAAAGAATTGAACCATATCCTATTGGTAGAGGTCTGTTTAATGATGAATATGAAATAATATCATTTATATCAAAGGATTTAAACAAATTTCTAAATGCTAAAAATAGTAGTAACTTTAAAACGTTTGTTGAAGTTACTAGAAAAGTCAATTCTATTATTGATAATGTAGAAGAATTATTTTTAAACTATAATGTAGATGGAGATGATTTAAAAACACTCAATAAAGAACTTAATGATATATTAAATGATATTAACTATATAGAAAAGCATACAAAGAAAATCTAAAGTAAGATACTTATAAATTTAAGATTATATAAAAAACTTTGTACAACTTCAAAATTTAATACGAAAGATGAAGAATCTTATTTGTTAAAATGATAAAATAGCTGATGAAGCATATGTTTCATCAGCTATCTTGTTTTTAATGATGTCCACATCCATCATGTGAACAAGTATGATTTGATGGAAATTCTACTAATTTCCCATCTTTAAGTAAGTCCAAATTACCACTGATAGTATCAGATTCAGCTCTATAAACTTTTATTCCCATACTATTTAATTTAACTATGGCACCTTGCCCTATTCCTCCAACTACCACTGCATCTACAATTGTACCTGATAATGCTTTTATTGGTTGACACTTTCCATGTTCATGACCTAAATCTCCATTGTCTAAAGATTTAACTTCTCCACTTTCTAAATCACACACAACAAAGATTGGTGCAGAACCAAAATGACCATATGGTTTACTATCTAATCCTTTATTTTCTTCTACTGGTATACATACTTTCATTATTATTTCTCCCTTCTCTTACAACATTTTTTCATAGATTTACATTCTTTACTGCATCCTAGATGTATTGTATTTACATCAAATACATCTATAAAGCTTTCACTAGAATTACTTAACATAGAATTTATAAAATCCATACATATGTTAAACACTTCTTTGTTAATATGATATAAGACATAGTATCCTTCTTTATATCCTGTTATTATGCCAACTTCTTTTAATATTTTTATATGTTGTGAAACAGCAGAATCCGAAATTCCTAAATATTTAGAAATTCCTTTTTGGCAGATATTTCTTTTAGATACTAATATAAGTATGTTAAGTCTAGTTTCATCACTCAATGCTTTAAATATTTTAACCAAATTTTCCATAAATACCTCTTTTTGATTAAGTAATTACTTAATTAAATTATAGTACTCTTAATTAGATTTTTCAACTATTATTTTTAAATTTTGGAACTTATTATAAATAATTCTAATTATTTCTATATATATTTCAATTGTTAGTTTAAATCTATCAAAATAAACACACCTAGAGATACATTTCTAAGATATCTCGAAAGGAAATAATAATATACAAATAAAAAACTGTCTAAAATAATATAATTATTTTAGACAGTTTTTTATTTGTATATTTAAAAATTTACTTACTAGTTATATTAAGCTCTTTTTAATTTATCCAGATAATAAACAGCATTTAATGCTGCTATTTGTCCTTGCCCAGCTGCTTTGATATAAGAATATGGTTTACCTACACAGTCTCCTGCAGCAAAACATCCTTCTATATTAGTTTTCATATTATTGTCAACCTTGATATGGATACCATCAATTTCTATTCCAGGAATCAACGTACTTGGAGCTGTACTATCTTTTATAACGAATACTCCATCAACTTCAATGTGATTTTCTTTAAAAGATATCTTATTTACAAGTTTATCTCCATCTATTTGCACTGGTCTATCGTGTATAATCTCAATAGAATCATCTAAATTATCTGAACTTCTCATAAGGTTTTCCTTTTTATACATAGGTATAAAATAAGTTTTTGAAGTAAGTTCACTTAAAAAATTCGCCTCTTCTTTAGATTCTTCATTATATCCTATGACTGCTACTTTTTTATTTCTATAAAGTGGTGCATCGCATGTAGCACAATACCCTACTCCTCTTCCTAGAAATTCTTCTTCACCTTTTATTGGTCTAGTATATTCTACACCAGTCGCAAGGATTACAGTAGTAGCTTCATATATATCATTTCCAGACATTATTGCAAAGTATTCTCCCATAGCATAAATATTATTTATTCTTTTATTTTCAATTGAAATATCCATGTTATCTATATGCGATTTAAATTTGTCTTTTAATTCATCTCCACTTATATCATAAAAACCTAAATAATTATCTATTGAAGGAGCTTTAACAAGCTTATTGCTTAAATTATCATTGCCAAACATAATCATTGTTTTATTTCTTATTTTTGCATTTATAGCAGCAGATAATCCTGCTGGACCACTACCTATTATAGCTATGTCATATCTCATAATATTCACCTATTTTTTATAAATATGATTTTACTTTCATTTCAATTTTGTTCTTAGGCATAAATCCAATTAGAGTTTCAACTGGCTCTCCATCTTTAAATATAATCATAGTTGGTACTGTAGATACACTAAATTGTTGAGCTATTTCTAGGCTTTCATCTATATCAACTTTTACAAATCTAGCTTTGTCTTTCATCTCTTCACCTAATTCTACAAATACAGGTCCTAACATATTACAAGGTCCACACCAAGTTGCAAAGAAATCTACTACAACTACTCCTTTACTACCTTCAACACTACTTCTAAATTCAGATGTATTTATAACTTTTGCCATTTTTTTAATCCTCCTAAAAATTTATTATCCTTATAATTATACTATGAAATTTATAAATATAATTTTACTTTTATAAATTCTTTTATATTTTATTTTATACTAATTAGTATACCCATTCTTTATTTGTAAAAACAGATTTTTTATATTTTTATTATTTTAATTTTTTTGGTATTGATATTTCAAATGTAGTTCCAATGCCTATATCAGAAGTTACATCTATTTCAATAGACAAATTCAAGCTAATCATATGCGCTATTGAAAGGCCTATTCCAGAACCTTCTAAATCTTTATTTCTCACATTTTCACTTCTAAAAAATCTGTCAAATATAAAAGGTATTTCTTCTTTTTTTATACCTATACCAGTATCTCTTATAATTAATGTTACTTCATCTTCCACATCTTCTTTTAATTCTAATACTATCTCATCACCTAGTTTAGTATATTTAAAAGCATTATCAATAAAAATTAATATAAGTTGTCTCAATTTATTTTTATCTGTTATTATAACTTTATTCTTTAATTCAGAGTGAAATGTAAATTTTTTTTCTTGAAATTCAGCAATATCTACATAATCCTCTGATATTTCTTCTAGTAATTTTTCTAAATCAATTTCCTCCAAATTAACTTTAACAATAGAATCTTCCTTAGTAAGAGATAGTAAATCTGTTATCATCTTTTTAAGTCTTCTAGTTTCTTTCATTGCAGTAGCTATTGTTTCAACTTCATCATTTACTGTATTTTCTGGAGATTTTAACATACTTTCTAATTTTGATGAAACTATTGTTATTGGAGTCCTTAACTCATGTGAAGCATCTTGTATAAATTTAGCTTGGTTCCTCCAAGCAGTCTCTATTGGAATTAATGCTTTGCGAGTAAGATATACAGCTACAAAGTACGTGATTATAACAGAAATTAGTATTCCAATTATAAGTACAGATGTCAACTGTTTTAAAGAATTCATCTCTGAGTCAATGTTTCTGATTATTTGTATCTGATATCTGCCCATATCCACATTTAATTCTCTAAATGTATAACCATTTTCTGTATATTTAAAAAATGTATTTTTCTTATCTAGTCTTCTGTCTGGAAGTAATTCATCAAAATATTCATTTTGAGTATAGTAACTTATTCTGTCATCTTCATAGACATATACCATATCTTTAGGGTCTTTAAGTCTTATTGGGTTTAAAAATGAGGTTTTCTTAAATTGAGAAACTATATACTCCAGTTCATCATTGATTTCACTATCAATTCCACTATATGTAAGACCTCTAAAATATGAATATATAAATATAGAAAATATTATTAAAAAACTACCCACTACAACAATGTACATTTTTATTAAATGGTTTTTAGTGCTGGTGAATACATTCTTATTTATCATCGAATATGTATCCTACTTTACGCTTAGTTTTAATATATTTATCATATCCATATTTACTTAGTTTTTTTCTCAGATTGCTTACATATACCTCTACTATTTCAATAGTTGCATCTGAATCAATTCCCCATATTCTATCATAAATCTGTTCTTTTAATAGAATCGAACCTTTATTTAAAACAAAATATTCCAATAAGTTAAACTGTTTGTTTTGAAGTTTTATTTCTTCTTTTTCAATATACACTCTTTTTTCTAATGTATCCAGATATAAAGATTTAAATTCTAATCCATTTCTTTCTTTTATTTTTCCATTAGTCCTCAATATGGCATATACTCTTGCTACTAGTTCCTCCATATAAAAAGGTTTTGTCAAATAATCATTGGCTCCTATAGTAAATGCTTCTACTTTATCGTCTAATGCTTCTTTGGCGGTCAATATAAGTACAGGTGTATCTATATTATTGATTCTCATTTTCTTCAAAATATCAATTCCATTTATATTAGGAAGCATTAAATCTAAGATAACTAAATCATATATATTTTGATTTATTAAATATAATGCTTCTTCTCCATCTTCACATTTTTCAGTTTCAAAATGAGTACTAAGTTCTTCTACTACACTTTCTAAAAGCACCCTATTATCTTCAACTATCAAAACCTTCATAAATATCCCCTACCTTTATTTGTCTATCTTGACTTTATGAGATTTCAAATCAATATCTACATTTGCCTTTTCTTTTATATCATCATAAGTATATCCTACTATTTCAACATTCTTTGCTTTTGTTGAACATGTTATATCTATATCTGTTTCTTCTGAAGCCTTTAAAACTTTGTATGATGGTACACGACTTACTGTTAAGTATTCTCCATTATCATTAACTTCCGCTGTCTTAAGGATAATATTCCCCAAATCTTTTGATGATGAATTCTTTACTTTTATTTGATATGTGATTCCCTCTTTTGACTCATTTACTTTTTTAAGTTCTGAAGTAGATAATACTTCATACTGACTACTATTTTCTAGCTTAATCTTATTATTTCTTATATCAATAGTATTTTTTTTTAAATTAACATATACAATTTTACCCTCTGCTTCATATTCATATGCATAGACTTCTACACTTTTAGCAAAAGTTTTATGTCCACATTCTACATAAGCTACTTTTCCAGGCATTAAAGTCATATCTAACAGAGATTTACTATCAGATGAAGTAATTTTTTTATTTGCATCGTATTCATTATATATTAGTTCAACATTTGATATATTAAATGTTGAATTATTTTCTATCTTTGTGGATGTATCTATTTTTCCATCTTCAGCTATATTTATAATATCTGTTGCTCCTATATTCAATACTTTTGCATTGTCCTTATCTATTGTCACTTCATTGTTGTCTTCTGCTTGAATCTCAACTGAATCAGAATGTTCTTTTTCCCTTTTACATGCAGTCAGTGTAAAAATAAATATTGTTAATATAATCATTAAAAAAATTAATTTTTTTACTATTTTATTCATATTAAGCACCTCATATAGTAGTATTTTATAGTAGATTTTTATATTTTTTCATGAATTCCTTCAATGCTTGTGTAAGTATTTGGTGTTTTTCAAAATTTGAGTTGCTACATAATCTTTCAAAGTCACTCCAAGTTTCTTTATCTATACGTATTCTTGTTGTTTTTAATTCACTTAAAGATTCATTATCTATATGTACATCTTTTTTATTAGATATTTTTTTAGGTTTTATATTATAATCCTTCACTTCTAAATACCAATCATACACTTCACAAAGCTTATCTAAATCTTCTTGAGTTATATTTATTTTTCTGTCTTTTTTAGGTTTAATATTTTTTCTTACCTTTGTATTTTTTAAATCTGTGTCGTTAAACTCAATTTGTTCAATACTCTTATCTAAAACCTTTTCATTAGATTTCTTCTTTTTGGTGCTTACCTTTTTTATATTATTAATGTTATCTTCCTTAGTTTTTTCTTTATCTAAATCTTCTTTATACTTTAATTCGTCTTTTAATATGTATTTACCTTTTTCTGACTTATATCCTTTTTTATTTAAAAAAGTTCTTAAAGTACTTTGACTAATTTTTAAATTTTGAGCTATCTCTGTAAATTTTATTCCTTTATTTTGAAGCTCTAAAAATTTATCAATTCTTTCTTCATTATTCATTAATACTCCTCCGTCAATATCTTCTTGTCTTTCTTTTCATATTTCTTATTATATTCTTCTTTTCTAAATCTACTCTGTTTGATTCAATTATCTTTTGTAACATTTTATTATAAGTAAAATCATCTAAATTGTTGTTTTTTATATAAAGAAGTGTTTCTTCTTCATACTTAACAAAACAAATTGATAATAGCCATGCCATACCCATTTTAACATAATATTCTTCACTTTGTATATTGTTACAGTATTCAAAGATATCTTTAATATATTCATCATCAACATAATATATTAAAAACATAACTAATGCAAATCTAATCTCCCACAGATTTTCTGAACAAACATATTTTTTTAGTATATCATACATGTATTCTTTATAATTATTTGTACTCTTTAGTCCAGAACAAAATCCATCACAAATTGCCCAATTACTTATTTTAGGTACAAACTTTTTTATATAATATGAAATTTCTTCAAAATTACTATTTATATTACCAATCACCATACCTTGTAACATAACTTCTTCATAATAAGTATCTTCTGCTACTTCTAAAAATTCTTTCCAGTTACCTTTACTTATTTCTTTTGACAACTTTCTTAAATTGGGAATTCTAATACCTATTATATTTTCTGTCCCTGGTATAAGTTTCTTATTAAAATCTCTATACTTAATATCTTGCATAGATTTCATATACTCTAAAAATTCGGTATATTCCAATTTATCCCATTTTTCCCTACTAAGCATCATTTATTTACTCCTTAGTTCCTTTTTTCTTATTGTAACATAAAATTATATAAAAAAAAGCTTCTAACTATCAGAAGCTTTTTCAAAAATATACTAAATTTTTCAATTTAAAATTTAAATTAAATTAAGATTTACTACAACATAATATCTCTTTAGAAAACCTTACTAATCTCCTACACCGAAGTCTGTATTATTGTACAAAACTTCTATATTTGGATTTTCATTTAAGAATTCATACTTATTAATAAACCATTTAACCAGCTCTTCATCTCTTTTTATTTTAGAAGAATTGTTTATAAAAACATTCACAGTTGCTTTTTCAAAAGTATTTAAAATAATATCTATATCATTATCTATCATTTCTTTAGTCTGTCCTTTAATTCCAACCATAATACAAGGTGAATCAAAATATTCTTTTACCTCTTCTGGAGTTTTAAATCTTGCATTTTTATTTAAAAAATTATTTCTAAAATCATAATCAAATGTTTCAACCCCAATTTTAAATATTATAGGTATTTCAAAATAATCTCTCATTTCCTTTAGTCTATTTTTGTAGGACCAATGACTTTCTAAGAATAGTTTTTTTATATTTTTTTCTTTTATAATCTTCTTTATTCTCTCTAAAGTATCTTTAGGTATTTCAAAACAGCTACCGGAATTTATGACTTCAAGAACTCCATATGTTCCAGTTATATTTTTTAAAACTTCAAAATTTAATTTGTTCATTTCTTCTTCCAAATTAGAATTATCATCTATATAATCACAAAAAGAACATCTTCCCCATATACATGGAAAGCTTTTTAGTAAAACTATTTCTCTTTGATTTTTATTTATTATCTCACTATATCTATCCATATTCTCTCCTATCTTTCTCCAGTTAATGATACTTTTAAAGTCTTTGGAACTGCATTTAGTCCTAAATTTACCAAAACAAGCGCAATTAATTTATCTGTATAATCTGTGAACACTTGAGTTATAAACACACTAAATACATCTCCAAACCCTAGTACTTTTAAAATTTGAACTATATAAGAAGAACCAGATGATGTAACACCTCCAAACAAAAAAGCTGAAATTACTGAACTTACTATAGATGTTGGTATGGCAAATAACAATACTCCTAATGGAGTTTTTAGACCAGTTAAGAATTTCTTTTTAAAAGCAATACCAGCAAGTAATCCTGTTGATATCTGGACTGGTGCAAAATAAAGAGAATATACATCAAATGTAACCCCACTTATTAAACTTCCAAACACGCCTGTAATAACAGCATATTTAGGTCCCAAAAGTGAAGCTATCATTATAGTTCCTATTGAATCTAAATATATAGGTAATCTTAGTCCCATAGCTATAAATGCACCTACTATATTTATAGAAATACCAAAGGCTATAAGTGTAATAGTTTTGACACATATTTTTCTTTTCACACTATATCACTCCTTCCACAGAGTCTATAATGTTTTCATATCCTTTAAAAAGTCTTTTTAAAAACATGTACATAAATTTCTTTTCATCAACCTCATTTAGAATAATCGCATTAGCATGTTTTTTGTAGAAATCAAATGAATCTACTATAGATTGCCCCATAGCTATTCCATCTTCCACAATTTCTACATATGATTCAAATCCCTTACATATACTTCTATCTATAAAATATGCTACTGCTAGAGGGTCATTTATTACACAACCTATTATTCCTTCTTGTTCCCAATGAAAATCAATATAAAATCTAGTGATTTCAGTTATATACTTAGCCATTTTTTCATCAAGTCTATTTATAAACTCAATAATATTAGGAGTAAGTACAATTTTTCTAGTTACATCCAAACATACCATGTGAATTTTTTTAGATAAATTCTTGTAAACATAATCCGCTCCATGTGGGTCTACCCAATAGTTAAACTCTGCTACTGGAGAACAGTTTCCATGAATTTTAAATGCTCCTCCCATAGATACAAATTCATCAAGATTTTCAAAGGCTTTTTTATCTTTCATAAGTGCTTTAGCTATGTTTGTAAGTGGTGCAAGTGCTATTATAGATACTTTTTCATGATTATGTAAAGTATTTATTATAAAATCTACTGCTCCATTTCTTGCTTTAACCTCTGTCACTTTTTGATAAAAATTTTCTCCTATACCATCTTCTCCATGTGTATCTTGAGCTGTTACAAGTGTTCTTTTTAGTGGTGCTTCTTCTCCTATATATACTGGAATATTTAGTGAAGAACACATTTGAAGTGTTTTTAGTGCATTTTCTGCACCTACATTTGCTGGTACGTTACCACAGCATGTGGTAATTCCAAGTACTTCTAGCTCTGGTGAGTTTAAAGCCAGAAGGATTGCCAAAGAATCATCAATTCCTGGGTCACAATCAATTATTACTTTTCTTTTTTCCATATTACTATCCTCCTTGATTTGTGGTCGAGGAGAACTACACATCTTTTTTCCACTTTCAAAAAGGTGTGTCTAAGGGTATTAATTATATACTGCCACTATATAATTCCTTAGTTTTTTATACTTGGAGTTCTCGAACAAGTACAGATGTTAAGTTTAGTTATGATTTTAAGTTATTTATTATAACATGTCAATCAACTAGAACCTTTCAAACACCTGATTTACTAACTACAAAAACTCTGTTTGTAGTTTAAAAGAATTTATTATATTTTTATGTGTCTCATTAAAGCATGCTCAAATAATAAACAAACTTTAATAAAATGTGGCACGTTTAAACCGATTATTATTATACAACAATATCATAAATATTACAATTAATACCTTTAATTAACTTTACATATAAAACTATCAAAACATTGAAATACTCAAATAGTATTATACCTAACATATAGCCTATTTTTAAGGGTTTATATTTTTATTCTATATAAATCTTTATTTAAGTTTTTGCGTTTTTTATTTATTTCTATAAAAATCATATCTCATTGTTTTTTTTAGATATTTTAATATTATGCCAGATGAATTATTTAGAGAAAACTTAAGAAAAGTAGCTGTGTCAGCATTTTTCTTTACACTTTCATCACTGTCAATAGCTATGGTTTTATCCATCATTTCAGATAATATTTCTACTATTGAAAATGGTCTAGGAATAAGTTTTTCTATAGCAATGATTAGCTTTGTTGCAATTTTTGCATATTTACAATACAAAGAAGGAAAAGGACTAGAATAATGATGTTTCGTTCAAGAACTAAAGAATATAGAGCAAAACATAATATGAAACAGGATGAACTGGCATCATTAGTAGGAGTAAGAAGAGAAACTATAGGAAATCTTGAAAACGGAAAATATAACCCTTCATTAAAATTAGCATTTGACATTGCTAACGTATTCAATGTAAGTATAGAGGAAATTTTTGAATATATAAAAAATTAGCAACTATTCTCTTCTTAAAATTTTTGCTATACTTTTATTAAGTAGATTAAAACTAATATAAGTTGGTGATTATATGAAAAGAAAACTTTCAACACACTTTTGGGGATATATATTTGGTTTATTCATAGTATTTTTAGTAGCTTTTATATTAAAAAAATTAGCGATAGATACTATGATAGGAATAATAATTGGAACTGGAATTGGATTTTTATTAATTTATCTATTTAATAAAAAAAGATGATGATAAGATTTGCAATACTTCAATATTGATGTTTACGAAAACCAATAATTATTTAGTATGACATCCAAGTGCTTACTGATAATTGTAAATAAAAAATGAATTGGATAATAATTCAACCAGTTTTACAATTGTAATATCCAGTTTTACATATACACTTGTAAAATATATTAAAGCGAAGTATTATACATATATATTTTCAAATAAAATAATTTATTTTATTTACTGAATATTTTTATTTTTTAGGGGGATGTATTGTGTTTAAAGACAAAGTTGATGAATGTGTTCATATAATGACTGCATACATTGTTAGTTTGAAAGAATACTATTCATTTATAGAAACTCAGATTGATGATTTTATTAAAAAATATGGAGAAGATATTGTGGAGTCTTGTCTTCATAGAATTATGATTTTATTATGTGAATGTGGTTTGGCATAAAATTTAAATTATCAAAAATAATAAGAAGAATTTTATATAAAATTCTTCTTATCTAAATATTTAATTTAATAAAAATTTTAAATTACGCTTTTTCTTTTATAAATGCTCTTGCTTTATCCATTGTTGACCACACATCACTATCATATATTTGTGTAAATTTTTCTCCTGTGGTCTTACTCATTTCTTTCATCTTGCTACAGGCACCTCCGCCAATAACATACAGATTCTCTGTTTTATATGGCTTATAATCTTTTATATCTATTACTAAATAACTTTCGTCTTTTCTTTTATAATATAATCCTATTATTTCTGCTGAAACTCTATCATCTCCACTATAAACTATTGTATGTTTAATCTTCTTGATATCTTCACTTTTTATATTATTATTTAATATACCTTCTACGATTAGCTTAGCCAAGCCCTCATATCCAAGTTTTTCTGCTTTCTCATAATCCTCTTTATTATCACAAAAAAAACTTTCTATTAATATAGCTGTAGGTTTTGAACTATTTAAAATATACAATCCTTTATCTAATTTAGCTCCCCTATTTTTGAATACCATACCTAATTTATTACATATTCTAGTTGCATATTCTAAGCCTTTATTGCTATAATATAACACTTCTGAGCCTTTTCCTTGACCATCACTTGCATTTAAATGTAACTCTATAAGTAAATCATATTCTCCATCATTAACTCTAGGTATTTTATAAGACTTTTCTTCATTTTTAGAACTAAACTGTTTTTCAGGGCATATTATTACACTTACTGTATGCCCTTTTTTTCTAAATATATCTGCTACTATTGGCGCCAATAACTTGTTATACTGATATTCGTTAACTAATCCATCAGCAGAAGTACATGCCCCATTTTTTAGAATACTATGTCCTACTGTAATACATATTTTCATAACATTTCACTCCCTTAATTAGATTTTATCTCGTGTATATGTCCCATAATAATGAAAATCTAAATGCATATAAATCATTCATCTTCATAAAAAAAAAAATAATCATTATTTTATTTTTTTTATAAAAATATCACAAATATTCTTAATATTCAATGTATAATACATAACTGGCAATCTAAAATGCACAACTAGACAAAAACATATTTATTTTTATGTGATTCTACCATATAATCTTTATTGTCTATTTTTATTTAAAAATTCGTAAAATTATTAATTGATAATACTTTTTTTAACTATAACACTTTTCTCATTTATATAATTTATAAATACTCTGTCTTAATTTTTTTATATTAATATCTCTTCATTACATTTTTTAATATAATTTTAGTTATATCAAAAATATCTTTTTAATCTTAAATATATTCACACATTCTCATAAATTATGTTATAATAAGAACATTGCGATGACAGTTTTAGATTTTTGACAACCGGAGTGTAAAATCACTCCTTTTTCTTTTTTACTAATTATAATAAATATTCAGTTAATATTAATATACTATTATATAAAGTAAATATAAAAAATAAACTTTGTTATATGTACATTTTGCATTAACGCAAAAATGAATTTCATATATATTTCTCACAATAGGAGTGCTATAGCACTCTTTTTTGTTTTTTATAATTATGTAAAACATTCAGATACCATGTAATAAATCTTCATTTTTCAATCCTATATAAGAATCAATTATTAGATAAATAATATCTTTTTTATCTTAATATTATCTAAATCAACACAAGATAAATCCAATATATCTTTTTAACATAAAAATCTTTTTCTTTAATATCATTTATCAAAATAGTAAGTATTCGCCTAAAAAGATTCTAATCAATTTTAATATCCTAAATTATTTTACAAGACCAAATTAAACTGATTTAAGAATAACTTAATTAAATTTGTAAACATTGTACCAATATAGAAAGTATAGAAATCTATATTATTACTAGATTGTTGACAGACTTAAAAAAAAAAGATACAATAACATTATAAATTAAATTAACACTGTTAAGTTAAAGAGGTGATTATATGGGTATCAAAGAAAGACGTAAAAATGAAAAAATAGAAATGAAAAAAAAAATTATGGATGCTGCCATTGAAATTATCAACCAGGAGGGATATGAAAGTTTATCAATTAGAAAGATTGCTACAAAAATAGAATATTCTCCAACCACTATTTATCTTTATTACAAAGATAAGGCACAGATTATTAGTGATATGGCTAATGAACTTTATAATAAAATAGAAAATAATTCTATTGCTATTATTGATAAATACTCATCATTTTCAGTAGATAAACAAATCAGAGAAATTATGCTTACTTTTATCAAAATTCTTTCTAGCAATCCAGAAATGACAAAAGCCATAATGTATAGTGGAATGAATATTATATTTGCATCTCAAAGTACTGCTAGTACCCCTACTAATAATGGTATAGAGGTGTTTGATGAACTTATTGCTACTGGAATTAAGCAAAAAATATTTAAACCAAATATAGATAATGCTTCTTGGATGCTTATAAGTGCATTATTAGGCTTTGTTTTATGTGCTGTTGAAAATCAATTGTATTCTTTACATAACTTCCCACAATTTATAGACAATTTCATGGATATTTTACTTGGAGGAATTTACAATGAGCATTCACAGCAAAAATCTTAATAAGAAAAATAAATTTTTAAGAATTCTAAAAGTATTAACAGTTTTATTTTTTATATTTATATGTATTATTATTGTAGCTGTAGTTAATTTGAAACCAGAAAAATTAGTAGTACAAAATATAAATCCTACTAAAATAAAAAATGGTACTTATCTTGGAAGTGCTGATAATGGTTTAGTAAAAGCTACTGTATCTGTCGAAGTTAACAATGGAGTAATAAAAGATATTGATATATTGAAACATGACACTCTTTTAGGCAAGCCAGCTGAAAAGATTGTAAATAATATTATTAAGCAACAGTCTTTAGAAGTAGATGCTATAACTTCTGCAACTTACAGCAGTGATACTATACGAAAAGCTATAGAAAATGCGTTACAAAAAGGAGAGTAAAATATGAATACTATTATTATATATTCAAGTAAATATGGTTGTACCGCAGACTGTGCAAATATATTAAAAAGTAGACTATCAAATAATGTTACTATTGTTGATATTAAGGATAAAAACAGTAAAATTGAATTATCAAAATTTGATACCATTATTATTGGAAGTTCAATATATGTGGGTTCAGTTTCAAAAGAAATTCGTACATTCTGTAATGATAATATAGAGTTGTTAAACCAAAAGAAAGTTGGAATCTTTCTTTGTTGCGCATTCTCTGAGCAAACGGATAAATATCTGTCAAGCAATTTCCCATCATCATTATTAAAGAGTGCAAAATCAATAAGTGTATTTGGTGGTGAAGCTAGATTAGAGAAAATGAAATTTTTTGACAAATTGATTATGAAATCAGTTACAAAAAATGATTACAATAGTTTGAAAATATCACAGGATAATATAGATAATTTTTTAAGAAATTTTAATGACTAAAATAAGCTATACTCTTCGTTGATAAATCCATCTACCCCTGCTTTGTTTCAAAGAGTTCAAAAGTCATAGAACGTTTTGCCATATATTTTTGTACATTTCGTTACATAACTTTCCCTTATATAACTTTTGATATAAAATATAATAAAGTACATAATATGTTTTCACATTTAAACTTGAACATTATAAAATAAAAACTATTATATTTACTACATTGGAGATGATATTTATGGGAAAAGTTAAAATCAGACTGGCAAAGGAAACAGATGCTGAAGAAATATTAGCAATATATACACCATATATCACTAATACAGCAATTACTTTTGAATACGATGTACCAAATATTAGTGATTTTAAAAATAGAATAAAAACAATTTGTTCAAAATATCCATATCTAGTATGTTTAATTGACGAAAAAATTGTTGGATATGCTTATGCTCATGAACATAATGAAAGAACTGCTTATCAATGGAATGCTGGATTATCAATTTATGTTGACGAAAAGTTTGTCAGTTGTAAAATAGGCATAGCTCTTTATAATTCAATAATAGATATATTAAAATTACAAAATATTCAAAACTTATATGTTAGCATTACATCACCTAATATTAAAAGCGAAAGACTTCATCAACACTTTGGTTTCAAACTATGTGGAATTTATCATAATACAGGATACAAATTTGGTAGTTGGCATGATGTTATGTTATTTGAAAAATACATAGGTACTCATCCTATAAAACCAAACTACATAAAAACAATTAAACAAATTGATACAAAAGAAATCGCTACTATTTTAGAAAAAAGCAGTCTTCTTGTTAAATTACTTTAAAACACAAACTTTAAATAAACTAAAATAAAAATAAGAAAGTAACTTTAAAATAAGTATTTTAAAGTTACTTTCTTATTTTTTATTAAATTTTATAATAATAGTCATATTAACGTAAATACTATAAAAAGAGTTTAACTTTATTTATTTAGTAAAATCAAATCAAAATAGAAAAAATGGAAGGAGAATAATTGATGATAAAACTAATTGGTATATTAATAGTTGTGATTGGATTTATACTTAAAATTGATACATTATTTACTGTATTATTAGCAGGAATAGCAACAGGACTTGTAGCAGGATTAGATTTTAATCAAATCTTTACAATACTAGGAGATTCTTTTGTCTCAAATAGAGGTGTGTCATTGTTTATACTAACACTACCCGTAATTGGTGTTTTAGAAAGATATGGATTAAAACAAAGAGCAGTTTCTCTAATAGAAAAATTACAAAGACTCACAACAGGAAAAGTACTGAGTATATATATGTTTGCTAGACAAATAGCTGGAGCATTATCAATAAGAATGAGTGGACATCCTCAATTTGTAAGACCACTTGTTAATCCTATGGCACAAGCTGCTGGATTAAGCAACAGTGATGAATTAAAAGAATCAGACGAAGAAGCCATAAAAGCATTATCTGCTGCATCAGAAAACTATGGTAACTTCTATGGTCAAAACTTGTTTGCAGGTAGTAGTGGAGTTTTACTTATAGCATCTACTCTTACTCAATTTGGATATAATGTAACTGGAATTGAGATTGTAAAAGCTAATATCATTATGGCCGTAATAGCATTTATAGCTGCCACAATCCAATTTACTCTATATGATAAAAAATTAAATAAAAGTCATAAGAGATAGATTTATTTAGGAGGTATAAAAATGCAAAATTTTATAAACATATCGTTGGAAATTTTTTATGCATTAATGGGGCTTTTAATGATTGTCATAGCATACAGGTCTTTTACTACAATAGACAATAATAAAAAATATGGTACATCATTATTTTGGATACTAATATCACTACCATTTATATTTGGAAGATTAATTCCAGCTAATATAATAGGAATCATACTAATATTGTCTAGTTTATTAACACTTACTAAACAAGTCGTATTTGCAAGATACGAAGAACCAAATGAAAATTTTGGGAAAGAACAGGCAGACAAACTTAAAAATAAAATATTCATACCATCATTAATATTAGCTTTTGCAGCAGTAATTGTAGCTATGAGTCTTTCTAATTTTGATAACTCTTCACAGTTTGCAATAGGTGTAGGTTCAATAATCGCATTAATATCTGCTCTTATAATAACCAAATCAAAATCATCTACCTCAGTTCACGATGGTTCAAGATTACTTCAACAAATGGGACCAGCTAGTATGCTACCACAACTTTTAGTTGCATTAGGTGCTTTGTTTACTCAAGCTGGAGTTGGCGAAGTTATCTCAGGTATGATATCAGGAGTAGTTCCTACTGACAATAGATTATTTGGTGTTATAGCTTATGTATTAGGTATGGTTATATTTACTATGATAATGGGAAACGCATTTGCTGCATTTTCAGTCATAACAGCAGGAATTGGAATTCCTTTTGTATTGTCTCAAGGTGGAAATCCTGCTATAATTGGAGCATTAGCATTAACAGCAGGGTATTGTGGAACTCTACTTACTCCAATGGCTGCTAATTTTAATATAGTTCCAGCAGCTTTACTTGAATGTAAAAATGATTATGTTGTTATAAAGTATCAAGCACCAGTTGCTTTAATATTAATTGTAGCACACATATTAGTAATGTATTTTTTAGGATTTTAATATGAATAGGAGGTAAAATAATGAAAGTTTTATTAACAGGATTTGACCCATTTGGTGGAGAACCAATAAATCCAGCTCAAGAAGCTGTTGAAATGGTCAAAGATAATATAAAGGGCTCAGAAATTATAAAAATAACTATACCAACAGTTATGACAAAATCTGTTGAAGCAATAGATAAAGCTATTCAAAAACACAACCCTGATATAGTAATATCAGTCGGACAAGCAGGAGGTAGATTTGATATTACACCTGAGAGAGTTGCTATAAATGTAGATGATTTTAGAATAAAAGATAATGAAGGAAATCAGGTTATAGACACTGTTATAAAGGAAGATGGTCAACCTGCATATTTTTCAAAATTACCTGTAAAAGCCATGGTAAAACATATGAATGAAAATAAAATTCCAGCTAGTGTCTCAAATACTGCAGGTACATTTGTTTGTAATCATGTAATGTATGGAATTCTCTACATGATAGATAAAAAATATCCTAATATAAGAGGAGGCTTCATACACATACCATATGTGACTTCACAAATAATAGATAAAAAGAATACACCATTTATGTCTTTAGAAGAAATAGTTAAAGGTTTGGAATTAGCCATAGAAGCTTGTATAATCCACAAAGATGATATAAAAGAAATTGGTGGTGAAATTTCATAATAAATATCTAAAATAAACTTTTTAAATTATAAATGAAAATATATATTTTTTTAAATATAGACTGTAAGTATATTTGTTTAAATTCAAACTTACCTACAGTCTTTTTATAATATGTACAATCTTCAAATATAAAATTAAATTCTATTCTGTTCTCCCCACTCACACATTGCATCTAAAATCTTAATCAGAGACTTCCCTCTCTTTGATAAACTGTATTCTACTTTAGGTGGTATTTGAGGATATTCAGTACGAATAATCAAATCATCTGCTTCCAATTCCTTTAATGATAAGCTCAGAGTCTTATAAGAAATAGTCTTTATATAACGTTTTAGTTCATTATATCTAACAACTTTAAATTCAGCAAGGCAATAAAGAATTACCATCTTGTATTTTCCATTAATCAGTGAAAGTGTATAACTAAACCCTGTTTCACTTAAATCTGCCTGTGAGATACAATCCATACCCATGTGCTACACTCTCCTTTAGGTTAGTATTGAACAAAAATGTGCGTACTTGTCTTTTAACTAATTTATAATAAAATTATAGTGTAAGAACAATTAAAAGTCAATTTGCTATAATACATATAAATCTTGCTTAAATGCTAGTACTTTAGCATATTGTCAAATTTTTAATTCAATTACTCTTCAATTCAAGTTATAAAAAACTTATAACAAATGTACTTTCATATCACTGATAAATTTAATAATAGGAGGTGTTTTAAATGGGCAAAAAAATTATTGTTTTAAATGGAAGTCCAAGAACAAATGGAAATACATCTGTACTTATAGATTCATTTGTGTCAGGTGCTGAAGAATCTGAAAATACAGTTAAAAGTTTTAATCTTCAACAAATGAATATACACCCTTGTATGGGCTGTTTCGGTGGTGGCAAAGATACTGAAAGTCCATGCGTTCAAAAAGATGATATGGATAAAATCTATCCATACTATAAAGAAGCAGACATCGTTGTACTTGCGTCTCCACTCTATTACTGGAGTATCAGTGGACAACTTAAGTGCGCATTTGACCGTTTATTTGCTGTAGCAGAAATTGACCCCAACTACAACAATCCCAAAAAAGACTGTATTTTGCTAATGGTAGCAGAAGGACATGATTTTGATGAAACTATACAGTATTATAACGGATTAATCAAACATTTAGGATGGGAAAATTTAGGCGAGGTCTTAGCTGGTGGTGTCATGCAAATTGGAGATATTCATGGAAAACCTATTTTAGAAAAAGCAAAGACCCTTGGAATGTCTATTAAATAAAGTTTACTGGAGGAATTTCTAATGAAAGTTTTATTAATAAATGGTAGCCCAAACCAATACGGATGTACTTATACAGCATTAAATGAAGTTGCTAAAACATTAAATAAGCATGATATTGAAACCGAAATATTGTATTTAGATAAAAAGCCAATACCAGGTTGTATCGCTTGCTCATCCTGCTTTCAAACTGGCAAATGTACTTGGAATGATAAGGTCAATGAGTTAGCGAAAGAACTAGATAATATTGATGGCATTATTGTTGGTTCTCCTGTATATTTTTCTGGTGCAAGTGGACAACTAACTTCATTTCTTGACCGCTTATTTTTTTCAGCTGGAAGTAAAATGGCAAAGAAACTTGGTGCATCAGTTGTATCATGTCGACGTGGTGGAGCAACTGCAACATTTGACCAACTAAATAAATATTTCTCAATTAGTAATATGCCTATTGTATCATCACAATACTGGAATCAGGTGCATGGTTTTACACCAGAGGAAGTTATGAAAGATAAAGAGGGATTACAAACTATGAGAACTTTAGGTGAAAACATGGCATGGCTCCTTAAGTGTATTTCAGCTGGGCAAAAAACAGGAGTCAAAGACCCTCAATATGAAGAAAAAGTTATGACTAACTTTATACAATAAATAATTGAGTTTTATTAATTGTTAATTTAAGATTAAAGTCATGCTTACTAAATAGAATAGCTCATATAAAACAGTGTAATAGCTAGCTAGTGGTTTTGATTTTATTTATATCAAAACCACTAGTTTATTATTTCATCTGTTTAAAACGATTAATTTCTGACATGCTCAGCTATACCTTTCCATTTTCTTTTATAAAAATAGACTACCCCAATAATCGCTGGAAATATGTGCTTGTTTAGTCTCTCCAAGTCCCCTAAGAATAGAACAAATTGAATTGTATCCAAATACAAACACAGTACTTCCTACTACTTGACCAACAACAATCATGTCTACAATATTATAAAATGATTGCAATAAATTTATGAAAAATAATGGTATACTAAGTTTTACTAACTTTGTAAACACATTACCAGTAGTTAAATCTTCTTCTATTCTTTTCATGATATAAATTTTCCTCTCTTTTTATAATTAAAATAAAAAAAGCAGTAAGTATTGTACTTTAATACAACCCTCCTGCTCTTACGCTTTAAATAATTTATATTGTTTTAATACTTAATAATAAATGACAATATAAAAGGGCTATATACAAACATCGTATATAACCCTCAAAATAAACACTCTTATTCAATATTAGACAGCTTAAATAAGTATAGATGACTATACTAAAAATTTGATTTTGATTGTGTGCAAATAGAGATAATATTTTTAATTGCTTTTTATCTATATACATAATAAAACTTAAATCTTATATCAATATAATTCTAACCTTAAATAAAACTTAAATTATTTAAATTATGTGTTTAGTTTTATTCGCTACTTATTTTTATTGTAATTTTTTAGTTTACATTTTTTATAATAAACTTGCTATACTTTTATTAATAAGATTAAATCTAAAATAAGTTGGTGATTGTATGAAAAGTATAAATATTTATACCAAATTAAAAATAATCTTCTTAACATCTATGGCTATGTTTGTTATTGGAGCAGCATTTATCTTTTTTATAGAAAATTATATAATATCAATTATTTTTGTACTTGTTGGTATTTTTATTGATTGGAAATTTTATCGTTGCCCAAATTGTAATCATTATTTAAATTCAAGAATGGAACTTGTAAAGGATATCACTTATTGCCCATATTGTGGAAAAATTATCAAATAGTGATTTAAATTGCATTTTATATTTAATAAAGAAATTTTATTATTGATAATCAGGATATTACATATAAATAATTAAGGTTTAACCGAATTTAATTGCATTTGTTTTATTTATTTTTATAAAAGAATATATATATGCTATAGGTATAGTCTTATCTTTTTTGTTGTATCTTAAAATTTTTTAGCATAATAAAAAAGATATAAAGAACTATCTACAAGTTCTTTATATCTTTTAAATATCTATAAGTAAATCAATTAATTTTTACATCCTCTTCAAAATATCTCTTTTAAAGTTCTTACTAACAGTAACAGTAAATTTTATTTTTTATCTTATTGTTGATTTTAATATTCCAACATCTCACTTTATTTATTCTTACATTCATTTTAATAATATATCACTGAATACTTTTTTATGTTTATTCTCTACTTTAAATTTAATTAATTCGAATATATAAGCCTTTAAGTCAATGCACCCATGTAAACCTTATCAGTTTATTGTTGTAGTTTATTCTTCAAAAAATAAATATAATTTTATAATATTTTTTAATCTAAAACAAGCATGTTGAATAATAAATCATATTCTAGTATTATTAACTTGTAGAATAAAAACTAAATTGGTAAAACTAGAAAAATTTAGTAATAAAAGTTATAGTGATAAGTACTAAAAAATTCTTTGTAAGTTATGTTAGCAAGTTAGCACATATATAATTTTTTTATTTTTACTAAAGTTTTTAGGGGGATGGATAATATGTTTATTGGAGAAATAGACAGATGTACACATATATTAACTGCT
The DNA here is from genome assembly GCF_020657855.1 of Clostridioides sp. ZZV14-6153. Taxonomy (NCBI): domain Bacteria; kingdom Bacillati; phylum Bacillota; class Clostridia; order Peptostreptococcales; family Peptostreptococcaceae; genus Clostridioides; species Clostridioides sp. ZZV14-6153. The sequence goes on along the minus strand of NZ_JAGWCZ010000006.1, from coordinate 69,442 downwards.
TATATCAGTAGTTCATATGATTATTGTAATTTTATAGATACACAATTAGATGATTTTATATCAGAATATGGAGAAACTGTAGTTGAATCTTGTTTATATCAAGTTTTATTGTTAGTAAGTAGATATAATTAAAATTAAGTTTCATTTTCTAGAAAAACCTTTTTAGATTTTCTACCTTAAATAACTATATAATTTTTTATACTTTGTAAGTAACTATAACTTCTTTTAAAGTAAAGATGTATTGGGAGTACATCTTTACTTTTTCATTATACAATTAAAAAGTGTATACTATAAAACAAAACAACTAATACAAATTACACCTTTTATATTCTCTTGAAACACATGAATCATTCTATACACAGATTCTACAATCTCATCAAATATGAATCTAAGTTTTTACTACTTCAAATTTTATCTATCTATAACGCAAATCATATTTATAAAATATCCCCCTATTACACTTAAATCATATATAAAGTAACATCAATATTTAGAATATTCAATATCAATTGCGTAACTGGTCAATAAAAACGTATAACTAGACAAATTTCCATATTTATATAAAAAATTCAAGAAAAACAATCATTTTATTTATATATTTTTTATTTTTTTATTTTCATCCCATTTACAACATTTCCTCTAAAATAGGAATTAATGACAATCCCTTTTTTGAAAGTGAATATATAATAATTTTCCACTTCCCTCCAATAATTGAAAGAGTATATCCAAATGGTGTAGAAGTTATATTAGTTAAATCAGATATATTGTAGTTTTTCATACTCATTTAATCACCATTATGTAATAAAACTACTATCCTAAACGTTAGTACCTTACTTAAAAGTAAGTACTTGTTTAAATATAAAATAGTACATATACTTATATAAATAAAAGTTAAAAAATATGAGGAGATGACTTTCATGAAAAAATGTAAAATAGAAGTGATAAAAACAACATTCCACAAAAACTTAGCAGATGAGTATGGATGTAAAGGTATTGGGAAATGTCCTATGCATGAAGTAGGGGAAGTATTTTTTGGAGATTTTGCTAAACCTGAAAAATTATGTGATGAAGCATGGAAAGCAATGTATCAATATGTATTTGCTTTATCTCATGGTAGTGAAAAATTTTACTATGGAGATTGGATAGATAAAGAAGGAGTGGCTATATGCTCCTGTAATGATGGAATTCGTCCTGTCATTTTTAAAATTGAGAGAACTGATGAAGAATCTAAAATGAAATATAAACCTATAAGATAGATAATATTTACAATATTGTATGTTTTAATGCATTACATAGAACACTCACAATTATTTACTTAATCAATAAATTCCTTATAACCTTAATGCTACAATAAATGAAGAACAAATATTTCAGCAGACAGTAGAATGGTTCTCTGTAAAATTTACTACTGCTTCTATTGTTATTATAGAACCCTATCCAAGCAGACCATAATACATTGTTACTATTTTGGGTTGAATATATAATCAATACTCTCTTTAGATAACAGCTCAGTTTTATGTTAATTGATGACATTTTTTTCTTTAATGTCAATTATATGTCTGGTCTTAAATACTACTAAATAACTGTATTTCACTACTATTTACTATTATTTAATAGTATTTATAACTCAGATTTGATATAATACATATGGTAAAATTTTAATCAATAAAGCCTATATATTACTTATATATTAAAGTTAACAAATTTAAAACTAAGGAGAGCTATATGTTAAAAGCAATAAAAGGAAATATAATTTTTACAAAGACCTCAGATACTTTTACAGTATTTGAAAATAGCTACATTATACTAAACAAGGGCAAAGTAAAAGGTGTCTTTAAAGATATCCCTAAAGAATATAAAAATTTAGAAATCATAGACTACACTGATAAACTTATAATACCTGGTATGAACGACCTTCATTGTCATGCACCCCAATTTAGAAATTTAGGCATGGCTATGGATAAAGAACTTATACCATGGCTTGAAACTTATACATTCCCAGAAGAATCAAAGTATATAGATATAGAATATGCTACAAAGATGTATAAAAAATTTGTAAAAGAAGTCTGGAAAGCAGGTACTACTAGAATAGCTGTATTTGCAACAGTACATAAAAAAGCTTCTATGAAACTTATGGATATTTTTAAAGAAGTTGGTCTTGGAGCATATGTTGGTAAAGTAAATATGAACATGAATTGTCCTGACACTCTACTAGAAAATACGGAGGATTCTATCAACGATACAGAAGAAATAATAAGCAAATACAATGACATAAATTCTATTGTAAAACCAATTATAACGCCTAGATTTATACCTAGTTGTACAAGTAAACTTTTAAAAGAATTAGGCGATTTATGTTTAAAATATAATGTTCCTATACAATCACATTTATCTGAAAATCATGATGAAATTGAATGGGTTAAAAGTTTAGAACCTGAATCTAAATTTTATGGAGATGCCTATAATAGATACAATTTATTTGGTCAAACCCCTACATTAATGGCTCATTGTATTCACTGCTCTCAAGAAGAAATAGATTTAATGAAAGAAAATGAGGTTATGGCTGTTCATTGTCCTGCTTCTAATTTTAATGTTGGTAGTGGAGCTATGCCTATTAGAAAATTACTTGATAATAATATTAAACTAGCCCTTGGTTCTGATATAAGTGGTGGCCATACACTATCAATATTTAAGGCAATAGTATCTGCAATACAGTTATCAAAATTATACTGGGTAAATTCTAATAAGAAATGCAATTTTCTATCTTTATCTGAAGCCTTTTATATTGCAACTAAAGGTGGAGGAAGTTTTTTTGGAAATGTTGGTAGTTTTGAAGAAGACTACGATTTTGATGCATTAATTATTGATGATTCAGATTTAAATCATGACAATTATTCTATACCTGAAAGACTTGAAAGATTTATATATGTTGGTGATGACAGAAATATCATTCATAGATATGTATGTGGAAAATTAATTGAAGAACCTAATATAGAATTATAATAAAAATTTTGATTATATAGAATTTGTTTAATTTATATAACTATAACTAGTAAAAGAGTATATTTTGAACCTAAAAAACTATAGGTTAAAATATACTCTTTTTCTTTAATCTATTTATAACTTTAGTAATTATATCATATTTCCCTTAATATAATCCCCTATTCACATCTTAGATTATCTATATACATCCAAATATTAAAAAAATAATTATGATTTTATAGAACTAATCAATTTTTTCTTTGTAAGCATTTTTAAACTTTATTTTTACTTTTGTTGTATGCTTTACATACACTAACTATTAAGAGTATACCTATAACTCCAAGTGATATTCTACTGATTACAAATCCCTGTGGAATATTAAATGCAAGATTCCCCATCATATCTGCAACTTTACTCTCCAGTATAGAGTTTACTAGACTCTTACCAGATATAATAGATAGTGCACCAGAATTTGTTATAAGAAATATTATTGGAATAAAAATATATAGTAAATTTCCATTTATATTACCAATAAACATACCCATCCCTAATACAAATAATACAGATGGTATTAAAATAAGAAATATAGGCTGTACAAACTGACCAAAGTTATTGAATTGAAATACTCTATTGTAAAAAATAAAACTTATCGCAATTACAATTGCAACTGTTAGAAGATATCCAACTGCTATTGTAATACTTTTTAAGCAAAAATATGTTGTAGGCTTTATCTTAGTTGTCATAGTAATTGTCCTTACTGCTTCTTCTTTTTTTGAAAATATATATGTACAAAACATAAGAACTATAACTAGTAAAAATGGATTTACATCAAGTAAAAAACTTGAATAGCTCCACTCTGAAAATGGTGCTGTATCATTTAAACCATAGATTGTTTTTGTCTTAAGAACATTGTAGGAGAACCATCCTGTTATTAATAGTAAAACTAAATACACCTTAGAAAATAATAGTCTCTTCATTTCATATTTCATTATTTTTAAATTATTCAAGATTCAATTCCTCCCCTGTAAGATTACAAGCTTTTAAGAAATCATCATATTTTAATATATTGTACTTGTATTTATCATATAAACTTTTGAGAATAGTTTCAAATTTATCTTGACCTAAAATCTCTTCCACCTTTAAAAGTTGTAGTGGCATTTTGTTGTAAAGAAGTCTCATAGAATTAGGTGATAAAATATTGAATACATAGTTCTCAGGTAACTTTTCTAGATATTGTGGATTATTCATATAGAAATTCCTATTAAGTTTATCATTTTCTTTTTTCCAATTATCTATAGTTTTTTTACTATACTCTTTTCCATATTCATACTCCATAAACTTATTAGTCGCATAATTTGTTATACCTTCTGCTGACCAAGGTGATACCATTGGATCAACTTGTACTATAATTCCCCACCATTGATGACATATTTCATGTGCCAAAACTTCAGCCCCATTACTACCTTCTCCTATACTATTTTCAAATACACCTGGGTTGAAAATACTTTCATCCATATAACTTATATTCTCATATGCTTTTCCTCCAGTCCCAATGCTTGATGTAGCTCCTCCTTCTACTAACTTAAGTGGAATAACTTTATAACGCTCTAATTCTCCATATTGCTTCATATAAAAAGCAATAGAATCTTTTATAATTTTCTCTGCATTCATTTTGTTTATCTTGTCTTCATTCTTTCTATTATAATAAAACTGTACCTTAATCCCACCTGCTTGTATATCTTTTTTTACATAGTCCGCAGCTATTATAGTTAATTTAGTTCCTTGTGTATTGAATTTCCATGTACATTCATTATTCTTTTTATCAACTTTTAGCTTTTCTGTACTTATTCCACTTATTACAGGTGTTATACCTGTAGGTAAAGTGATGTTACCGTGAATCATTGATTCCATTGTATTCATAACATCAATTTTAGGTTCTGGGTATATTGAGCTACCAACTATCTTAATATTCTCTTCACTTATTATATATCCTGAAAGAATTTCTTCTAGCAATTGATTATTTATTAATTTACCTCCATACTCAATTTCAATTTTAAGATTTTTTTCTTTAGTTGTATCTAAACTAATTCGTCCTTCTGGTTGCTTCTTTTTAGAGATATCAAATTTAGCTTTTTTACCATTTATCTTGATATCTTTAACATTGTATCCAGGATTTAAATCAAATTTCAATTTTTGTTCTTTACCACTATTATTTTCCATAGTATATTCTATTTTCCCATCCAAGCTTGCCTTCTTAGGATTTATTTTTATATCAAGATTTGAATCAATTAATTTTATATCCTTATTTAACTTTTCATCCTCTTTAGTAGCCATAACTACACCTGAACCAGATTTCTTATCTACTACATTCTCCATTTTAGTTGGAGGACTATCATCATAATACGGTTCTAATGCATATATACTATAAGAACTAGCAATTAACACTACAGTTAAAATTGATATTGATACTTTCTTCATATTAAACATCATAGATGAAAAGATATTTTTTTCATATTTTCTTGTGCATATTACACCCATTAAATAAGTTGATATTGACACGAAACTCCAAAGCAGTCTATTCCAATATAAAGCTCTTAATTGCAAGGCATTTCCAAAACTAGAAGAGTAAATAGTTACCTTTGTCTGTACCCAATCAATAAGATAACTATCTTTTACATTTATAGATAAAAATATTAGTATAAGTAACATAATTATACTTAAATCAATGCGTCTTGTTATAGAGTAAAATCCAGCTGAAAGTAAAATACCAAATAATATAGCTGGTAACATTAAAACTAAGTAATTTATCAGATAAATATTTAAACTAAAATCCTCACCCATCTTAATGATAGAGTATGGTAGACAGATAATCATTGAAATTATTACAGATACTATGGCTGATACAAGAATAGAAATTACCTTAGCTAGATTTAAACTTTTGGCATCCATGATAGTTTCTATAATCCCATTAGTTTTGTTTCTGTAGACATTATCCATCTCATATATTGTAAACATCGAAAATAAGACTGTGCCTATTAAAGCCCCTAGTTTTGCTGGATTAAGTAAAACAGGTACACTCAAACTAAGCTCTTGTCCTAAATTACTTTGTAGTAATAATTCAGGCATTTCATACATTATTATTGATAAACCTGGTATCAATGCTATTACTAATATGAAAGTCCATGTAATCTTTGAACTAAAAAGCCTCTTTATCTCATCTTTGATAAATTTAATTGATTGCATTACTTTATCTCCTCCTCAGATATTAAAAACATATATGCATCCTCTAGGGATGGTTCTACAGATATTGCAAAATCTGGAAGTTTATGACTTACAATACGATATGAAGTTCCTGTTGTGGTAAGAATACTTGATGTAACTTTAAATTTGCTTTTTCCATTTTTATGTATTTCTCCATTTTTATCTTCATAAATACCAACATGTCCTTGTGCTTTTTTAATTAACTCTTCTGAGCTTCCATCAAACAGTACATTTCCTTTATTTATCACGATTAGTCTATTACATACTGACTGAACATCCTCTATAATATGTGTCGACAATATTACAATTTTATCTCTTGAATTTTTTGAAAATAAGTTACGGAAGTTTATTCTCTCCTCAGGGTCTAATCCAACTGTAGGTTCATCCAGTATTAATAGTCCTGGATTTCCCATTATTGCTTGGGCTATACCTACTCTCTGTTTTTGTCCCCCTGACAGGGTTTTAATTTTTGAGTTTCTTTTTTCTAATAAATTGGTCTGATTAATAACTTCTTCTATTATCTTTTTTGTGTTTTTATTAATACCTTTTAAAACTGACATATATTCGAGGAATTGATACACTGTCAATTCATCATATAATCCAAATTCTTGTGGTAAATATCCTAATTTACTTTTTAACTCTGTCTCACACTGTTGAAGAGGTTTCCCATTTACTAAAATCTGACCTGAAGTTTGTAATATTCTTGAAGTTAGTAGCTTCATTAAAGTGCTTTTTCCTGCTCCATTTGGACCCAATAAGCCTATAAAATTTGGACTTTCAAGACTCATATTTATATTTTTTAGTGCTTCCTTCCCTGCTTTATAAGTCATATTTAAATTTTTAACATCGATTTTCATATTTCACTCACCTTTCATATTTTTAGTTTCTTATTACATTTTTTATTATATAAATGAAGTATGTAGTTAATATGTTCTTACCTTGTTTTTTATATGGCACCTAAATACTTTTTAAATACATGTTTATACTCAAAATAACCCTATACTAAAATTTAACTTTAAAATTTTAGTATAGGGTTATTTTATTTATAAAATATTTACTGCAATGTATTTTTTAATGCGATAGGAAATATAGCTGTAAATTTTACACCCACTGATGTATTTTCAATTTTATATTTAACCTTGTGCATATCAAATATAATTTTAATAATATACAATCCTAAACCACTTCCGCCAGATTGTCTACTTCGTGACTTATCTACACGATAAAAAGGATTAAAAATATTTTCTATCTCAGATTCTTCTATAAATGTATTTGAATTCTCAACCTCAAAAACTCCACATTCATTATTCTTATACAATTTTATATTTACCAAAGCACCGTTTTTTGAGTGCTTAATTGAATTGTTAATAATATTAGAAATAGCTTTTTTCATCAATTTTATATCTACAAAAGAGTATAAATTTTTTTCTATATCACTAAGAATATCTATATTCTTATTTTCTGCTAATATTAAGTAATTTTGTATTGATTTTTGTATTAATGAACTCATATTGATTTCTACTGTATTTAATTTAAATCCAGATGACTCCATACGAGAAATATCAAGAATTTCACGTACCATTTCTTCCATGCTTTCCATTACCTTAAGTGAATGTCTTAAATAAGTATCTCTATCCTTATACATGCCAATATTATATATCATGCCTTCAAGTTGACCTTTTATAATCGTAATTGGCGTTTTTAGCTCATGAGATACCGCTGCAAAAAAAGCTCTTCTACTTATTTCGTTCTTTCTTTCCTTTTCAATATCTTCTTGAAGCTTTGAATTTGCATGTTCAAGATTATTAAGTGTAATTGATAAATTATGTGCAAGTTCATTTAAACTTAAAGCAAGAGAACCTATTTCATCGTGACTTTCTACATCACATCTAACATCTAAATTCATCTGTGCAATTTTTTTTGAGGTGTTACTTATCTTGACAACAGGTTTTGTAATTACTCTGGAATAAATAAATGCAGTAACTAGTGATATTATCAAAATCATTATTGCGACTACTGGTATCAATTTTAATAAAATTATAGAAGCTTCATCAACTACCATCAATTTTGGTACAACAGAGAGAATATATTTATCTGAACTATCTTTAAATGTAATCTCAGTGGATATAGCACTTACATAGCTACTTCCCGAAATTTGATTATTATTTAAGTACTTATATAAAAAATTATCTTCATTGAATATAGCTTTTTGCTTCTTATTTGATATAATATTTTCATCACCTAATTTACCATACTTTATATTAGATGGTATTTCTACTAATTTTCCATTTTTCACTAAATCAATAGACACATTATTTTCAATTATAAAATCATAAAATTTAGGTGCTGAATCCTCATATTTAGTATTCTCAATAACTTTAACAAATTCATCAAGATTTTTTTTGATATCATCGGTTAGGTATGATTTATATGTTTTGGGCATTGACATCATGATAAATATATAAATTAGCGTACAGGACAAAATAAGTATCAAGGTTGTACTTAAAAAAACTTTTCTATTTAGACTTTTCTTAATCCAATACATCAATCCTATATCCTACCCCTCTTATTGTTTCTATGTAATCCACATCAAGTTTTTTTCTAAGATTTTTTATATGTGTATCTACAACCCTTTCATCTCCTAAAAAATCATACTTCCACAGACTATTTATTAAATTTTCTCTAGTAAGTACACGACCCTTGTGTTCTATTAATTCTTTTAGAACTTCAAATTCTCTAGCAGTCAATTCAATCTTTTTACCATTAACAAAAACTTTATATCCTTCAACATCAATATTGATATCTCTATATAATAAAAATTCCCTATCTTCATGATTTTCTTCTTTGTCACCGATTCTTCTTAATACTGCCTCTACTCTTTTTAGAAGAACAATTGTAGAAAAGGGCTTTGTAATATAATCATCCACTTTTAATTCAAATCCTTTTACTTGGTCTGTTTCTTCATCCAATGCTGTAAGTATAATAATTGGAATATTAGATTCATTTCTTATCATTTCACAAACTACAAAACCGTCTATCTTTGGCATCAAAATATCCAATAAAATCAAATCAAATTGTTGTCTTTTAAACTTCTCAATCCCATCAAGACCATCATTTGCTGTTATAATGATATAACCTGCATTTTCTAAAAATGTTTTTATTATATTTTGGATATCTATATCGTCTTCTATGACCAATATTCTCTTTGACAAGTTTATCCCCTCTTTCTATAACTATAAACTTTAGGTTGTATATTTATATATATTTAGATTATACATTATCTTTATGTTTTTAATGTGTAGCATAAGGCAATTCTCATAAACTCCTCTCCTATTATATATTGGTAAAATTGTCAGTTCAATATAATATTTCTATGAAATTTTTACCATTTATTATTTTAAAAATATTTCCTTATTTTATTTTTATTAATTTTTTTTAGAAATACTAAATTTTATTTGTAAATATATAGTAATTTTTACATTATTCTTATATAATATATATGAATAAATAATTTTGGAGGACTTGTCTAATGAGTGAATTTAAAAATGTTAATGCAGTGAAAAAAGCAAACGTTTATTTTGATGGTAAGGTAAGTAGTAGAGTACTAATATTTCCTAATGGCGAAAGAAAAACTTTAGGATTGATGTTACCTGGAGAGTACACTTTTTCTACTAGAGAAGAAGAAATAATGGAAATGCTTGCTGGAAGCATGGATGTAAAACTGCCTGGAAGCAATGAGTTTGTAACATATACAGAAGGTCAAAAATTTAATGTTCCTTCTGATTCAAGCTTTGATTTAAAAGTAACTGAAGTTGTTGACTATTGCTGTTCATACATAGCTGATTAATAAATATACATGATATTCTTATATAAAATTTAATGTAAATAAAAAAAGAACAACTCTATTTAATATTAAGTTGCTCTTTTTTATATTATTCAAGTCAGTTTAAATCTGGAGCTATTGTGTCTAGTATCTCATCTAATACAAATAACATAACTTTTATCATAATTGGCATTAATACCGCTAATACCATAGTTATAAGGATTAGCTCTTTACTTAGAGCTACAAAGGAGAATAGTCCACCTAAAAATAGAATACCAATAACAAATGATATAGTCATGCTTACAATTAAAAATAATCTTTCTTTATTAAATGGCAAGCATTGCTGTCTTAATATCAAAAGACCACATATACCAGTTAATATAGCACACATTGTAGAAAATACACTTGAACTATAACCTAAATATTCGACTATATTGTAAACAATAATTACATTTAATGTTACACATAGTGCTCCTGGTAAAGCATTTTTTAATATATTAAGCAAGAAATTTCCTGAAATTCTACTTCTATTTGCCTCAAGAGCTAAAAAGAATGATGGTATACCTACTGTTACAGCTCCAATCAAGGATAATTGAATTGGTACAAATGGATATTGTCTACTAAAGAAAAATAATGTTAATAATGACAAGAAGAATGAAAATATTGTCTTTACTAAAAACAAAGAAGATGCTCTTTGAATATTATTGATTACCTTTCTTCCTTCCATAACAACCTTTGGCATGGATGCAAAGTTTGAATCTAATAAAACTAAATTAGAAACATTTTTGGTAGCATCACTTCCAGATGCCATAGCAATACTACAGTCAGCTTCTTTAAGTGCTAACACATCATTTACACCATCTCCTGTCATTGCTACTGTACGATTTTGTTGTTTTAATGCTATAATCATTTGTTTCTTTTGTTGTGGGCTTACTCTTCCAAAAACACTATATTTATCAACAGCATCATATATGTCTTTATCATTTTTAAATGTTGTTGCATCAATAAATCTATTAGCTGTTTTAAGACCTGCTTTTCTTGCTACTTCACTTACTGTTATAGGATTATCTCCAGATATAATTTTTATATCTACACCTTCATTATAAAAAAATTCTAAAGTTTCCTTGGCCTCATCCCTAATTTTATCTAATATCAGTATAAAAGCAAGCGGTTTTATATCTTCAGGTATATTATGCTCTTCCATATAAGAGTTACTATGAGCTAAAGCTATTACTCTATTTCCTGCTTTAGAATATTTTTCAATCTCTATTTTTAAGTCTTTATATCTATCTTTAAAAATAAACTCAAAAGCTCCTATTAAGTATGTACCTTCATTTTCAAAAACAACACCACTGTATTTTCTTGCTGATGAGAATGGAATTAAATTTTTTACTTTATATGTATCTGAAATATCATATTTATCTCTTATAGCATTTAATGTTGCATTGTCATCTTTAAGAGAATTACACAAATTTCCCATTATCTCGTTTATATCAACTTTTTCAAGCATTACTACATCATCAACTTGCATTTTACCCTCTGTAATTGTACCTGTTTTATCAAGACATAATGTGTCAACTCTAGCAAGAGTCTCTACACAATATAATTCTTGAACTAAAGTCTTGTGACTTGCAAGCTTTATTGTCCCAACAGCTAAAGCAATACTTGTAAGTAGCGTTAATCCTTCTGGTATCATTCCATTTACAGCTGCCACAGTACCTACTACAGATGTTGCTATAGAATCTCCATTTCCAAAATGTTGTTTTACAAACAATATAATTCCTAAAGGAATAATTATTACACCAACAACTTTTAATATTGCATTTAATGAATTTCTAAGTTGAGAATTGTGTTTCTTGGAAATTTTAGCATCATTAGCTATCTTATTTGCATAGTTATCTTTTCCTATGTTTTCAACTTTTACAAATGCCTCTCCAGAAACTACAAAACTACCAGAATATAAAAAATCGCCTTTGTTTTTTACAATAATATCAGATTCTCCTGTGATTAGAGATTCATTTATCTCTAACTTTCCTTCTAAAACTTTTGAATCTGCACAGATTTGATTTCCTGTTTTTAAAATCATAATATCATCTAGCACTAATTCCTGAACATCAATCTCTCTTTTCTCTTTTTCCCTTATAACAGATACTTTGCTTGATACTATAACAGATAGATTGTCCAACAATCTTTTTGCTCTTATTTCTTGAATAACACCAATAATAGTATTAATTACAGCAATAAATATAAATAAGGTATTTTTAAAAGAGCCAACTGAAACTAGCAAACAAACTAAAACAATATTTATAAGATTAAAAAGTGTAAATATATTATCTTTAAAAATTTGCTTGTATGTTTTAGTTTTTCCATTGTCAAATACATTAATTAAATTATCATCTATTCTACTTTGAAGTTGTTCACTGTTTAATCCAACATTTATATCACAATTATATCTTTTTAGGTTAACTTTATCCATATTATACTCCTTTCAACTTAACTTTTTCTTTAACATTAATATCTATAAATATATTGTAAAATTCTAATTTAGTTTAATATATCTTATTATAGTTTATATAATAAAACATAAATCTAAAGATTTAAATATCATAATTCTTAAGATTTCCTAAATTTTTTATGAATTTCGATATATTTTTATTAAGTTTAAATTAAGTTAAAAGAATAAGTAGATTTATTATATCCTATAAAATAAAACTACTCTGTATATTCAGTTTCCAAATCTTCACATTTTTCTTTACCATATATAACCATTCCTATAATTGAAATTATTATAAGCACACTTCCTACAATACTATAAAGATTGAACTCTTCATTCAGTAGAAATACTCCTGCAAATATAGATACCACTGTAGCTATGTTTGATAATATTGATGATTTTACAGCCTCTAGTTTAGACCTTGAGTAGTTATTTAAAAACATAGCTAACAAAGAACACCCCATACCCAAATAAACTATTGGAAATACAATCTCCATATTAAATAATCCTTTTGCATATTCTATTAGACTCCCTGATATCAATTCACCACCAACAGATATTGATGTAAATGATATTGTTCCAATTAGTTGCATTGCTGCTGTTATTTCAATTGGTGTAAATTCGCTTTTAGATAATTTTCTTACATATACACCATATGCACCAGCACAAATTACTGCCCCAAGTATCATTATTCTTCCAAGCATGCTACTTGTTTGATTCCCTGTATTTTGTAAGTTTACTATTATAACTCCAAAAACTGCAATTGCGATGCACACTACTTGTTTCAAGTTCATTTTTTCATTTAAAAATATAATTCCCATAATTCCTGTAACTACTGGTATCATAGATATCATAACACCAACTTCTGATGTAGATGTATACTTAACTCCAAGTGTCTCAAGCATAAAATATAGAAATGGTTGAAACATACATAAAATCAAAAGTGATTTAATATCTTTACCTTTAAAGTTTAAGCTTATAAATTTAAACTTATATAATGCTATTACTGCTATCAATCCAATTGTAAATCTTAATGATAATACTGTAAAAACCTTATTGTCAACCAAATTTAATACTGTCTTAGTAAAATAAAAAGAAAAACCAAATAGAATATTTGCCAATACCCCTAAAGTATAACCTTTTGTTACATCACTTACCTTGTTCATAAATTTAACATCCTCACATTTTCTAATAATATATAAAAAACTTTAACAGTACATACCATGTATGTCAACATATACACAAAAAAGCTATCTAATTTAAGATAGTTTAGATAGCTTTTTAATACAAATATAAAATTTTTGTATATTTAAATTATTTATTATTTTTATTATTTATCTTTGTGACCATGTTAATATAGGCTTTTTCACTGCTCTTGCATCATCAACTCTTTTAACTAAAGTATTATGTGGAGCAGTTTTTAGTAATTCTGGTTCTTCCTTAGCTTCTTTTGCGACATTCTTCATAGCTTCAATAAAACTATCTAATGTTTCTATACTCTCACTTTCTGTAGGCTCTATCATAAGCGCCTCATTTATAATAAGAGGGAAATACATTGTTGGAGGATGATATCCATAATCCAACAATCGCTTTGCTATGTCAATAGTTTTTATATTTGCTTCTCCTCTTGGTAATCCGCCTAATACAAACTCATGTTTACATAAAATATCTATTGGTAAAATATAATCATCTTTTATACTTTCTTTTATATAATTAGCATTTAGAACTGCCATTTCACTAGTTTCTTTAAGTCCATCTCTTCCCATTGTTAATATATATGTGTAAGCTCTTACAAGGACACCAAAATTTCCATAAAAATTTTTAATTTTTCCGATAGATTTTGGTCTGTCATAATTTAATACATATTTATCTTCTTGTTTTTCAATTACTGGAATTGGTAAAAAAGACACTAACTCTTTTTTTGCTCCAACAGGTCCAGCCCCTGGACCACCGCCACCATGAGGAGTTGAAAATGTCTTATGAAGATTAAGATGGACTACATCAAATCCCATATCTCCTGGTCTTGTTATTCCCATAATAGCATTCATGTTTGCACCATCATAATACAAAAGACCACCTGCTTCATGTACAAGGTCAGCTATTTCTTTTATATTTTTTTCAAATAGCCCAAGAGTGCTTGGATTTGTAAGCATAAGGGCTGCTACTTCATCATTTAAAACTTCTTTTAACGCATCTATATCTACAGCACCATTTTTATCAGATGTTATTTGAATTACATCAAAATTCGCCATAGCTGCACTTGCTGGATTTGTTCCATGTGCAGAATCTGGAATTATTACTTTAGTTCTTTTATAGTCTCCTCTATTTTCATGATACGCCTTTATCAGCATAAGACCTGTAAATTCACCATGTGAACCTGCTGAAGGTTGAAGTGTCACTTCATCCATACCTGTAATTTCTGCAAGCTTATTTGATAAATCATACATAAGAGCAAGAGACCCTTGTGCTGTATCTGGAGATTGATATGGATGCATTCCAGTAAAGTTTGGAAGTGCTGCCATATCTTCATTAATTTTAGGGTTATATTTCATTGTACAAGAACCTAAGGGATAAAAACCAGTATCAACACCAAAATTCTTATTTGACAATAAAGTATAATGTCTAACTAATTCTAATTCACCAACTTCTGGTAAGTTTAATTCATTTTGTCTAGCCATACTTGGGTCAATCATATCTTCTATTTTTATATCATCTATATCTAACTCTGGAATTGAGTATGCTTTTCTGCCTTTTTTAGATATATCTATCAACAAACTATTATATTCTTTCATTATAACCCCTCCATTATTCCAACTAACTTATCTATTTCATTTTTACTTCTTTTTTCAGTTACACAAAGTAAAGTTGAATTTTTTAATTCTGGATAATTGTGTTCTAAATTATAACCACCTAATATATTTTCTTCTAAAAGTTTATCGTTTATAGTATCTATATTATGATTTCCTTGTACTGCAAATTCTTTAAAAAATCGGCCTTTAAATATAGGTCTGTATTTTCCTGTTTGCACAAGTTTATTATAAGCATAGTGTGCTTTTTTCATTGATTGCATACCAACTTCTTTAAATCCTTCTTTACCCATAGTAGCCATGTATATTGATGCTACAAGAGCATTTAGAGCTTGATTGGAACATATATTAGAAGTTGCTTTTTCTCTTCTTACATGTTGCTCTCTAGTTTGTAAAGTTAATACATATGCAATTTTCCCTTCTGTATCTAAACTTTGCCCAACTATTCTTCCTGGCATTTTTCTTGTATATTTAGATTTACTAGCCAAAAATCCTACATAAGGACCTCCAAAATTAAGAGGATTTCCTAGTGATTGAGCTTCTCCAACAACAATATCTGCTCCTATTTCACCTGGTGTTTTTAAAACACCTAATGATATTGGGTCAACACTCATAATTAACATGGCTTTATTTTCATGAGTTATCTTTTCTATTCCTTCCATTTCTTCAATAATCCCAAAGAAGTTAGGAGTTTGTATAAGGACACATGCTGTATCTTTATCTACAGAAGCTCTTAATTTTTCTATATCTGTAGTTCCATATTCACTACAAAAATCAATTTCTACTATTTCACAATCTTTATATTGTAAATAAGTTCTTAGTACTGATAAAGTTTCTGGATGTGTAGTCTTTGATACTACTATTTTACTTTTTCTAGTTTGATTCATTGCCATTATACATGCTTCTATTGCAGCAGTAGCTCCATCATACATTGATGCATTTGCAATTTCCATACCAGTAATTTCTGCAATCATGGATTGAAACTCAAACACTACTTGCAAAGTTCCTTGACTTATTTCTGCTTGATATGGAGTATATGCTGTATAAAATTCTGACCTTGAAGTTATATGTTTTATAATTGATGGAATATAATGGTCATACGCACCAGCTCCAAGAAAACAAGTTAAATCTTCTAGACTTAAATTTTCCTCTGACAATCTTTTTACTATTTTACTAACTTCTAATTCAGATTTTCCACTGTCTAGATTTAAATCTCTTTTTAATTTTAGTTCATCTGGTACATCTGAAAATAATTCATCAACTGAGTTTAATCCAACTACTTTTAACATTTTTATCTTATCTTCATTTGTAGCAGGTATATATGAAAATTTATTTTCTTTATTTACTACAACATTATCTTTTTTATATTGTTTTTTATAAAAAGGCTTCTTAACTGTTATAGCAGGAACAACTTTTTTTCTAATGGCTATACCTATTTCAGTTCCTGCTTTTGCATATTCAGCATCTATAATTCCCATACCTAAGATTTTCCCTGTTGTTGGAGATGCACACCCAGTAGTTACAAAACCAACTGTTTTATCTCCAACTTTTATATCATATCCATTTCTAGGCATCCCTTTGCCTTGCATTTCAAATCCTACTAATTTTCTTTTAATCCCATTTTCTTTTTCTTCTGCTAAGATTGATTTGCCAATAAATGATTCCTTATTTACTTTTACAAAAATAGATAATCCTCCTTCAAGTGGAGATATGTGTTCATTTATTTCATGTCCATATAGAGGTAAGGCTGCTTCAAATCTTAAAGTATCTCTACAACCTAGACCAGCTGGACATATATCTTCTCCTCCAACTTTTAGGACTTCATCCCAAATTGCTTTTACATGTTCATTTTTGCAATATATTTCAAAACCATCTTCTCCAGTATATCCTGTTCTTGAAACTAAACAAGAGTATCCAGATACTTTTACCTCTGGCATTGACTTATAAAATTTTATTGATTCTAAATTTATGTCTGTGATTTTTTGAAGAATTTTTTCTGCTTTAGGTCCTTGAACTGCTAATTGACAAACTTCATTAGATATATTTTTTATATTTACTTTATATCCTTCACTTTGCTTGATTATCCAGGCAACATCTTTGTCTATATTTCCTGCATTTATTACTAACAAATAATCTTCTTCCCCAAACTTATATATTAATAAATCATCAACAACTCCACCATTTTCATAGCACATAGGTGTATATATGATGTCATTGACTTTTAATCCACTTATATCATTCGTAACTAGGTTTTGTATAAATTTTTCTGATTCTACTCCTTTTACTTCTACTTCTCCCATGTGAGATACATCAAATATACCTGCACTTTTTCTAACCATTTTATGCTCTTTGTTTATTCCTTCATATTCCAAAGGCATCTCCCAGCCAGCAAATTCAACAAGCTTTGCACCAAGCTCTTTGTGTGTATTATACAAAGGCACTCTTTTTAATTCATTCATATATAACCCTCCCCATAAAATTAAACCTATTATATTTAAGCAACTTCACCACTATGTCCTGTATTTTCTCATAAAAAAAATATATAAGCATAGAAAATAATCCTAGCCTATATATCCCTGTTTGTATACCTGAAAGATTTAATAATTTAATATTATTCTGCTTCTTCGGTGACTTATAGTATTTAACTTAAGTCTCTCCAGAGTCCCATCAATTAGCGATATTTTTGCCTGAAAGCTTCTCTAAGGATTGGCATTTCTTAAATTTCTTCTTCGGCGCCTTTTTGTATAAAGGTCTCTCTCGCTAATCTCACTTGGAAATATTTATTTTCAATTTTATTTTATGAATATTTAAATCAAATGTCAACACATTATATTTATTTTTTTTTATGTATTAATTTTTTTGTTAAGTTTTTATTATCAATCATTTCTCTTTTATATTATTCACTCTTCTGCAAAGATATTATATATTAATGCAAAATAACATTTTCACTTAATTTATTATTAAAATAACACACAAATAACCAAATGTAAATTTGTATTGAGATTTACTATAACATGTTAAAAGTATATTCATACACTTGATGAAATCGTTTACAATTTTAAACTTGTGAAAAATAAGATTTTTAAAATAGAATATTTTTAATAGAATTACAACTATTGAATGGTTATGTGATTTGAATATTTTTAAAATTTTAGTCATTTAAAAAAAGCACCTCATATTAAAGTGCCAATCTATCATATATTGATTTTTCTAGTATTTTTCATCGTATCAAGACTCATTCATAAGTAGTAAATTAATGGTAAAATAACTTCTTAAATCCTTTGTAACTGCTTATAATTTCAATTTTTCTGTGGATAATCTAACTTTTAGTTATTTTTTCGATTTAAAAAAAAAGTAGAAATGTTTGCATTATGTTTTAAGATAGTTATTTATCAAAAAATAAAAACGGGATAGCCCACTCCGAAAGCCAGCAACCCCAGTTTTTTTCAGCACAACTAAGTACTGTAAAGTGCGGATGAAGGGAGTCGAACCCCCACGCCAATGGCGCTAGATCCTAAGTCTAGTGCGTCTGCCAATTCCGCCACATCCGCTTATATCACTCTTTTATTTTACTATATTTCGCTATTATTTTCAATAACTTTTTTAAATTATCTAAAAATAAATAAAATAATGATAATAGAAGGTGAAATTCATTTACAGCCTTATTCTGCAAGTTCTACTTCTACTTCATCTACTTTCTTACCTATAATTTGAAGACCTACAAATACAGCTACTATAGCAACTGGCAATACTATATATATTGGCAATCCAAATCCAGCTGGTATATATCCAAATACAATAGTAATTACTGCTGTAAATATGGCATATGGCATTTGAGTATTAACATGGTCTATATGATTACATCCAGCTCCCATTGAAGAAAGTATTGTTGTATCTGAAATTGGGGAACAATGGTCTCCAAATATTGCACCTGTTAAAACTGCGCTTGTACTTACTATTACATAAGACATATCAGGATTTAGTGAATATGCAAGTGGTATTGCAAGTGGCATAAGTATACCCATTGTTCCATAAGCTGTTCCAGTAGCAAAAGATATTATTGCTCCTAATCCAAATATTAAGCTTGGTAGCAAGAATGGAGGCAATGAACCAGATAATAAATGTATCAAGAATTTAGCTGTACCTAACTCTTTTATTACTGAACTTAATGACCAAGCAAGTATTAATATTACACCAGTGATTACTAAACTTTTCATTCCATCTATCCAAACATCAATTGCTTCTGATACTGTAAAAATCTTTTTAACTACAGCCATTATAATAGCAACTAAACTTGCAACTAATGCAGATTGGAATAATGCTCTAGATGCATCAGATGCACTAAATGCTTCTTTTATTGCTTCAAAAGAATATGGTGAATTTGTAAATAATTGTATTAAAGTCTTATCTTCACCTCCCATTATAGATGTATATCCACTATAATAGAATGATGCTAGTGCAACTACTATCAATGTACCTATTGGAATTATAGCATTCCATACACTTAATTTTACTCCATCTTTTGGAGCTAAATCATCCAATTCTTCAACGCCTTCATCAAGGTCTGTGCCAATTTTTCTACTTCTAGATTTTATTTCAGCTTTTCTCATTGGTCCAAATTCTTTTAATAATAACGCTGAAATTACAATAAATGCTAATATTAATATGTTATAAAATCTAAATGGTATTGTATTTAAAAATATGCCAAACGCATCAACATCTACACTTATACTTTCAAAAGCATCATGTATTAAACCAACTTCAAGACCTATCCATGTAGATATTATGGCAAGCCCAGCAACTGGTGCTGCTGTAGCATCTATTATAAATGCTAATTTTTCTCTTGATATTTTCATTTTATCTGCAACAGGTCTCATCATAGGCCCTACAATTAATGAATTAGCATAATCATCAAAGAAAACTAAAAGACCTAAAAACCAAGTTATAATCTGTGTCCCTTTAGCTGATTTTGCTCTCTTTGCAAGTGCTTCAGCTATAGCCTTGGCACCACCCATCTTGGCAACAAGATTTATTACTCCCCCAATTGCTAAGACTTGTAGTATTATCCCCGCATTCCACGGGTCTGATAGAGATACTAAAGCTCTATCTACTAAGTCTAAAAATGCTTGTATAAATGCAGCAAATACATTAACGCCACTGACTTGAATTATAAAACTCCCAGAAAGAATTCCTAGCAACAAAGAAATTATTACATTTTTAGTTATAAATGCAAGTATTATAGCAACTAATGGTGGTATTAAAGTTAAGATTCCAAATTTTTCTGCGTTAGCTAATGCAATAGTATCTATATCTTCCTCTGCAAATACCATTACAGTTGACATTATAAACATAATTGTCGTCAGAAAAATAATGTTAAATTTTTTATTTCTCATATAAATCTCCCTCTCTTTTTAATTTTGTGAATTATATAGGGTATTATGGGTTATGATAAAATAAAAAAGCCTTGAGTGGTAAACACTCAAGGCTTAAACATTACATACATTGATAATACTAAAAAACAAATATAATATAATTCCTTAAATGATAGCTCACCACAAATAAACCTGTGACAGTTGTACATATATTTTATGTACCCCCAGCAATATAATCTTAAAGCATCGATTATAAAACTTCGGCAATATCCCCTTTCCCAATAATTCTTTGTGCTTAACTCCTTATTAGTACTGATAGATTATTGCGCCTCTACCCTTTTATTCACTTTTATTAAATATATTTTGAGTATATATTATTTATTTAAACTTTGCAAGGAAGTTTTAAAAATTTTACTTTAAAGGATTTTTTATATCATTGTCGAATTATAAAATTAATTGTACTAAAATCAGCTAAAAAAATTTTATCAATTATATGGAGGAATTACTTTAATGTTATTAATTTACAATGAAAAAACAAACCCTTATTTCAATTTAGCAATGGAAGAATATCTACTTAAAAATTTTGACGAAGATTTATTTATTTTATGGAGGAATGAACCATCTATAATTGTTGGAAAAAATCAAAATACACTTTCTGAAATAAACTTAGAATATATAAGAGAACATTCAATACCAGTTGTTAGAAGACAATCTGGTGGAGGAGCTGTATTTCATGATTTAGGAAATATAAACTTTACATTTATAGCTTGTAATAATAATAGTTTTAGTGATTTCAGAAGATTCACTCAACCAATAATAGACTTACTTAAAACCTTAGATGTCAGTGCTGAGTTTTCTGGAAGAAATGACCTTCTTATAGATGGCAAAAAATTCTCTGGAAATGCTCAACATAACTATAAAAATAAAGTAATGCATCATGGGACACTTTTATTTTCATCTGAGATAAATGACCTTTCAAATGCACTAAAAGTAAAACCCATAAAATTTGAGGGTAAAGGTATAAAATCTGTAAAGTCTCGTGTAACCAATATAAGTGAACATTTACAGTCTGATATGGATATACTTGAGTTTAAAGATGCTATAATGAATTATCTTTCTGCGACAAATGCTGATAATACAAATTATTCTCTAAGTAAACATGACATAGAGGAAATAGAAAAACTTACTAAATCAAAATATGAAACTTGGGATTGGAACTTTGGTAATTCACCGAAATACTCTCTTTCAAATGAATTAAAATATGTTGGTGGAAATGTAGAATTTAATTTAAATGTTGATAAAGGTATAATAACTAGTATAAAGTTTTTTGGAGATTTCTTTGGGAAGTACGATGTATCTTTTGTAGAAGATAAACTTATCGGTACAAAACATGAGGAAAATTCATTGAGAACTATTTTAGATACAATTGAAATAAATGACTATTTCTTGGGTGCTGATACTAATATTTTAGTTTCTGGAATTTTAGGTGTTAAGTAAAAATAACAAAAATTTTAAAATATTTATAAAATTATGTTTACAGATACAAAAAATCATGCTAATATTTATAACATAATTAAAAATTAATACTTCTTATCCAGAGTGGTGAAGGGACTGGCCCTATGAAACCCAGCAACCAGTATATTTTAATATACATTGGTGCTAAATCCTGCAGTATTGTACTGAAAGATGAGTTTAAATTAGCTTTTAAAGCCTGAGTTTATACTCAGGCTTATTTTATTTTCACAATGTGATAAAAAGAGGGTATTTTATTTTTAACTAATCAATTATATTCAGGAGGGAATTTTTATGAAATTCAAAAAATTATTAAGTTTGTTATTATGTCTAGTATTTACTTTATCTGTAGTTGGATGTTCAAAATCTAAAGACGATAAAAAAATTGTTGTTGGTGCTACTTTAGTTCCAGGTGGAGAGTTGTTAGAAGAACTAAAACCACTTATTGAAGAAAAAGGTTATACTTTAGAAGTTAAAAACTTTGACGATTACATACTTCCAAATGAAGCTTTAAATAATGGCGAAATTGATGCAAATCTATTTCAACATGAACCTTATCTAAAAGAAGCTGTTAAAGCTAAAGGCTATAAAATAATGGCAGGAACTAAACTATATGTATGCCCAGCCATACTTTACTCTTACAAAATAAAATCTGTTGATGAATTTAAAAAGGGAGATACAATTGCAATAAGCAACAATCCATCTTCTTGTTCTAAAGACCTTAGATATCTTGAAAGTATGGGACTTTTAACTTTACCTAAAGAAAATAATTTAGTTAGTCCTAAAGATATAATTGAAAATCCAAAGGGCATACAATTCAAAGAATTAGATATTGCTCAAATACCATCTTCTCTTCCAGATGTAACTGCTGCATTTATAGACACTACTTACGCAGTACCTGCTGGTCTTAATGCTAAGAAAAATGGAATCTACACAGCACCAGTGAATGATGAGTATGCTAATCTTTTAGCATTTAGAACTGAAGATAAAGATAGTGAAAAAATTAAAGTTCTACAAGAAGTTCTTACATCAGATAAAGCAAGAAACTTAATTGAAGAAAAATATAAAGGAATTGTAATTCCTGTTTTTTAGTAGAATTAGTATAATTTGAACATTATTATTGTAATCTTGTTGAATATTGACTTATTAAGTGCTACCATTTAAATAAATCTATGTTTGTGGAGGAAGATTACTATGGCTATAGAATTGAAAAAAGGACAAAAAATAAATCTTACAAAAAAAGAAAATACCGATTTAGGTGAGATTTTAGTTAATTTAAATTGGAATCAAAAAGTACAAAAAAAGGGCTTTTTTGGAGCTCTAAGAAGTAGTAATATAGATTTAGATTTAGGCTGCTTGTTTGAAATGAAAAATGGTGCAAAAGGTGCTGTTCAAGCATTGGGCAATTCCTTTGGTAATTTAGAACATCCTCCTTTTGCTCAACTAGATGGAGATGACCGAACAGGAAGCAATACACAAGGCGAAAATATAAGAATCAACGGTAACAAGATAAAAGAAATAAAAAGAATATTGATTTATGCTTTTATTTATGAAGGTGTGGCTAATTGGTCAGAAGCTGATGGAATTGTAACTATTAAACAAAAACAAGATTCTGATTTAGTGGTTAAGCTTGATGAGCATAAAAATGGCTATAATATGTGTTCAATAGCATTAATAGAAAATGTAAATGATGAAACATTTAGCGTTGAAAAAGTAGTTAAATACTTTAAAGGACATAGAGAAATGGATAATGAGTTTAACTGGGGCTTAAAATGGGTTGCAGGAAAAAAATAATAATGTTTAAGAAGGTTCATCTTATCCAAAACATAACTTCATATTATTTACACCTCACATAAAACTTTATAAGAATTTATAGTTTTCATATAATTATTTATTTAAAATCGTATATCATATATATTGATGTTATTCTCAGTACTTATACCACTATACGTTTTTAAATAGTTAACAAAATCTAATAAAGTACTTATAATATAAGTACTTTATTAGATTATTATATATTAAAATATACTTTAACTATTATAAACTATAAACAATTTCTTTATCTAATATTTTTTCAAACTCTAACATTGGCATTGGTTTATAAAAGACAAACCCTTGAACCAAATCACACCCAATCTCTTTAAGAAACTCAACCTGTTCTTTATATTCAATACCTTCAGCAACAGTTATAATATTTAACTCTTTTATCATCTGTATAATATTTTTTATTACTATCTTCTCTTTTTCTTTGTTTAAACTCTCTTTAAAAAACATCGAGTCAAGCTTTAAAACATCAAATGGTAAATCCTTCAAAACACTTAGAGACGAGTATCCCTTTCCAAAATCATCCAAAGAACAAGTAAAGCCACTTTCATGTAGGTCATGTACAATTTCTAAAAGATGCTCTTGATTTTCAAAAGCAACACTTTCTGTAAATTCAATTTCTATAGTATTTTTAGGTATATTATATTTATTTTGTATGTGCGAATAAGTTTCTACAAACTTAGCATTATAAAATTGAATCTTAGAAACATTAACTGAGATAGGAACAATTGTTTTATTTTCATCTAATCTCTTTCTAATCCATCTACATACCTCTTCAAACACATATTGGTCTACCAAACTAATAAAAAACTCCTTTTCCAGTATTGGAATAAATATCGCTGGAGATATCACACATTTGTCTGGTGTCATCCAACGTACTAAGGCTTCTGCACAATCTATTTTTTGATTATGTAAGTTAACTTTAGGTTGAAAATAAACAACAAATTCTCTTCTATTGAGTGCTTCATGTATTCTACTCTTAATTGTATTTTCTTCAATCATTTTTTTACGAATATTTTCATTATAAAAAGCATACTTAGTACCTGGTTTATTTTTGACAGTCTTTTGTGCAAAGTTTGCACGATTTATCAAATCATCTATATTTAATTTCTCATTCACATCTTCAATACAACAAATTCCACTAACAATAGTAATACTATATTTATTTTTAATTTCATCTGTAATGTTAATCAACTTATCATCTACAACTTGTTGTCTTCTTAGCAAAGTCTCCTTATCTACATAACATCTTAATGCAACAAATCTATCTGCAATCTCTCTTGCAAATACTTCGTATTTTCCAATATCATCCATCATGATATTAGAATAGCGTTTTAATATCATGTCACCATAATCGTATCCAAATATATCATTGATATACTTAAAATTTTCAAAATCGATATAAAATATAGCAAATTTCTTATCTTTATACTTATAAATATACTGCTCTGCATCCAACTTAAACTTTTCTATAGTATTTGCTCCTGTAAGTTCATCTTTATATGCAATATTTTTTAAATCTACGTTTAGTTTTTCAAGTTTAATTAATCTTCTATTGTACTGTATAATCAATATAATCCATGCTACTATGCCTACAATCGATATTATAATTATTAAAGTCATTAAGTAATTGCTTTTTTCTTTAGAATAATGTTCTATTTCGAATACTGTGTCATTTGCAATCTTAAAAAATTCTTCACTTGTTTGTAATAACTGACTACTATCTTCTTCCATCCTTACTTTTTTAATTTCAATATTTAAATCTTCCCATTTTCTTTCTAGTAAAGATAAATACTCATTATATTTTTTACAGTCAGTGACTACTAGACCATATTTTCCATGTCCTGTATTTAATTCATGTAAAATTTCATCGATATATTCTACTAGTTCATCATTTGGTTGAAGATTCATTTCTAATTTAGTTAGACGTTGACTAGCTCCACGAACAATACCAACATAATTAATCAACTTTCCATAATCTCCAATGTTGTGAATTAATTGAACAGAAATGTAACTTATAGAAATTAATAAAACAAATAAAACTAAGATAGTCATCTTTAAAAATCTCTTCATAAAATACCTCTATCCCCTATATTTTCACGTTTATCAGATATTCTACAATTATGCTAACTAGGTTTTTTATATGTTATAAATAATTAGTATGATTTCAATTTTCTAAACATTTTTAATAACCAACTTAGTAAAAATATTGTATAATCATTTTTCTCAAATAACGTGTATTAAACTTTAATAAAATTCTCTTATCACTTAAAATATAAATAAGCTTCCTTAATTCCATCTTCTTGTGACTTAATTACATTTAAAAATTCTGCTCTTTGTTTAGTAGAACTTTCAGCTTTATTAAATTTTTAATAATCATATGTAATTAATCTAGGTTGTTCATTCTCGTTTGTAGGTGGTATTGAAAACATCAATGTGTTTTTTTATAATCATACTCAATAAAATAATCATCCATAAGTTCATACACACGTAAATGTTTTTCAAGTTCTGTTGTACAAAGTATTTTTCATGTAAACTAGTTGAGAAATAAGGGTCTATTTGATAAATATTAGAAATAGCTTAATCTAGTTCTTTAATCAAACCATTATTATCGCCTCGGCCAGTCATGAAATAGAAGGGTTTTAGAGAAAATTTGGCAATTGTTTTTACATTTTCAATATAATTCGTATTATAGTTAAGCATGTCTTCTGAGAACCATCTTGCATAGCCTGTATCTGTTCTTTTTCACTATCACAATATACATATTGTGGTATAAAGACTTCTTTTACAATATGCTTCTAAATCTTTTATCATTTTATTGTTATTTCTAATTACTACAACCCTCAATGTCTGTGTAGCTTGAGCGTCAATAATAATGTCTTTTGTATCATCATACAATACTTGTAAAACAGTGTCAGATACTACATAACTATGACTTGAATAGTTATATATTTTTCCAAAGTCATCATTTAAATTATAGCTCCCATTAAATCAATTTAGCCCAATTCTACCTTCTTTCTTTAGTGCATATGCTGTAGGTGTTATATGGATAAAAGCAATAATTAGTACTAAAAATAAAAAAACGTTTTTTTAGAGATTTTCTTCTTATATTTAACCCCCCTTCTGGGAAATTATATAATAAATAAATATATATCCATTGAATTATTAATATAATAACATAACCTTGTTCATGTATATATTGGATTAATTGTATCAAAATAACTAATAAACCACAAGTTCTAGCTAGTTTTTTAAACATAGAATGATAAAATCCTTATAATCAAAGAAATTTTTTCACAACATTATATTTATGTTAAATAGTATTGTACATAATGAGCTATATCTTTCAATTAAATAAACTATATAAAGCAAAGCTTATAATGTTATTAACCACAGAAATATTTAAATCATAAAAAATCAGCCACTTTAAAGTGGCTGATTAATATAATCATTATATAAAGCACATTTGCTATAAACAATATGCTTACTTATTAACTGCTTTTGAAGCATCATCTATCATTTTATTTAAAGATGTAAGACCACCATCATTTACATACCATATTGGTGCATCTAAGTATATTATATTATCATTTTTATAAGCATCCATAGATTTTATTACGTCATTGTTTAAAACAGATTTAGCTGTTAAACCAGCTTTCACATCACTACCAGTAGCTATACCTCTATCTATAACAAACATAATATCTGGATTTTGTTTAGCTACATATTCAAAAGTAATATTTTGACCATGACTTGATTCCTTTATATCTTTATCCTTATTCTTAAATCCAAAACTATTGTATAATATGCTAAATCTAGACTCTTCACCAAATACACTTAAATTCCCCTCATTTACCATAAGAGTTAAAGCATTTAAGTCTTTCTCTGTTACTTTTTTATTTAAAACTTCTATTTTCTTTTCAATTTTAGCAAATTCTTGATTAGCTTTCTCTTCTACTCCAAATATTTTAGCTATTTTATTTATATTACTTTTGACAGATTCTAAATACTTCTTATCATCTTTACTTGTACTTATTGTTGGTGCTATCTTAGATAATTGCTCATAAAAATCTTCTTGTCTTCCATTTATTATAATTAAATCTGGATTTGTTGATTTTATACCTTCTAAATCTGGTTCTTTTAATCCACCTAAGTCTGCATATTTTTCATCTTTATACTTTTCTAAAGATGCTGGCAAACTTGATTTTGGAAGTCCTACTAAACTCTCACTGACACCTAGTGCATCCATTGTATCTAGTGCTGAATAATCAAATACTACTACTTTTTTAGGCTTTAACTTTACATCTATTTCTCCTAAGCTATGAGTTATTTTTATAGTAGCATCTGAAGCATCTGCTGTTTTCTTCTCACCTTTTTTACTCCCACCTAATGCAAATACTGCTACTAATCCTACTATAGCCACTGTTGCTATTATTGCTGCTTTTTTATTCATCTTAATGTCTCCCTCATTTTTTATTAATATTCGTCTTAGTTTAAATTTTGATTAGAAAATTCATAGATTCCTATCTATAGTGTCTTAAAAATAAACACATATTCTATTTCCATTTATATGCTTAATGTCAAAGTTCATTTCGTAAATATCTCCTAAAACTTTTTCATTGACTATTTCATCTGTACGACCTACCTTTTCAATTTTTCCATTTTTAAGTGCAACTATATTATCTGAATAGCATGAAGCAAAATTTATATCATGCATGACCAACACTATAGTCTTACCTAATTCATCACAAAGACTTCTAAGTACCTTCATCATTTGTACTGAATGATTCATATCCAAATTGTTAAGTGGTTCATCAAGTAATATGTACTCTGTATTTTGGGCTATTACCATTGCTATATAAGCTCTTTGTCTTTGACCTCCACTTAATTCATCCAAATATTTGTCTTGTATATCAGTTAGTTTCATATACTCTATAGCTTCATTAATGTATTTTTCATCATCTTGAGTTAAATTTCCTTCACTGTATGGAAATCTTCCAAATCCAACTAATTCTCTTATTGTGAGTTTTAAAGTTATATTATTAGATTGTTTAAGTATAGCTATTTTTTTAGCTAGTTCTTTATTATTGTAAGAGTTTAAGTTTTTTCCTTCTATCAATACTTCTCCACTATCACCTCCTATAAGTCTTGTTACTATTGATAATACAGTACTTTTACCAGCCCCATTTGGACCTATAAAAGATGTTATTTTCCCTTTTTCTATATTAAAAGAAACATTATCTACAACATTTTTATTTTTATATTTTTTAAATATGTTTTTTATTTCTATCATCTATTTGCCCCCTTTAATAATAATTGGATAAAGTAAATTCCTCCTATAAAATTTATTACTACGCTTAATGTTGTATCAAATTTGAATATATGTTGTATAAAAAATTGACCTATTATTAATGTAATTATTCCTAGCAATATAGAACCTAAAATTAAATACGTATGTTTATATGTTTTAAAAACTTCTCTAGCTATGTTGGCTAGTAAAAGACCTAAAAATGTCATAGGTCCAATAAGTGCTGTTGATACTGAAACTAAAATTGCTATTAGGATTATCATTTTTTTTACTACTTTATCAAAATCTACACCTAAATTAATCGCTTGCTCTCTACCTAATGACAGTACATCTAAATATTTTATATCATCATATATAAAAGGTATTGTTGCAATAACTATTATAAATGCAATTAATAATACATTTGTATTTATATTATTTAGACTAGCCATTATGCTAGTTTGTAGTGCTAGAAATTCATTAGGGTCTATCATTACTTGAATAAATGTTGTTGCACTTTTAAATAAAGTTCCAAATACCATTCCTACTAGGATTAAAAAGAAAATATTATTTTCTTTTCTTTCAAACAATGCTCTATACAATAGCATTGAAGCTACAATCATTATAGTAACATTAATGATAAAATTATAATTTTCATTTATGATAAGAATACTGGTTGCTCCAAATATAAATACTATTATAGTTTGAATCATTACATATAAGGAATCTAAGCCTAGTACACTTGGTGTTAATATCTGATTGTTAGTAATTGTTTGAAATACTACAGTAGTAAATGCTATACATCCTCCTCCAAGTATCATCGCAAGTACTTTTGGTATTCTTTGTGATAATGCATAATCTAGATTATTCATGTCTATTCCATAGGTTAAAAAAAGCACCATTGATATCAAGAGTAATGCAGTCATCAAATAAATTTTTTTATTAAGACTAAGCTTCATTTATATTCCTCCTTAGTATTAAGTAAAGGAATAGTATACTTCCTATAACGCCAACTGTAAGCCCTATAGATATTTCATATGGATAAATGATAATCCTTCCAAAAATATCACATATAAGTACAAATATTGCCCCAAATAATCCCGTATGCCATATACTATCTCTTATATTATCACCCATATACAGAGATACAATATTTGGAACTATTAGACCTATAAAAGGTATATTACCAGCAGTAACAACTACACATACTGTGACAAGAGCTACTATTATTAAACCTAAATTGACGACTTTTTTATAACTTAGCCCTAAGTTAGTTGCAAAATCCATCCCCATTCCAACAACAGTAAATCTATTTGCATAAATATATGCTACTATTATGAGAGGTATTGTTATGTATAATATTTCATAATTTCCTTTAAGTATCATAGAAAAATCACCCTGCATCCAAGAACTTACATTTTGACTCAAATCATATTTATATGCAATAAAATCAGTCATAGAACCTATTATATTTCCAAACATTATACCTACTAATGGTACGAATATTATACTTTTAAACTGTAACTTCCTTATTATTTTCATAAACATAAATGTTCCTATAAGAGAAAATATAAATGCTATTATAGTCTTCATGAAAATCGATGCACTTGGTATTAAAAGCATACAAATTACTATACCAAATTGAGCCGCATCTATTGTTGCTCCTGTAGTAGGCGATACAAATTTATTTTTACTTATCTGTTGCATTATAAGGCCTGCTATACTCATTCCTATACCTGCAATCAATATACTTATTAATCTTGGTATTCTACTCATGACAAATATCATAAGTTTATGCTGATTTTTTGCAAATATATGCATTATGTTTATATCTTCTGCTCCTATAAATAAGGAAAAATAAGATAAAATTATTATTCCTATAATTAAATATCTCTTTTTCATTCTCCCTCCTTAGTTTTTACTAAAAATGATAATAATTATCATTTCTTTTATAGTTTATCAATAATAATTATCATTGTCAATATATATAGATATTTGTTTTTTTATATAAAAAATGTTACTAGAATTTTTAATTCTAGTAACATTTAAATTTAATATAATCTATATACCATATATAAACCTATATATATGAATGCTTATTATTAAGTATAGTATTTTCTACACCTAATTTAGTTACTATCTTACTTTAGTATCTCTTTAAATACTCTATAAAAGTTTCCACTAGATATTAAGTTTATATCACTCTTTTTATATCCTCTTTTTTCAAGCTCTACTATTATATTCTTAGCTTCATATGTACTTTTAAGCCCATCTACACTTGGATTTTTGGAATTTTCTTCAGTAAAAGAGCCTATAGTCTCTTCTCCTAGATAATCACTAAAATCAAAACCAAAAGATACATGCTCTATACCTATAAGATTCACCATATAATCTATATGGTCAACTAAGTGTATTAAATCTTGCTTTTTCGGATTAATATTGGTAAATCCTCTAAAGCTATTTATTCCCACTAATCCACCTGTTTTTGAAATTTCTTTTAATTGATTATCTGTGAGATTTCTTTTTGCATCACATAGATTTTTAACATTAGAATGAGATGCTATAACTGGTTTACTTACAACAGACATCAAATCCCAAAATGATTTTTCATTTAGATGTGATACATCTATTAGCATACCTAATTGTTCTAACTTCTCTACTGCTTTTTTTCCTATTTCAGTTAATCCTCTGTTTTCATCTCCTAAACACCCTGTAGCAAGTTCATTCTGTTCATTCCAAGTTAATGATGCATGTCTAGCTCCAACTTCTTTATAATAATATTCGATTAAGTCTAAATTTTTTCCAACATGGCTTAAACCTTCAAGACCTATTAAAATATTTATTTTATTCTCATTTAGACCTTTATTTATATCAGAATATTTTTTTACTATATTTACAATATCCTTCATATCTTCAATTTCTTCTTTTACACATTCTATTATCTGCTTAACTCTCTTTTCCGGCTTTTTATCATATGGCGGGTCTATCCATATTACAAAAATAGCCCCTTCAATATTTGCTTTTTTAAAATTTTCAAGATGGATTCTTCTAAATACATCTTTCTCTCCATTAAGCCTTCTTATCGTTACATCTGACCAAGTATCTGAATGTCCATCAAAAATCATGACAACCTCCAATTAAATAAAGTTTTTTTCAAACGTTTGTTTTTCACTTTTTATAAAACTTATATTAAAATATTTCCTACCAAAAGACCAAAATAATTACCAACTATATATCCAAATGTCCCAACTATAAGTATTGGCCCTACTAACTTAGACCACCCTTTTGATATTGCCATAGCTGCTGCTGTTGTAGGTCCACCAATATTTGCATTAGATGCAAGAATAGCTTCTTCCAAGGTAAACTTAAATATTTTGGCAACTATAAATGTAACTAACATGTTTATAAGTACCATTATTCCACAATATAAAAGTAATAATGGAGATTTTTGAATTATTAATGTGATTGAAGCAGGAACACCTACTACAACAAAGAAAATGTAGATTAAAAATGTGCCCAGCTCTTGAGCTCCTTTTATATCACTAAAGAAATTAGGCATAAAGGTAGCAAATATCATAGTTAAAGTAGTTATTATTAGATATTGATTGCCAAATAAAGTATTTAACATTGCTAAAAATGGACTTGACGTTGGTATTATAGATTTAAACCAACCTGACAATTCTACTGATACTGCAACTATTATAAAAGCACTACCAATGGCTATTGCTATATCTTTTAAAGATATTTCTTTTCTTCCCCAATAATTTGCTGCTATTGTTTCGCCTTCATTTACACCTATGCTTTCCATCTCATCTACATGTGGATGTTTAAAATGTTTTCTAAAAAATCCAATAGATGGGATAGCTATTAAAACAAAGAAATATAATGCCATCAAAAGATTATCTGCTACAACAGTTGCTGATACCAATTCCCCAGGTGCATCAAATGCTCCTGACATAGCTGCAAAGTTTACATTTCCACCTATATAAGAACCTGTCATCATAGCTGCAACAATATTTAAATCTGGTACTGCATTTTTTAATGCCAAGAATCCAATCATAGCTCCAAGTACAGTTCCTATCGAACCTACAAGAAATATTACAAGTAATCTTCCACTCTCTTTCCATATCTTTTTGATATTACATTGATATAACAACAAAGCTATGGCTAAAGGTACAACATAACCCCAGACTTGGTCATATACAACAGACTCTACTGGTATAATATTTAGATTTGATAATAACATTGCCCCTACAAGGGCTATTATTGCTCCTGATATTTTTGATGCCCAACTATACTTTTGCTCTAAATAAATACTAAATGCTGCCCATCCAGTTACAATTGCCCATAATACCCAAATATTATCAGGACTTACAAAACTCCTCATCTCAACCGCCTCCATTTCATTAAATTAAAATATCAATATTAATATTCAATATATTGAATATTAATACTATTATAATTCATCTTTTCAGAAAATTCAATATAACGATGTAAATACATGCATTACATAACTTTTATTTTATTTTATTAATTTTGGAAACTATATATGTTATAATCATGTTTGAGGGGGTTTTTATCTAATGGACATAGATGTTGGAAGCAAAATTAGAGCTCTTAGAAAATCTAAAAATATAAGTATAGCTACTTTAGCCAAAGAGTCAGGTTTAAGTACAGGTTTAATAAGTCAAATTGAACGTAATATGGTTGTTCCATCAATTATAGCAATGTGGAAAATAGCAAAATCTCTTGATGTAAACATAGGCTATTTTTTTGATGATATTGGGAAGGATGATTCTAATATAGTAGTAAAGAAAAACAATCGAAAGAAAATAGTAACTAACGATTCTACAAAATTTTATGAGCTTCTTGTTCCTAATCTAATTGGAAAAAAAATAGAATTCATACTTGTTACATTAAATGGACATACAAAAAAAAGTAGCGAATTCGTAACACATGAAGGAGAAGAATGTGGGTACATAATAAAAGGAAAAATGAAAATAACACTTGGTAATAAAGAGTATATATTAGAGGAAGGGGACAGTTTTTATTTTAACAGCACTATACCTCATATATATGAAAACTGTGATAATGATGAATGTATTTCAGTTTGGGCAATGACTCCACCTTCATTTTAATATATTAGACTCTTGTTTAAGTATAAATTAATAAAAATCTGAAATAAATTAGTATGATAAATTTTATCCTAATTTATTTCAGACTTTTCTAGTTTATTGGTTATATATTAAGTAGACAACTTTCATCTAAAATTTTAGATAGTATTTCTTCAGTTCCACTCATTCCATCAAATTTACTTGATATAAATGTGTTTTTTCTTTCATTTTTATTTATATCACCATGCTTCAATACATAAGCTTTATTTGAAATATCTAGCATTCCATAATCCATAATAGAATCCCCAATTGCATAAAAATTTTCTATTCCTAATTCTTTGGTTAGGTATTCGATAGCATTTTCTTTTGAGATTTCTTTTGGTATAAAATAAATTTTTCTACCACTTACATACAATCTCCAATTTTTTGATTCCAATATATTTATATACTCTCTAATTGAATCTAAATTAAATTTTTTAAAATCTACAACTATATAAAAAAATGTATCCTCTGCAACTTTAAAATTAGTTATTCCTTCTACATTCAAATACGTTTTAAATTTATCTACCATGCTTTCAATAGGCTCATAGTTAGATTTTAATTTGTCTATCTTTTCACTCCATGATTTCAATATTTCATTATCTTTAAGTATAACTCCTCCATTTGAAGTTATACTCCATGGAAAATAAATGCCATATTTATTAAATTCTATACGCTTAAACTGTTCTATTGTTCTAGTGGTAGTTGGTATAAACATACCATAATATTGTATTTGTTTTATTAAATTTATGGTATTTAAAGATATATAAGAGATTTCTTTCTTTTTATAGATTTCTATATTTGTATATCTCTTATCAGTATTTAAAAATTTATCAGAGTAAATAATACTCCTGTCTAAGTCTGAAAAAACAATCATTCAGTATTCTCCTGTCAAATATATTTTCTAAATATCTTTCATATTTTTTATTATGCCACAACACTTGTAAGCTTTTAAATTCATTTCTTCAACTTCAACATTTTTCTCTTTTGCCAAAATAAATATATGCTCTAAAGATTTATCATTTAAGTCTTTAACAAGTATCTTATATGGAACTCTCCTAAGTAAAACTCTTGTTGTTTCTCCTACACCTGGCTTGATAAAGTTGATATCTTTTATATCGTACTTTTCCTTTATATTTAAAACATCAAAATAACCATCTTTAGTTATAATATCACTTTTCCATTTTTCAACTTCATCAGATATATTTTCAAATTGGTTTTTGAAACATGCCTCTATAGTTTCTATATAATTTATAGACTCATCTTTATCCTTTAAGTGGTTATAAAACTTAGCACCATGAAAATCATCCTTACCAATCAAATCGTCTCTTAGCACAGTTCTACTCACTAGCCCAGAAACAGTTGAGTTTAAACATGCACTTGGTATTAAAAAGTCTTCTCTAATTCCATAAAGTCCAGAATATCCAGCAGGGTCAGCTAATACAGCAAGAGTTGAATCAAAATTCTTTTTAAATTTAAATTTAAGCTCATCACATGCTTTTTCTAGCTCTCTTGATATTGTTCCCTTACCAGTCCATCCATCTAAAAATTGTATGTTTGAATTTGGATGACTATTTATTATATATTCAACTGCATTCATATCTATTCCTTTATCTCTTATTATAGATATTGTATAGTGAGGTAAATTTAAATTATACTTATTTCTTAGATATCTCTTTGCCAAAATACCAATTGGTGTTCCAGCTCTAGCAAGTGAAACTAGTACAACATCATTTCCATTTTTTTTAATTATCTTTTCACACATAACACCTATAGAAAATGCCAGTTTATTCTTGTTTTGTTCTAGTTTATCATGATATAATTTCAGATAATCTTCGCTAACCTCATACTCTACTGGTATCATTTCTGAATAATGTCTGCCACTTTGTATTTTTAACTCTCTCTCTTTGTTTCCTTCTTCTTCAATTAAATTTGATATATCTTTTAATAAAAAGACAACATCATCTTTAGAATATGTGCTAAATTCTCCCATATGACTCAACTCCTACCTTAAAACTGTGATATATTTTATCTTGATAAAACATTTTAGCTACAACATACTATAGTCAATTTTTTTATGCTTGTTTTTTTAATTATATCAATAAATTCCAGATAAGAATTCTCGCTTTTATCTAACTCAACAAATAAATAACACTCAGAAAAATCATGTCTATCTATGTTGTAAATATAATTTTGAACGTCAGAATTATAAAAACTCTTTAATTTAAACTTACTTCTAATAGGATAATTGTTTTTATCAATATTAATTATTGGACTTCTAGTTGTTGAATGATAGTATATATCACATTGATTTTCTTTTTCTTTTGCAAATAACATTGGTATATACATGAATTCTTCAGTACCTAAAAATAGAACCTTTTCTGCTTTCTTTTTTAAAGATTCTTTACTTTCTATAACTATTTTTTTACTTTCTCTTTTTACAATTTCTTTTAATTTAATTTGTTCTCTTTTGTTAATTCCAAATCTACCTGTATATCTTATATATTTTTTATTTCCAATATAATCTTCTAAATCAACATTGACATGATTTACTATTAAATTTATTTTATCATCCTTCATAATACTTGATTGACTAATAGTACAATTATCATTGTAATTTGCAACAATATCTTCATTTATATCAAAATTAAAGTCTCCTTTAAATAAATACACAAATTCTATTTTACATCCAAGTTCTTTTTCCAGACTACTAATTTTTTTTAAATTTTCATCACTTACCCAATTAAGTATAGAACATATAGTATATTTCTTTTTAGGATAAATACTTTGAATCTTTCTAATTATATTCATACACGTATTAGCTGTAGTAATTTCATCATCTACCAAAATTACTTCATCGCCAAATTTAAAGTTATCTAGCATTTCAAAATATAAATTTTGGTCTGTTGCATGAGAGTGTTCTTCTAAAAAGTCTAAATTTTCTAGCTCATCAAATTGCTCCCTAGTGGTATGAATAAATTCATAATCTCCAGATAAGTAATCAAAAAAGCTATGTCCAACAGCTGTACCAGTTTCGGCAAAAGCTATTACAGTCCCATTTGATGCTACCTTATTTTTTTTATTATAAATCGTGGCCATTAGCTTTCCTAAATTATCCATTTCACTTGGTTTACAAGCTAAATGTTTTCCAAGTTTTTTTGATATAAATAAAAAACGTCTCTTACTGTTATTTCTTATTCCTATATCTAAAAAATCATTTAAATCTAAGTTTAATGGATTATCAACAATGTCAATCTCACAATTAAAATTTAAGCAATTCTTCATAGTCTACTCCTTTATTTAATACACCATATATTTTAGATAAAATTAATGTTTTTTTAGCCCATAAAAAATGAGGATTAGTTTCATTCATTCTCTCACCTAATATGCCTTTACTCACACCATATTTACTATTTGCACTATCAAGTATCTCCAAAGCATCAGTAAAATCTTCATATGATACTGCAGATAAAGCTTGTACAATTTGAATTTGCATTGGATGAATTACTGTCTTTCCAACTAATCCATGAAATTTATCCAATAGTATTTCTTCTATATACTTCTTTCTTATCTCTTCGTTTGTCATATCAAAAAATTCCGATACACCTCCACTTATTGGTATATCTATCTCTGGTCTTTGAAGATATGTAATTACATCTAATATAAACGAAGAACAAATCAAATTATTATATATAGAAAAATTTTTATCTCTTCTTATACCATACATACCTAATATATCAGTTAGACCTATTCTAATACTAAGTATTCTTGATTTATATCTTAAAATAGTATTATATAAATTACTGAAGCTTAATTCTTTATTTTCTTTATATATGAATTCTCTTGTTTCTATTATTGGAATAACATACATATTTTGAAGACCTATAGAATTCAAAACTTCTATACAGTTTTCAATTAACTTCGAATTTGCTTTAGGAATCAATATTCCTGTTATAGTATTATTGTTTTTAATTATAATCTCTTTAATTCTTAGCAATTGCTCTACATCTTTTATTCTCACAAAAATTAATGGTATTCCATCTTTATTAGTTATATTTTCATTGCTAATATTTTTCAAAATCAATTTAAGATTTTCTATAGCCTCAGATTCTCCATTTGCCCCAACAGCATCTTCTAAACAAATAGCTAGTGGTCTAACTCCCTTAACATCACCTATAATACTCTTATAAATCATATTATATTGAGTAGCTGGAACGTATAAAAAAGCACCCAGTGCATATTTCAGTACATCTTTTTCAGTATTGGCATTAAAGTCTTCTGGCACTTTCAAAAAAATTTTCTCTAAATCCTCTTTGCAGATATAATCGAAATATTTCAATGTGTGGCCTCCTCATATACATAGAAAGGGCCAACTTTATCCAAATTAGCCCCTAATATACTACTTATTATAAATTATAGCTGTATTTAATTCTTCTAATCTCTTTGTATTATCCTTGATTGTAACTCTATTATTTTCTTCTATTCTCAGAGTTTCATCTATACCAGATTTAATTGTATTGTACATTTTTTCTAATGTCTCTATTTGCACAGAGCTTGTTCCAGCCATTCTAGCTATTTGTGCACTTTGAGAACTTACATTTTGTGCATTTCTAAGCAATAATTCATTAGTTTTATCATCAAGAGCTTTTAGAGACTTTGCTTGTAATTCTTGCTTTTTAAGTAATATAGCTTGAGATAAACATTGTTTAAATACTGGCAAAGTTACAACAAATGCACTATTGATTTTTCTAATTAAACCATAGTTATTATGTTGCATACCTCTAAGCATAGGTATAGTCTGAATAGCTATATTTTCTGCTATTCTTAAATCATAGACTCTTTGATTTAACATATCATAGACTTTTAATAGTTCTTGATAGTTGACAATATCCATTTGGTCTCCACTAGTCTCTGATTTTTGTTTGAAATATGGTAATATTTCATTATCCATTTCTTCTACTGCCATTTCTCCAGCAACAATATATTTTTGAAGTTCGTTATAAAAGTCAAAATTTTCATTTAACATAGCACCAATTTGCTTATTAGAAAGTGCTATATCTCTTTCATATTGTTCAAGTTCAATTTGAATCTTTTCAACTTCTCCTCCCAGTGTTTCATACTTTTGAAACATCATTTCAATGGCATTATTAGCTTTTTTGAAAAGTTTTTGAACAAAATTTGGTTCCTTAGTTTCTTGAAAATCATCTAAATCAAATTTATCCATTATTTTAGTTAAGTGAACAAGCATTTTAGAATTTTCTTCATTTCTATTTAATTTTATCGTGTTTAATAGGCTATCAGAAACTCTCGCTACTCCTTCAGATGCTTTTCTACCAAATTGTAAAATTGTATCTGGATTTTCTACTTCTATAAGAGAAGTTAAAGCCTCAACCTCTTTAGACTTTCTAAGTTCAATTTTTTTATTATTTGTATATTCCATTATATCAAATTTTTCTTCTTGTACAGTCGTAGGTAAATTTTCAACAGTTTCTACAGAATTATTATCTTTTGAAAAATTATTTATATTTATCCCCATTTAAAATCGTCTCCTCTTGCCAAAAATTTTTTTAAGTAAAGGTATTTCATCTTCAAGTAAGTTCAATCTAAGGTCATATACCATTTTATCCAACCTGTGTATATCAATCAATTGGTTATTTATAACATTTTCTATATTATTTTCTCCGCCTGGAGATAATATAATAATATCAAATCCAATTTTACTAAGTAAAAGCATTAGAAATACAACTTCTTTATCAAACACAATGCTCTTATACATATATATAACCAACTTTGGATTTATGAGAGAGTAATCGAAATTATTCATCATGTGAACAAGCTTTTTATCCATATGAAGTACTGTGAATAAGCCTTTTATTTTATCCTCTCCACTTAGTCCATTTAAAAACATGTTACCTTCTATAAGTTCTTCCACTTTTTCTAAAATCATAATTTGTTGATTTAATGATAATGTTGAAATAGAATACTCTTTATTATTTAAAACAGAATTTTTATCTATAATACCTTTTGAATTTAATACAAATGATAGGCTAAAAGCTTCTCTCGTAAATTCTTTTGAAAATCTATCTATATCTCCATTAAATTCAATGAATGCTGAACTTTCTGAATCTCTTAATAAATCTAAAAACTTAATGTATTCATTTTTATCATTATATATTCCATTGATTTTAGAAAAGAAAACTGGAGTTTCTACTGTAGTATCATTAAACTTAAATCCTGGTCTCAATTTTAATGGCTGATTCCAATATATTGATATTTCATCAATAGTTGAACTTAAAAGCAAGCTTTTTATTTTTCTATCTTGAAGTTGCCAAGGTTTTATAAATCCAGAATCATTTAGCAATTCTTCACTTATTCGTTTTGATGCTTCTGCTCCAACAGTAAAAGCTTTTTTTACAGAACCTTTATCTATCTTTTCACCTGAAACAACTCTATCTTCAAAAGAAACATTTTCTTCTATTATATTAGCCTCTTCTAATTCTATCTTATATTTCTCTAAATTTAAGATACTTATATTACTCTTTGAGTTTGGATTAAGGTATAATATATCAAATCCTGCTAAGTACAATATTAAGAGTAAATAAACTTCATGCTTTTTTATGTCTCCATAAAATATTATTTTTGGAGCATCATTTTTATTTATATCTAAGGCACCAATATAAGTCTTTATCCATGCCATTATTTTCACTATAAAATTTTGTTTAACTCTATCATTAGTAAAGTCTTTTTCTTCCTCTTTTAATACTCTATCT
This sequence comes from Clostridioides sp. ZZV14-6153, assembly GCF_020657855.1. Taxonomy (NCBI): domain Bacteria; kingdom Bacillati; phylum Bacillota; class Clostridia; order Peptostreptococcales; family Peptostreptococcaceae; genus Clostridioides; species Clostridioides sp. ZZV14-6153. The sequence goes on along the minus strand of NZ_JAGWCZ010000006.1, from coordinate 28,157 downwards.
ATTGCTTGCTTTATTTTATAATCTATTTCTTCAAACCCTAAAATACTTATATTTGTATCTTCTGTGCTGTTTTTATAATTTTTAAGTCCATTTTTAAAATAATTAATAATGTCAAAATCACTAGGATTTGCTATAGCATCAGTAAATAAGGCAATATCTTTTCTACTATCAATATTTTGCTTAGTCTTAAATATTTCAAGATTATACAAAATCTCATCTTCTAAACCAATATATGAAATAAAATAACTCAGATATCCCTTTGAAGGAGTGTAATTTCCTCTATCTGATTGGCTGGAGAATATTTTTTCAAATACCTTTGAGTCACCCATAATTATCCTCCCAATTTAATTGTTTATTGATAACTGACTCAAAATATATATTTTGAGCCAGTTTGTTATTTTTTATAAAATTTATTTTAAGCTGTTTTCTTTGATTTTACTAATCTTATTACACATTTTACAACTTCATTGACTACAACCACACTTGCTGCAACACATAAAACTTTTACCCATGTCATAACATCCATAGCTACAGAGTTAAAGAAATCTTGGAATAACTGAGTAAATATTACTTGTGCAATACCTGTTAAAACTATTATTTGTAATGCTAGTTTATTATGTGTAAAGTTTGGGAAAATACTATCTGCACTAAATTCTCTACAGTTAAATGCATTAAATAATGCACTAAAAGCAAATAACGCAAACATTACAGTTCCCTTATGAGCTTCATCAACACCTAAGAAGTTAAATGTAGACTGTAACATTAGTATTGCTGTTATATAGAATGCATTTAATACTATTGTATATACCATTGACTTAGATATTATATTTGCTTTTCTATCAACAGGTTTTCTATTTAACACATGGTCTCTAACAGGCTCTAAACCTAATGCTAGTGCTGGTGGACCATCCATAATTATATTTACCCACAACAATTGTATTGTTGTAAATGGCATTTCTTGTCCCATAACCTGAGATATTATAGCCACTAAAAATGCAATTACATTTACTGTTAATTGGAATTGAACAAATCTTTGGAAGTTATCATAGATTCCTCTACCCCATTTAATACCTTTTACAATAGTACTAAAGCTATCATCAGTTAAAATTATATCTGCTGCACTTTTTGATACTTCTGTACCAGATATACCCATTGCTATACCAACGTCTGCCTTTGAAAGCGCTGGGGCATCATTTATACCATCACCTGTTACAGCAACAACATCTCCACTCTTTTGAAGAGCTGAAACTATTCTCATTTTACTATCTGGCTTACTTCTTGCAACAATCGAAATAGTTTGTATTTCTTGTTTTAGTTCTTCATCATCTAAAGTATCTATATATGAAGCTTCAACTGCTCTCATATTTCCTTTTAATAGACCTAACTCTTCACCTATAGCTCTTGCTGTATTTATATTATCTCCTGTAAGCATTTTTACAGAAACACCAGCTTTATTTGCTGTATTTACAGATTCTATAACATCTTTTCTAAGTGGGTCTCTTATACCAACAAAACCACTAAATACTAACTCACTTTCCATTGCACTCACATTCATAGAATCACTTTCAGCAGTTACTGCTGCTTCTTCTTCAGCTTGCGAGATTTCTTTATATGCAAAACCTAAAGTTCTCATTGATTTTACTTGTAATTTTTTTATTTCTTCTAAAATCTCATGTTTTATACCTTCAGTTATTGGAACTATGTCTTTTCCTCTTTGGATATATGAACATAGCTCAAGCAAGACTTCTGGTGCTCCTTTTGATAACAACACATGATTATTATCTTGACCTATAACAGATGTCATTCTCTTTGAATCAGAAGTAAAAGGGTTTTGAGCTACTATATTAGATTCTTTTCTAACTTGTCTGTAATCTACATTTTTATAATATAGAAGTAGTGCACATTCTGTAGCACTTCCCAGGTACTTAACATCACTATCATTATGCTCTACATCAGCTGTAGAGTTTATCATACAGTTTTCTTCAAAATAACTATTTATTTCTTCTTCTGAACTCTCAATATATCTTCCATCAATATATGCAACTTCTACTGTCATTCTATTTTCTGTTAATGTACCGGTTTTATCTGAACATATTACAGAAACAGAACCTATAGTTTCACAAGCTTCTTTTTTAGTAACTAAGGCATTTATCTTAGCCATTTTTTGCATAGTTATTGCAAGTGTCATATTTATCATAGTTGGCAGACCTTCTGGAACTGCTGCAACTATTAATGCAACACATACTGTAAATGCTGTTTTAACAGGGTCTATCGATTCTAAAAATGGTAAAATTCCAGACATATCAACATTTAATACATTCTTACTTACCATTTGGAAAACCATGAATATAAATAATAATCCTGCTACTGCACTGGAAACTTTAGCTATCAATCCACCTAAATTTCCAAGCTTTATCTGAAGTGGAGTTTGCTCATCTGCGTCTGATAAGTTTTGAGCAATTTTACCCATTTCACTACTATCTCCAATTGAAGTTACAACTAATATTCCTCTACCATAAGCAACAAGTGTACCACCAAATACCATATTTATTTGTTTTGCAGGAATTGGTTCTTGTACCACTAGTGCTCCTTTAGATTCTATTTCTTCCATTGGAACTACTACATCACATTTTTTAGATACATCATCTGATTCGCCTGTTAACATATCTTCTCTAATTTTAAGATTTATAGTTTCTATAAGTCTACCATCAGCAGGTACCATATCACCAGTTTCAATATATACTATATCTCCTGGTACTAGTTCACTCTTAGAAATTTGATGTATTTCTCCATCTCTTAGTACTTTAACTTCAATATTTTCAGTCATCTTAGAAAGAGCATCTGCTGCTTTCTTAGAACGACCTTCTGTAATCATACCTATTGCTATACCTATTGCTATAGCTCCTACAATCCCGATTGCATCATGAGTTTCTCCAATTACTGCACTTACTACTGCTGCAATAATTAAAATAACTATCATTGGTTCACTTAAACTGTCTTTTAAATCATCCCAAAAGCTTCCTTCCTCTTTTGGTGTAAATTCATTTAAACCATACTTTTCTCTTCTAGTCTTGACTTCTGATTTTGATAAACCTCTGTCAGGGTTAACAGATAAGTCTTTAGTTACGTCTTCTTTGTCAACATTATAATATTTGATATCATTATTAAATTCCATATACACACTCAATCCTGTCTAAATTTTGCATTACTTCTTTAAGACCCGCATCTTTTGTTCCTTCACCTATTGCTTTAAACTGCCAACTTCCATCTTTTCTATATATAGCCCCTACTATAAGAGTAGTTTTTTCCGAATAATTATCAGATAAATTATACTTCGCTATTTCCTTTTTATTACTTTGGTCCTCAACTCTTATATAGGCATTTTTTATCATCCCAAAGTGTTGTTTTCTGTCTATACAATTGTATATATTTACTACAAATAATAATCTGTGAATATTTGATGGAACTTTATCTAAATTAACTAGAATTTGTTCATCATCACCCACACCTTCACCAGTTAGGTTATCTCCTGTATGTAAAACTGACTTACAGGCACTTTTTAAGTTTCCAAAATAAATTAAGTCTTTTATACCACTTAATTTTCCTTCCTGATTTAGCATAAATACAGATGCATCGCAATCTATATCAGCTTGTCCTCCGCCAAATAAAGACTTAAGGAATCCTCCACCTGATTGTTGCACAGGGTCCCATCCTAAGCCCACAAGTATACTACTCAATCCAGGGTTGGATTTTTTTAAATCTATTTTATCACCTTTTGATAAATTAATCGACATACTAAACCTCCATAAAATTTTATATAATATAACCTATACATTATTTGTATAGGCTACTTATATTTAATATACTGTGTTACTCATACTAAACACTTAATCCATAGTTTCTGCAAAGTGCTTCTAAGCCACCTTCAAATCCTGCTCCAACTGCACTAAACTTCCATTCTCCATTATATTTATATATCTCACATACTGTAATTGCAGTCTCTATACTAAATTCTTCGCCTAAGTCATATCTTAATATTTCTTCGTCATTTTCAGAATTTAAAACTCTTATATATGAGTTGCTTACTTGTCCAAAGTTTTGTTTTCTTTCAGCAGCTTCATATATTGTAACTGTTACAGCTATTTTTTGTATATGCTTTGGCATTGTATCTAAGTTTACTAATATTTCTTCGTCATCTCCATCACCTTCACCAGTTCTATTATCACCTAAATGCTCAACTGCTCCAGATGAATGTTTTAAGTTATTATAGAATATAAAATCTTCATCTCTTTCAACTCTTTGAGATTCTCCTACCATAAAAACACTGACATCTAAATCGTAATCATAACCACTATCGAATGAATTTGTATCCCATCCTAATCCAAGTTTAATATTTTTAAGACCTGGATTTCCCTTAGTTAAATCAATTTTTTGTCCTTTTTTTAATACTATAGCCATGGAAAATACCCCCTCTAGTTTATTATATTTAAAATTATAAGTTTATTCCAAAGTTTCCACATAAAGCAGCAAGGCCACCTTCAAAACCAGAACCTAGTGCGTTAAATTTCCATTCTCCATTGTGTTTATATATTTCGGCTACTACTATAGCTGTCTCTATACTAAAATCTTCACCTAATTCATACTTTATTAGTTCTTCATTTGTATCTTTATCTACTATTCTTATATAAGAATTGCTTACTTGCCCAAAATTTTGTGTTCTTTCTGTTGCATCATGAATTGTAACTGTAAAAGAAATTTTGCTTATTTCTCCAGGAATCTTAGATAAATCAACAACTATTTGCTCATCATCTCCATCACCTTCACCAGTTCTATTATCACCTAAATGTTCAACTGCTCCAGAAGTATGCTTTAAATTGTTGTAAAATACAAAATCTCCATCATTAGTAACACTTCCACTTACTCCTGTTAAAAATGCTGCTGTATCTAAGTCAAAGTCAAATCCACCATCATACTTGTTAGTGTCCCATCCTAACCCTACTAAAATATTTTTAAGCCCTGGGTTTCCTTTAGTTAAATCAACCTTTTGGCCTTTTGATAATGTTATACCCATAATTTATCGCTCCCTTGTTAATTTTAGCTAAACAAATCTTGCTAATTATTTATCTTTTTCTTTAATCATATTATAACATTTTTTATTCATTTGTGAATAAAACTTAGTTGATATTTTTAAAATATAATTAAAAAAATGTTTATATTTCTTACTTTTTACATAGATTTTACATATTTTTTTAAAGAGATAAAATCTATGTTTAATATGTAATTATATATCATTTATATCTACAAGTATACATTTTATTTTGAAACTACAAAATTCTTGTACTATATTGTTTTAAGATGTTTTATAATAGATTATATCATCTTATTAGAGGAGAAAAAATATGATTTGTACTATTAAACCATTAAAAGTTGTAATAAAGAATTCAAAAGAGCCTTTAAATGAATTTATGTCTAGTAAGTCTTATACAAATAAGAGTTCTTCTTATATTAAAGAAGTCTACTTTACACGATATATAGGTATTGAAGATTCTATTGATAAATACATAAAAAACATCAAAAATATAGATACTCATCTTTTTAATAATACAACTGTTCCCTATATTAGGCTAAACAACTTAAATATAAATTTTGATAAATCCCAAACAGATAAGATGCTCAATACTTTCAATACTTATAATGATGCTAAATTTAACAGTTGGAGCTTATACAATATTGAATTTCCTTGTAAAATAGAAAATGATACCTTAGATTGGACAAAAAAAATTGCATTTAAAAGTACATTAGAGTTGTTTTCTAAAAACACACCAAATTCAACACCTTCTATTGTTAAAAACTTTGCTGTTAAACTTTTATGTTGGATAGATTATTTTCTACCCAAATTATTTTATAATAAAGTCAAAATTGATGTTTCACCCAAAGTAGTGTATTTTGGAAATATTAAAAGACAGGAACTTTTTTTCTTGTATTTTTTATCACAGCTTGGATGTGATATTTTGTACATAAATCCTCATAAAGATATCCTTGATTTATATCCTGAATGTTCTAGATTTTCTACTTTAGTTGAACTTTCTAAAAAAAGTCCAACTATGCTAGATATACCTTTAGAAAAATTAAATACAGATATAAATAAGAATATCAATAATAACAAAACTTATACGCCTATAAATAAACCTCAATCTGAACAAACTTCTGTTGACACAAGCTTTACATCTGGAAAAAATAAAAAAGATAAAGAAATAGAACTTACATATGAAGAACTCGCAAAATTATCAACTTCTGTTGTTATGATTGTTGTGTGTGATAATGAAAATAAACCATTCAAGAGTGGTTCTGGAGTAGTCATAAATAGTGAAGGTTATATACTTACAAATCTCCATGTAGTTAATGAAGGCTATTCATTTTTAGTTAGATTTGAAAATGATGATAAAGTTTATACATCGTATCAAATCATAAAGTACCACTCAGATTATGATTTAGCTGTAATAAAAGTTGATAGAAAATGTAAAGCGATACCAGTCAAGGTCAGCAAAAAACCTGTAAGAGGTCAAAAAATAGTTGCGATTGGAAGCCCTTTAGGTCTTTTCAATACAGTTTCAGATGGAATTATCTCTGCTTTTCGTGACTTTGAAACAGTTCAAATGATACAATTTACAGCTCCAATCTCTAGTGGTAGTTCTGGAGGGGCTCTTTTAGATATGTTTGGCAATTTACTTGGATTAATTTCTGCTGGGTACGATGATGGACAAAACTTAAATCTAGCAGTGGAAAGTCATCTTGTCAAAATATTTGCCAGTAATTTTATCGAAATAATAAACTAATTTGCTCTTGCTTCATGCCAATAGAGGGGGCGAGAACATTATATATGTTCGCCCTCTGTATGTCATGCAAAAATTAATATTTGATGTTTTTATGCTCTATAAACAATTGATACCATAGACAAAATGTAAATATAGTCCATATTTTTCTTGAATTATCTTTGTGACCTTTTAGATGTTCATCTAAAAGTTTTATTATATATTTTTTATCAATAAACTCGTCTACATTTGCATTAGAAATAGTATCTCTTACAACATCGCCTAAATCATCTTTTAACCAAACTCTTATTGGCGTTGGAAATCCTAATTTTTTTCTCTGAATAACATGTTCTGGTACTATATCTTTAAAGGACTCTCTAAGTAGCACTTTTGTATTATTTTTTGTTATTTTTTGTTCAACTCTTAAATTTTTTGCTACATCAAATACATCTTTATCTAAAAAAGGTACTCTAAGTCCTAGATGCTCAGCTACAGAGAATTTATCAACTTTTTGAAGTATATCACCTTGAAGCCATGTATTTACATCTATATGTTGCATTTTACTTATATAATCGTAATTATTTTTCTGCGCTTCTCTGTATAAATTTGATAATAAATACTCATGTATATTCTTTTCCTTATATTTAAAAAAGAATCTTTTCACTTCATTATTTTCAAAAATCTTCGCATTTCCTATATATCTCTTTTCTAAAGGTGTTGTAGCTCTGTAAAGATAATTTTTGCCTTTTATATTAGGCATAAGCTCTGAAACTCTATTTAATACACCTCTAATATACACTGGTGAGTTTATAACTGATTTCACATTATTATATTCCTTGTATACATTGTATCCTCCGAATAATTCATCAGCACCTTCTCCAGACAACGCTATTTTAACATATTTACTAGCTTCTTTAATTAAAAAATAAAGACCTACTCCTGATGGGTCTGCCACAGGGTCATCCAAAAAATAAATTACACTAGGCAATGCTTTTATATAGTCATCTTGTGTTATGTTAAGTGGAATGTTTTCTATGCCCAATTTATCAGCTGTTTTTTTAGCTATTTCCAATTCACTATATCCTTTAACATTAAAACCTAGTGAAAAAGACTTTATATTTGGATTAATTTGTGAAGCTATAGATGTTATAATTGATGAATCTATACCACCAGACAAAAATGTTCCAACAGGTTTATTTTCTGATACCTGTCTTCTTACCGAATCTATTACTACATTTCTCACTTCTTCTTCGCCTATATCTCTATTTCCTAAATGGTTCTTACTGTAAAAAAATTTTGTACTACTCCTAAATTCAAGTTTATTATATCTCTTTAAAGATAGTATTCCATTTTCCACTCTAAAAAAATGTCCTGCTGGTATCAATCTTATCCCTTGTATCATAGTATCTTCAGGAAGAACATATTGAAACGAAAAATAACTCTGTAAACTTCGTTCATTTATGTTTAGTTTTTTAATATACTCCAGTATAAATTTATATTCTGATGCAAAGATTATCACTTTTTCTTTATTTATATAGTAAAGTGGTTTTATTCCAAATAAATCTCTTGCCCCAAATATACTTTCATCTTTTTTATCATATATTATAAAGCTAAACATCCCTTTTATCTTATGTACACAATTTTTTCCAAATGCTATATAAGATGTTAATAAGATTTCAATATCACTATCTGTAGAAAAGCTGTACCCTTTTTTAATCAATTCTTCTTTTATCTCACAACTATTATATATCTCACCATTTAAAACTATAACCTTTCCATCTTTTTCAAATGGTTTAACTCCATGTATAACATCTATTACATCAAATCTATTAAAATCAAACTCTTTTTCCTCACCTTTTAAGTATTCTCTACTATCAAGACTTATATGATTTATATTATTTACAGATTCTTTTATTTTAAATTTAATATCTTCTTTTCCAGATATATCTCCTTTATAATAAATTGAAATATTGCCACACATATTATCAAATTTCCTTCCTATTTTTTAGTATTATCCTGTATTTCATAGTTTTGTCTTTGCCTTCAAAACTTATTCAATTTTAAAAAAATTACTATCAAATTTTTATAAATTATCTGCTAATCTTTCATAATTTTTTAATTTCTAGAAATACTATATTAGGAGGTGATTTTTATGAAGAAAAAAATGTTAATACCAGTTATTATGTCTTTATTTATACTTTCACAGTGTATAACTTTATTTGCTTTTACACCCGAAAATAACAAGTTTAAGGTTAAACCATTACCTTATGCTTATGATGCACTTGAGCCCTATATAGATAAAGAAACTATGATTTTACATCATGATAAACATTATCAAGCTTACGTTGATAAGTTAAATGCAGCTCTTGAAAAATATCCTGAGCTTTATAATTATTCTTTATGTGAATTATTACAAAACTTAGATTCTTTACCTAAAGATATTGCTACAACAGTAAGAAATAATGCAGGTGGTGCTTACAATCATAAATTCTTTTTTGATATAATGACTCCTGAAAAAACTATACCTTCTGAATCTTTAAAAGCAGCTATTGACAGAGATTTTGGTTCTTTTGAAAAATTCAAAGAAGAATTCCAAAAAGCAGCTTTAGATGTTTTTGGTTCTGGTTGGGCTTGGCTAGTAGCTACTAAAGATGGTAAATTGTCCATTATAACTACTCCAAACCAAGATAGTCCTGTAAGTAAAAACTTGACTCCTATCATAGGTCTTGATGTTTGGGAACATGCTTACTATTTAAAATATCAAAACAGAAGAAATGAATATATTAACAATTGGTTTAATGTAGTTAATTGGAATGGAGCTTTAGAAAATTACAAAAATTTAAAATCTCAAGATTAATTAAATATTAAAATCCTTTTGAAAAAAACTTATGTTTGCTATATAATATAATAAAAGATAGTCTAAATTTACCAATATTATGTTTATAGTGACGATTCAGGAGGATTTTTATATGATAAAAGAAACACATGAAAGGGGAGGATATATATTAGCACTTTTGATACTCCCCTTTATAAATAATATATATTTAGTCAAATACGATACTACATATAAAATAGTATTAATTATAGTCTATATATATTTTGCATATTTAGGTTCATTATTTCCAGATATAGATATGAGAGGTTCTTACATAAGCAAAAAGTTTATATTAATTTACAAGTTATTTGGAAGTAGGTTTAGACACAGAGGGTTTACTCATAGTCTTCTTGCCTTATTACTCATTGGTAGTTTTTTTAAGTCTCTAACAATCTTTACTAACAACAATATAGTTTTTTCATGTCTGTCTAGTGGATTTATAATAGGATATTTTTCTCACATGTGTCTTGACCTTATTACGAAAGAAGGTATCGAATTGTTTTTTCCCATTACTATAAACATTTCCTTACTCCCTATAAAAACTAGCTCGAAAACAGAAAAATTCATATCTAAACTTTTAAACTTCATAGTTATTTTTTTAATCGGATATCAATTTTACATTTTATTTTAATATATTTTTATAGCTATATATTTATAAATCAATTAATAAATTAAAAAAATTGTCTTAAAAGAATACTTTTAAATTTAAAATTTATTTAAATCTAATTCTTTTAAGACAATTTTATTTTTTTGACAAGTTAAATTCTTTTGTTATTTCTATCATTATCGTGTTTTTTATGATGAAATTCATAATTATGATTTTCAAGGTTTTTATTAACTTTACTTCCAATTTTCCATGATAAAAATACTAGTAGTATAAATGATGCTATCTTTAGTGGGCTTGTTATAAATCCTTCTATATCACTTGCCACATAACTTATTACTATAAACATTACAAATTTTCCTGCCAACATTGCTGGAACAAAATCTTTTATATCTTTTTTACAAAAAGCTGATGCAACAGTAACTAAACATCCAGGCATAAATGGACAAGCATATGCTATAAATAGCAGTTTAAATCCCTGTTTGTCCATCCAACTTATTGCTCTTTCAGTTTTACTATTTCTCAACTTATTAAAAAGTCTACTATCAGTAAATCTACTTATTAATAAAAATAATGAGGTTGTCCCAAGCCCTGAGCCAATCCATGATAACAAACACCCAAGTAATAACCCTTGTATCGCAGCATTTGCTGTAACTATCGCCACAAGTGGTAAGGCTGGTATAAAGCTTTCTATAAATGCACTTAATAAACCAATTATTGTGGCTAACACCCAATAGTTTTGAGTTAAATCAAGTAATTCTTGTATATACTGCATATTGCTTTTCCCCTTTTTTTAACTTTAACTATTATTATATACTCTATATTACTATTACATACCAATTTCAAAAAGGAATCTAATATTCAAAAGTAAATAATTTATGTAAATTTACAGTTAAGGTATATTTATTTTATTATATATTATAACAAAAAAGTCTTAAAATATGAATCTATCATATTTCAAGACTTTTTCTTTTTATCTGGATATATTTAAACTATAGTATATCTGACTTCATAATATCTTCAAAGTCCCCTTTTTCAGATATCAATCTTATCAATTTAACAGTACAACTTAAATCATTTATAAGTATAGCTCCTACTAATGAACCATCTTTCATAAATAACTTTTTATATACTCTTTTACCTTCATCTTTTGATGAAATTTCTTTATCAAAATCTTGTATATTACCAATACTAAATACTTTAACATTCATTGCATCTAATGAAACTGGATATACATCACTTTCAAATTTCAAACTATCTCCACTTGCATTTGCTCCTGCTATTTTTCCCATTTCTACTGAAGATGGCCATATTGCTAGACTAGTATTTCCTACTTGTGCAACATCTCCACAAGCATATATATCTTTAACAGTTGTCTGTAATGTATTATCTACAACAATACCTCTATCAATTTTTACAGATGTATCTTGAACCATTTGAGTATTTGCTCTCACTCCAATTGAAAAGACTACCATATCACAGTCAACACTATTGCCATCTTTAAATACAACTTTTTGAGCCTTTCCATCACCATCAATACCATCAACTGCCACACCTAATCTTACATCTATGCCTGTATCCCTTACACATTGTTCTAGTATTTTACTTCCTTCTTTATCAAGTTGTTTTGATAATATACCATCCATTGCTTCAACTACTACTACTTCTAAGCCTTTTAATTTGAATTCCCATGCTGCTTCAAGACCTAATAGTCCTCCACCAATTACTACAACTTTCTTAGACTTCTCTAATGCTTCTTTTACATTATATAAGTCTTTTATATTTCTAAGTGTAAATACATTTTCTAAATCATGACCTTTAATTGGTGGTATGAAGTTTCTACTTCCTGTAGCTATTACAAGCTTATCAAATTTAATAGCACCATCATTTACTACAATAGTTTTATTTGCTTCATCTAATTTATCTACATTTGTTCCTAATATTACTACTATATTGTTTTCGTCATACCAAGCTTTATCTTCCATATAGAAATCAGAATTAAGTTCTTCATTTATACCATCAGAAAGTGCAGGTCTGTAGTAAGTTAACTCCTCCTCATTAGAAATCATAGTTATCTTACAAGTCTTATTTCTTTTTCTTATAGCATCTGCTGCATAGAAACCAGCTGCACCATTTCCTACTATAACAAAATATTCATCAGTATCTTTTCTAAAAGTAACCTCATCTTCTTCAACTTCTATAAATTGGTCCTCTTTAGCTCCACATACAGGGCATATACTAGGAGCACTATCTCCTTCAAATACTTCGTTACAAATTACACATTTAAACTTTTTAGTTTTCTTTTTACTTCCAAAAGTAGAGTTTAACTTATCTAAGAATTTTCCTGTATAAGCATATAATTTGTCAACTTCTTCTCCTGATGGTTTAAAGTTAACAGCAAATGGTTTCACTGTTGTCATTCTAAGCTGATTGATTCTCTCCATAGCATTTTCTATACCTTCTCCACTCCATCCATATGAACCAAATACTGATGCAACTTTTCCACCATGAAGAACTGGATTTAAATATACTAATATATCCCATATAGGTTTTAACGCATCTCCTAATATTGTTGGTGTTCCAAATAATACACCTTGTGATACTGCTATTTTAGCTAGAATTTCTTCTTGCTTATGTTCTATTACATCAAATAAATTCACTTTATAATTGCTATTTTTTTCAATATATGATTTTATAGCTTCTGCCATGATTTTTGTATATCCATGTGCAGAAACATAACAAATTGTAACTTCTTTTTCTAATTTTACTTGTTCATTTACACTCCAATTATAATAAAGGTCTATAATTTTTCTAGGATTTTCAGTCAATACTGGTCCATGACCTGGACACACTGTGTCTATATCTAAATCTTTTATCTTTTCTATAGCAGTTACCATAGATGGTTTAAATGGTCCCATTATACAATCATAATAATATCTTAAAGCATCTAAGTAATCCTTTTCTTCATCTTCATTAAGAGTGTTTACTATCTTATCATTACTATAATGACTTCCAAATGAATCACATGTTACAAGGGTTTTATCCTCTTTTATATATGTGTATATAGTATCTGGCCAATGAAGCATAGGTACAGAGAAGAATTCTAAAGTTTTATCACCTATTGATAGCACATCTCCATCTGCAACTGCAATATATTCAAAATCTTTGTTTACGATTTCCTTTAGATACTTAATGGCAGTTTCTGAAGCTACTACTTTTGCATTTTTTGCTAAATCTAAAAGTTTTTCAACGCTTCCTGCATGGTCTGGTTCAGTATGACTTACCACAATATAGTCAATTTTTTCAAAATCTATATTTAAATCATTTAATCTTTCAATATATTTGTCAAAATGTTTATCCTTCACTGTCTCAAATAAAACTGTTTTTTCTGTTCCTTTTAAAACATATGAATTATAAGTTGTTCCATAAGGTGTATACATAATTATGTCAAATACTCTTAAATCAGGGTCGAGCGAACCTACCCAATATAAATTTTCTTTTATTTTCAGTGATTTTAATGACATACCGTACTCCTCCTAAAATAATTATTTAACCTTTTTATACCCTATTTGTTATATTTTAAACAAATTTTATTTAAAAAAGAATTTATTTTAAAAGCAACTTAAAACTTTTAATCTTCTTTTTCTACCTCCAGTATAGTTCCTTTTTTAGAATCTACCTTTATGTCATATTCATTTTTTTCTTTATCTATTCTTATTTTATAAAAAGTAGCATCTAAATCTTTATCTAAACTCCATTCTTTTACTATTCCATCTTGTTCTTTTAATGCAATTTCCATAGCTTTTTGAGGTGTTATTATATCATTTAAATCTAATTTTTCTTCTCTAGCTTTACCATTTAAATCTTCTGAATCCAATTTTTCAGTTTTATCTTGTAATACATCCTTTGTATTAGCATCTATTTTCATCTTATACTCATTGTTATCATCTACACCTTCAACCGTATAAACATATTTATTTAAATCACTTTCAAGACTTAAATCTACTATATCAGCATCCTTATATTTGTCTTTAAATATATTTATTGCATCTGTGTAAGGTACTTTGAAATCTTGCTCCATTAAACTTTCATCCATTTTGCCATCTTTTAAATCACTATTTGATGCATTTGCTTCTTTTTTTGTGTCACCATTTTGAGGCGCTTGTCCTGAATTTGAATTTCCACTACATGCAGTTAATAAACCTGCAATAAGTATACTTGCTACTAATAAATATAGTTTTTTACACATAAAAATCCTCCTTAAATAATTAATTTATTCTATATTATACCCTTTAAATCCTTTATTTACCCTTTTATATTGCAGATACTTCTTACTTTATTTTAATAGTTTCAAGGCTTTACAATCTATACTTAAGAAGCTAAAAATCTATTTTAATATTACTTATATGAAAATTAACCTAAATAATAAGATATGAGTATAAATTTTTAAAGTTCTAATATAATACCTGTTTATAAATCATAATTATTCTTAAGAATAGAAATGTTGAATATATCGCTCAAAGATGAAATATTTTTAAAATCTATATAATATAATTTATTATACCAGAATTTTAAAATTTAAATCTATAAGATAGTAAAAATCATTATTAATTAAACATAAATATAAAAAATCTACATAAAGTAAATACAACTGAAAGGGATGCTATTTAAAGCATCCCTTTTATATAATTAAAAACTTAAATTTTATTTAGTTCTCTGACTGTTAAATCCATTTTAGGATATGGTATTGTAATTCCTTCTTCATCAAATCTAACTTTAACCTCTTCTAATAAATCCAGGTAAATTGTCCAATAGTCTTCTGTCTTACACCAAGCCCTAATTGCAAATTTAATTGCATTATCTCCATGTTCAACTATTCCTATAAATGGTTCTGGTTCATTTATTATTAATTTATGTTTGTTTACAATTTCTTTTAAGACTCTTCTAACATGTAATATATCATCTTCATATCCTACACTAAAAACCAAATCAACCCTTCTAGTATTTTTTGCAGAATAATTTATCAAACTATCATTTGATACAGAACCATTTGGTATAAGTATCTGTTTATTATCTGGAGTAGCTAATTGTGTATAAAAAAGACCTATTTGCTCAACTGTTCCTCCATGACCTGCTGCTTCTATGTAATCTCCTACTTTAAATGGTCTAATCAGAAGTATAATAAATCCTCCAGCAAAATTTGATAAACTACCTTGCAGTGCCAAACCTATCGCTACCCCTGCTGAAGCTATTACAGCAGCAAAACTAGATAAACTCATACCCCAGTATTCAAGAACAACTATTATAACAGCAACTTTAAGTACACTTAAAAGAAGAGATTTCAAAAACTTTCTTAACGTTAAATCAACATCTCTTTTACCAAGAACTGTCATGACATGGTTTACAATTTTTTTTATTATTTTAAATCCAATGGAAAGTATAAGTAGACCTATTATAAGTTTTACTCCACTTGTAGTTGCCCATTCCAAAAGGCTTTCCATCAAACCGCCCATGTCCATTTTATTAATATCTAGATTATTTAAATCTAACTTACTTATATCATCTATTTTTGTTGTATCCATAGAAAAAACTCCTTACTTTATATTTTAGAACCAATATTATAGTTTAAAGTTCTTATTTTTCTATTTAATATGATACAATATCATTTAATCATAGTAAACAAGATTTATATTCCAGTTAGCTCTTTTTTCTAAATCCAAACCCTCTATTATTTACAGAACTTTATGCTAAGTCACTCCGAAAATGCTACTTAGTTTTAAAATCATCATTTTTTACACCAATATGAGATGCTATTATAGTTATAATACTTAATACTATAAATATAATAAATCCTCTTTTGTATCCATCAACTGTATTGTAGAAATTTATTTGTAAAGATATAGCTATGATTAAATTAATAATACCGCTTCCTATAAATTCAAAGGTATTAATAACACTAGTTGCTAATCCAGAATAAATCTCTTTATTCTTATATTTAGCATCATTAAATACTTGTAAATGTGACATGACTATACACCCCATTATAAAAAATGCTACTGGTAAAAACATTATTGGTGGTTTTACTTTGAAAACAATTACAATTATTATCCATATAAATAAGTCTATCATTGCACCATATTTTATTATGTTAAACTTGCTAGACTTTATTTTTGCAAACATAAAATCCATAATTATTGAGCCAAATATAAATCCATATGTAAAAAATGATACTATAAATGCAGAAAAACTCTTGCTAACTCCATAAACGTCCATTATGTATCTTACTCCCCAAAGACTTGTAAATGCACTTGTTAAACCTACAAAAGAAAACATTATTATTGAATTATACCATGTTGACTTGTTGACTATAACAGACTTAATCCCCTCAATAATACTAATTTTTTCTGATTCTTCATAAATATCAACATTTACATTAAATCCATATTCTCTTGGTGTATCTCTAACAATAATATACATACAACATCCAATTAAAACACCTATTATACCTATTAATAAAAATGAATTTCTCCAACCAATAAATTCAGATAAAAATACTAGCGGAAAAGTAGCAAGAACTCCTCCCACATTTCCAACAAATGAGAACTTAGCTGTTGCAGAAGCAAACTCTGATTTATCAAACCATCTACCTTGAATTTTTAAGATACAAAGTAGTATTACTGATGTTCCTGCTCCTACAACTATACGAGAAATATATGCTAATTCTATATTTTGTATTAATCCAAATAATATAGAACCTACACTCGCTGTTATTATTCCAATACTACTAATTTTTCTTGCTCCATATTTATCAATTAATATACCTGCTGGTATTTGCATAAATGCATATGAGTAAAGGCAAAATGATGCTATATTTGATATTTGTATAGAATTAAACCCTAACTCTTTTGCTAAATTATCTGAGACAACAGCAGTTGACATCCTTAAAAATAAGACTAAAATAAATGAAAATGTAATTATGCCCCAAACACTCCATTTAGTCTTTGTATAACTTTTCATATTTTCTCCCTCAAATCCATGTAGTTTTAACTTTTATTACTCTGTTTGTAGACTTTCTATTTGCAGTATTTGCTTATAATAATTTTGTAATTATTTATCAAAATTTTTAGCATTCATTTCTATTATATAATACACATACACATTTAACCATATATAAGAATTTATTCCTGTTTACATAATACTCAATTGGTTACTTATTAAAGTAAACAAGAGCCATCTTTTAGGGTAGCTCTAAAAGATGGCTCTTTATAAAAATATCTATTCTAAATTTAAATTTCTATCTAGTATATATTTTGTAGCAACAAATAATATTACTAAAAGTATAATACTACCAAGTATAGCAAACATAAAATGAGAGCTTTGATATAAATGATAAATCATATTAGTATTTTCTCTTGGTAAAAATCTTTCAATTGTATTACCAACAGTTGATATTATCATATTTATAATTATAAAAGAAACAAATGCGGATACATTTCTATGTTTATTAAATCTTGGTAATTGCCCCATTGAAATTGCTGTGTATAGCAATAAAATGAATGAAGTATATGAAATAAGCATTGTTAATAATAACAAGAAAATATCTAAAAAGTTTTCAAATCCCAATTTAAAAACATTATTAAAAAAATCTAAAATCTCAGCAAATTCAATTCCAGAAGCACTAAAAAACATTAGTACTGAAAATGTAACTACTGCAACTATAAAACTAAGTACCGCATATATAAGTGCTGTTATACATTTGGATAATATAAGCGAACTAGTATTAACAGGAAGAGTAAACATTAAATAACCTTCATCTCCCAAAAGATTTTTTCTAAATCTTTGAATTGTAACTACAATAGTTAAAACACCTAGTGCCATAAAAAGACTTGTAAGTACAAGTATTCCTATTCCTTGTATTTGGAATATATCAATCTTCATAAATATTCCGTTTAATATAGCCACTACTATTATAGCTATATATAATGGTATAAACGTTCTTCCACTTGCCTTTAATTCATATTTTAATAGTTTTCCTAACATTTGAATTCCTCCCTAAATAATGCATCTATAGATTTACCTTTTTCCTCTCTTATTGCTTCAACATCTCCTTGTAATACTATCTCACCTTTAGATATAAATATTACTTCATCACATATATTCTCTATCTCACTTATTAAATGAGTTGCAATCAACAAAGTACTATCCTCAGAATAGTTTTTTAGTATAGTCTTAAGTATATATGACCTTGCAGCTGGGTCAACACCTCCAATAGGTTCATCTAAAATGTATATATTTGCTTTTCTTGACATGACTAGAATAAGTTGTACTTTTTCTTTAGTTCCTTTAGACATTGTTTTTAATTTTTCATTTACATCAATATCTAAACTCTTAATCATTTCATTTGCTCTTCTAACATCAAAATCACTATAAAAATCATAGAAAAATTTAAGTAAGTCTGATACCTTCATCCAGTCGTTTAAATAAGTTCTTTCTGGTAAGTATGATACTATTTTTTTTGTTTCTATAGATGGCTTCATTCCATTTATCATAATTTCACCATCATCAGGTTGTAACAATCCATTCATCAATTTAATCATTGTACTTTTACCACTTCCATTAGGACCTAACAAGCCAACTATTTTTCCTTTTGGTATATTCAATTCAACATTCTTTAAAACTTTTTTAGTTCCATAGCTTTTATTTACACCTTTAAATTCAACTATGTCATTTTGAGAAACATTATTTATATTTTTATCCATTTTATAATTCCCCTTTCAAATTTTCTGTTATAAGTTTTAACATTTCATCTTTGTCATATCCAAGTTTTACTAAAGTTTCTTTTAATGTGTTTATTTCAACATTGGCTATTTCCTCTTTCATAGCTTTTATTTTTTCCTTATCATCTGTTACAAATCTTCCTTTTGTTCTTTGGCTATAAACCAATCCTTGTCTTTCCAGTTCTGTTAAAGCTTTTTGCATTGTATTTGGATTAACTTCAGCATCCTCTGCAAGTGCTCTTACTGTTTCTAATTTAGAACCTATTTTTATTTCCCCTGAAACTATTTTTAACTTTAGATGTTCTACTAATTGTATATATATAGGTTTGTTATTATCAAGTTCCCATTCCATATTCATGCCTCCTCATTGTGTTATCATATTATTGTATTAATAACCTAATACAATAATATAATAATACAGCTCATATGTCAACTATTTTTAGATAAAATTATAAATATCTACAAGCTTTTTCATTTAAATATAGTTTTTATAAAAAATAGCATTTTAAAACCTATTATTAAATCTCAAAATCTTCAGGTTTGAATAGGTATAATACAAGAAATTTCCTTAATCACTATGTTTTTTGATATTTCATTTGGTATTTATTTTTCTCTTGTCTGGTTTAGAGATTTTCATTCAAGGCTACCAAATTTTATGTGAATCTATAAGAATATATGAAGTGAAAAAATATAATTGTATTTTTAGGTCTTGGTAGCCTTTATTATAATTATGTTCACATGCTATTACTTTTTTATCCTTTTAGCAAATTTTTCCTTAGCAAAATCGTATGACTCTTGTATCATTACTTTTAATTCTTTAAATGTTTTTTCTGAAGGATTTAAGACACATACCCATCCCATCCATGCGTAAACAGGATGAGGCATAATTGTATCCATTTTTTTAAAATCAAAGTCCATTTTCACAATTTGCCCAGCCTCTGGACGCTTTGGAATATAATCGAACATTTTAATAAATGTTTCCTTTTTCAAGCATACATTCACACGATAAACATTACTTCGGTTGAGTGATGAACTTTTGTCATTTTCACCATCTTTTTCTTTGATAGTAAGAACATATACTCCTTTCTTTAAAATACCATTAGGATTATAAAATATACCTCTTTCCCCCCAATTGTCTGTTAAAACAACATCATCTAAATTTGATACACAGTAATTGAATATATCATCAACTTTCATATTAAATATCCATCCTTTCTATAATATTTATATTGCTTTCAACATGATAATATCCTATCATATAATGGTGACAATAATTGTCACTATTATAAAAAAAGGAGTAGAAAAATGTCAAAGGCTGAGCGCTTAATTGAATTGATAATAACTATAAATGCAAAAAGAAATTTTACCTTGAGAGAATTGTCTGAAGAATTTTGTGTATCAAAACGAACGATACTTAGGGATTTACAAGCTTTAGAAAGCATGGGATTCCCTCTATATTCAGAAACAGGGGCAACAGGTGGTTATCATATGTTAAAAGAACGTATACTACCACCAATTACCTTTTCAGAAAGTGAAGCAAAAGCAATATTTTTTGCCTATCAATCATTAGCTTTTTATAGTGATTTGCCATTTGAACAAGAGAGAGTCTCTGTATTAAAGAAGTTTTTAAATTGTCTACCAGCAGATGTACAGCATAATATTACTCAAATACAAAATAAAATTGTATTCTGGACACCAGATAGACATTGCTCTTCTCCTTTGTTGAAAGAACTATTTAACATAATTACAAATAATTCTGCTCTTACAGTTCAATATTCATCAAATAAAAACCAAAGTATCCGAACTATTATCCCTGTTGGTTTATATGCAATGAATGGTCTTTGGTACTGTCCAGCGTATTGCTTAAAGTCAAAATCTATCCGTGAATTTCGTGTAGACAGAATTGAAAAGATTGTAAATATAGAAAATATAACAAGTTCAAAATACAGTATTCCAAATTCAATACATGAATATCTTGAAAATTTAGAAGTTGCTAAAGATTATCATATTAAAATTCAACTAACAGATATAGGAGTAAAACGCTGTGAGACAGAATTTCTATTAGCAAAAGGATTGACTATTTTTCCTAATGGTGGCTACATAGATATGTATATCTCAAAAACAACACTAAACTGGGTAGCTGAATATTTCTTGTCATTTGGAAAAGAGGCCACAGTACTAGAACCAATTGAGCTTAAAACATTGATAAAATCAAAAGTTCAGGAATTATACAATCATTACTGCAAAATAAATACTGAAATGTAATTTCAATAGATGCCACCAATAGATACTACATTCTAGTGTTTTAGTTAATCTATATGAGGTAAGACTATATTTATATTTGTTAATGTTTACATATTTTAATAAATAGATGTATAAAAATCCACATAAAAAATGAACACTAGATTAGAGTTCATTTTTAATATAACTTATTTATTTTTTATAAAGTAAATTGATTATTCTTTTGCTGAAGTGTATGCAATCAATTTTTCAAATTCTTCAATTGGCATTGGTTTTCCAAATAGATATCCTTGTGCCATATCACATTTGACTTCCTTCAAAAGTTTAAACTGTGCTTCTGTCTCTACACCTTCAGATATTACTTTCATCCCCAATTCCTTTGCCATCTCTACAACTTTAGTAACAATTATTTTACTTCTCTTACTATTATATGTTTCCATGATAAATTTTTGGTCAAGTTTTAAGATATCCATAGGAATTTCTTTTAACATATTTAATGATGAATACCCTGAACCAAAATCATCCATAGATATTAAAAAGCCTATCTCTTTTAAATTATTCATTATATCAATTAAAATATCAAAATTATCAAATATAATACTCTCAGTTAATTCAAGTTCTATATATTTTGCAGGTATATTGTACTTATCAATTATATTTTTATAGGTTTCTATAAAATTATTGCAATATAAATGGATTCTTGAGACATTAACTGAAATAGTTACTGGGTTTATACCTGCATCAATCCATTTTCTAAGCTGTATACAAACTTCTTCTAGTACATATAAATCTAAATTTATTATAAAACCATTTTTCTCAAAAAATGGTATAAACTCACTTGGAGGAATTAATCCCTTATCACGATTTTTCCATCGTACAAGTGCTTCCGAACCTTGTATTTCTCCTGTATTTAGTTCTATTTTAGGTTGCAAATATACTATGAACTCTTTATTTTCTAAGCTTGAGAACATTGTATTTTCCATCTCTTTTTCTTTTATTTCTTGATCATGAATCTTGTTGTCATAAAATGCATATGAACTTTTATGTCCTCCTTTTGCCATTTTATGAGGTATATTAGCTCTATCTATTATTGGGTTGATATCTTTATCTTCTGGAAGTATAAAGTATATTCCACAGCTTAAAACCAATTTATATTTTTCTTCCTGATTATTATTAAATAAATCCAATTCTTTAAATATACATTCTAATCTATTTATTATATCTTCTTCTTCTCTATATTTCATAATTATTGTGAAATTATCAGCAGATATCCTTGCAAATATTTCTTCTTCAAATATATTATGTTTAATAATATTTGTTAAACTACATAAAATTTTATTTCCCACTTCATATCCGAACAAATCATTTATATACTTAAATTTATCAATATCTATATATAATAACGCATATTTCTCTTGAGTGTTTTTGCTTAATATTTTTTTAGCATCAATTACAAATTTATCCATAGTACTTGCTCCTGTAAGACCATCTGTATACACGATATTTTGTAATTTAACTCTTAAACTTAATTTATCATATACTATATAAAAAATAAGTACTAGACATATTATCGTCATAGTAAATATTATCTGCAATGCATAGTAGCTAATAAATTGTTTATTAAATAAGTTGAATTCAAAGTTATTTATGGAGTTATTTTTATAAAGCTTATGTAAAGAATAGACTGGTGTTGTATATTTAACTTGTAAAATTATACAAATAAATAAAAAAACCATTAATTTTTTTTGTAATTTCCTCATAAAAATTTCCTCCCATTAAAGCACCTCTATTTGATTATAAACCACTAGCAAATAAACACATTCCAAAAGTTTCCATTTCTTGTAAAATGGATAGTTTTTAGTAAAAATCAATATAATTATAATATAAAAATAAAACTTTTCAGAAAATTCATATAAAAAGATTGACTTTTTATCAATAATTATATGCCAAAATAATCCAATTTATTTTCTATTATACCGATATGAAATGTATAAATCAATAGGAAAGACAACTAATATAACATATTCTATATATATAGTATAACAAAATTTTACAAATTTTAAAGTAAATATAAACTATCCATTTTACAAGAAATGACTACTTTTTATTAAAATACAGTATTTGCAACATATTTACCTTTAAAATTCTATTCTATTTTTCTTCTTCTATTCATTTCCACAAATCAACACTTAATTTTCATAACAAACTAAATTGAATAATATTTAATTTGAATTTTTTAATATGTTACTTTCACTTAATTTTTTAAGGTCATTTTTTAAATATAAACTCTTTATAAATTCATTTATATAATTAAAATATTATATAAATGAATTTATAAAGAGTTTATATAATGAAGAAATAAATAAAATAACACTAAAGTATATATAAATAAAGTAATACTTATATATTTTAGTGTTATTTATTATCTCAATATATTTAAGAAATTTATATTTAATTTTTTAAATCTTTTCTATATAAAAGTCTCCTTCCTAATATAACCAATATAAAACTTATTACAAGAATTAAAACAAATTTAAACATATTTAAATTTGAAAAATCAACCTCAATAAACTTATATAAATTAGCTATATTTCCTGTTGCATAATGATTTACTATAACTGCTACACTATTATTTAAGAAATGTAATAACATTGATACAAATATAGAGCCCGACTTATATACACTGTATGCAAATATGATTCCTAATATTGATGTTGGAATTATTCTTATAAAATCCATATGCATAATACCAAACAATACTCCACTACAGATTATTGCTAACTTTACAGACTTAACTCCATTTTTTGATTTACTAAATGCAGAAAATATAAAACCTCTAAAAAATATTTCTTCACATATAGCTGGTAATAATCCTATTATCAATAAATTCAATAAAAATTTATCCTTCATAAACAGAGATTTATTTAAACTCTCAGCCACTTCCATATTTTGAGGAAATAAAAATAAAATTAACTGAGTTATAATCATAATAATGATGTATCCACCAATCCAAAGAACAACTCCTCCTAAGAGATGTTTTAATGTTGGAATCTTTATACTAAATACTTCTCTAAAATCAGCTTTGATATAATATGCAAATATTAGTGGTAAAGCAATTATCATAACTTGTGTCATTACAATACCTGCTGTTCCAAATTTAATTTGAACCAAAGAACCAGCATAAATTAAAAGAACTAATCCTACTGCATACAAAATAATCCCATCACTCACAGTTGGTATAGACCCTTTTTTTATATTACATCTTTTCTCCAAGAAAGAAAAACTCTTACTATTTCCAAAAAGTATTTCTTCAGAATTAAACATTTTAGACAGAAGTATAATTGCCAATATAACAAAAGCTATATTCGATGTTAAAACTAGTGCTATCAGATTTAAATCACTTTTAAAAGATAATACACTTTTTATAAGTAATGATATATTTACCACAGGTATTACAGCTGTTACTCTATCCAATACTATATTTGGTATCATAGAAACATAAGATGGTATCATAATAACCAACATAAGAGGAGTTATATAGTTTTGAGCATCTTTAAAGCTTTTTGCTAGTGAACATACACACATACTTATTGCTGCAACTACCATTGAAAACAGACATACACATATTAAAGTAGTAGCAATTGGTAAAATTAAATCTCCATAATTAAAATTTCCAAAACCAAACTGGCTACTAAGACCCCCACTCACTAAAATAAATGCCATCGTTAAGCCCATAGATAAAATATTTAAAATTGCTGTTACTATTGCACTAAGGGAAACAGCCATATATTTTCCCATGACTAATTCTAAATTTGATATTGGGAGTGTAAATAAAGTTTCTAGTGTACCTCTTTCCTTTTCTCCAGCCATAACATCTATTGCTGGATATATTGAACCAAGCAAAACTCCTATTATTAATATAAATGGCAATATCTGTCCTAAGAAGTAGCCTGCTACTTCTTCTGTTTTTGCAACATCTATAGTACTGTACTTTATAGGTTCTAATGTACTTTGTACATCCAGTCCTTTTTCAGATAAAGTATTCTCTATAGTAAATCTCTTGTATTTATCTAAAACAGTTTCAATTCTTTTTACAGAGTTAGACGAATTTTCCTGAGATGAATTCATATATATTTTATAACTCGTAGATGATTGCTTTTCTTCTATTTTTATGTAAGCATCAATTTTATTTTCTTCTAAAGACTTCTTATAATTATCAACACTTAATATTTTTATTTTGCCTTTATCATTTGTAGTATCTTTATTAGTCCCAGTATCGCCCTCTAAATTATTCTCCTCTTCAATCATTGATACAAGCACTTTATTAGGTGTACTATCAAAAGCTATATTAATATCTTTACTATTCATACTATTTGCAGACATATTCATTACTTGAATCATCAACAACATAAGCAAAGGATATAAAAGAAGTGGTATAACAATCATCATAAATAAGGTCTTTTTGTCTCTTAGTATGTCTAACATTTCTTTTTTGAATATGTATTTTACAATTTTACTTCTCATCTAAACCTCCTCCATTCTAGAAAGATTTATAAACACATCTCTCAGATTATTTACTCCCGATTCTTCTTTTAAACTTTTCGGTGTTCCTGATGCAATTATTTTTCCATTATGAATCATTAAAATCTTATCACATAAAATTTCTGCTTCTTCCATATAATGAGTTGAATAAAGTACGGTTTTTCCTATTAACTTTTCGTTTTTCATAAAGTCTATTATAGATGCACTACTCAAAACGTCAAGACCTAATGTTGGTTCATCAAAAATATACACTTTTGGGGAATGTATTAAACAACGAGCTATAGATGTTCGCTGTGTCTGACCAGTTGATAGATTTTCAATTCTATTGTCTATAAATTCATTCATATCCATTACTTTTACAACATTTTTAATCGACTCTTCTATTTCTTCTTTTGTCATTTCATATAAACTTCCAAAAGTTGTTAAAAGTTCTCTAGGAGAAAGTCTTCCATATAGCTTTGTATTTCCAGATAGATATCCTATTTCTTTTTTTGCTGAATTTTTATCTATTGAATAATCATATCCAGAAACACTTATATTTCCTGATGTTGGTGTTAATATTCCTCCTAGCATTCTAAGTAAAGTTGTCTTTCCAGCACCATTTGGTCCTAATATTCCGACTATCTCACCTTCTTCAACACTAAAAGAAACATTATTTACAGCAAGAAAGTCTTCTTTTTTAGTTTTAATTTTCTTTAATTTTTTTATTGAACTTTTATTTTTATCATCTTTTATAACTCTTGTAAAAGATTTACATAACTTATCTACCTCTATCATTTACCAATTTGCTCCTTTCTTATTTATAGATATATTTATATAAATATAACATATAAACCTTTTTTATATACTATTTTTTATTTTAAAATATCTTATTTATAAAAACATATCTATTTACATGACAAATTATTACTTTTTATTCTTTTATAATATGTATTAACTAATAGATATAAAATAACATATTAATTTTTAAAGTATTAATAAATATTATCAATAAAAAAAGTGTCTCTAATCATTTAAAAATCTTTCAGACACTTTTTTCTAATTTCTCTTTTATTTTATTATCTAACTTTTTTACCAAGTTTAAATACTGCTAAAACATCTGACATTACATCTATATTATCTATAGGATTGCCATTTACAACTATCACATCTGCTTTCTTTCCTTTTTCTAAAGTTCCATAATTTTTATCAATTCTTAAAAGTTCAGATGCAGTTTTTGTAGCTGCTACTATTACATCCATATTATCCATACCATAATCTGACATTAACTTCATTTCATAATATGTCTTTCCATGTTCATTATAAGAAGTTCCTGCATCAGAACCAACTGCAATTTTAATTCCTTTTTTGTACGCTTTTAAGAATGATTCTTTATGTGGAATAGCAACAATTTCGCACTTTCTAAGAGTAGCCTCAGTTATTCCACTTTCTTTTCCTGCATTTAAAATAAAATATGGTGCAGCAACTGTTGGAACTAGATATGTTCCTCTTTCAAGCATCAAATCAATTATTTCATCATCTAAATAAACACCATGTTCTATAGAAGTGATTCCTGCAAGCACTGCATTTTTTATACCAGTTCTTCCTTGTGCATGTGTAGCAGTTATTTTCCCTGCTTTTATAGCTTCATCTATAGCAGCCTTCATTTCTTCTAAAGTCAATTGTGGTGAACCTGGCTCAACACCATCAGTTGTTACACCTCCAGTAGCCATTATCTTTACACAATCTACTCCATTTTTTAAAACTGTTCTAGCTGATTTTCTACATTCATCTACTCCATCACTTTCAATACCAAAATAGTATCCATGTCCTCCTGTCATACATATAACTGGACCTGAAGTAACTATACCAGGACCATCTATAGACCCTTTGTCTATAAGATTTTTAAGCTGCACATCCACATATTTTGGACAACCTAGACTTCTAATATATGTTACTCCTGAATCTAAATATGCATCAAGTTGTTTTATTGTATTTACCACAAGCTCTACATCAGATACGTTCTCATAATAAACTTTTGGATTTCCTACTGGCTCCATTGTCAAATGCACATGACAATTCATAATTCCTGGCATAACAGTTTTATCTAGGTAATCATATACATCATATCCACTTAAATCTTCTCTTATATTTTCAATTTCAAGTATAGTATCTTCATCAATAATTATACCTTTATCCTTCATAATACTATTTCCTGTTCCCTGAACCTCCTATGACTAAAGTCACAGAGTTCCTGCTTCATAGAATTTTGCATACTAAAATATGTCTTACCAATTCTCCACAGGCTATCCCCGTAGTTCCTACGG